>JAKSBG010000406.1 GCA_022361255.1 Verrucomicrobiales bacterium
ACCGGTCTTCTCGACCTGTTCGTAGTATCGCTCGCGCACTCCCTCTTCCCGAAGATCAAAATCCGAACCCGGCGTGCTGAAACTGACCTGAACCCCTTCCAATCCAATTCGCTTCGCCGTCGCGAAGGCCCCGGGGTCCTGCTTGTGACCGATCGACCAATCTGTAGATCCGATGCGGAATCCGGATCCTGCAGTGACATCCGCCGTCGCCTTCTGCGCAAGTGCTGCAGCGGTCAAAAGTTGGATCGCTGAGCGACGGGATACCAGTTTCTGACAATCAATCATGGTTCCGGATATAGCCGAAACGAGGCCTGTGAACAAGCGGCATCCCTCTCGTCGATTCAGTTTCTGCCTAACAACTCGGGCGTTGACATTCTTTATGGAAAATACTAATTTTATTAATTTTTAAATTTTCAGAAATGCTTGCAGAACTTTTTATTAAATTTTGTTATCTGTGGCCCTTTCCCAAAGGCAGATATCGTTTCTTCATGCTGCTTTCAGATGAGGCAAAGGCCCGTCTTGATGGTCTGCCGCAGCCAATAACCATGAAATCCGGAGTGAAGCTTTTCGTCCGGCCCGGAGACCATCTTTCGCGTTGGTTCCGATACTTTGGAGAATACGAAAAGAGCACTTCAGCGCTGCTTCGCGATTTGGCGAGCCAAGACACCGTATTTCTTGATGTCGGTGCCAATCTGGGGTTGCACAGTCTCGGTGTCGCGAAAGACATCGGATGCCCCGTAGCCGCCTTCGAACCCAGCCCGGAAACAGCTTCCCGGCTTGTCCGCTCAATTGAAGTAAATAACCTGGGCGATCTCGTTCGCCCGTTCCGGACCGCTCTCTCGAACGAGGATGGAGTCGCGACATTCGTCGAGCCTCCCGCTCATGTCGGTCAGGCGGCTCTCGAAGCACCAACGGAAGGATACCGCGAAGGAGGACGTTTTGAAGTCGAGGTGGCTGCGCTCGACCGCTTTGAGCCCTTTCACGACTTTCTCACGGAAACAGGAAAACGCGTCGGCCTGATCAAAATGGACATCGAAGGAGCAGAAGAACGTGCTCTGCGCGGAATGGAAACCCTCCTTCGCGAACACAAACCGACCATCGTGATGGAACTCTACGACGGGAATTTGAATGGCTTCAACTCCTCGCGGGAAAGCGTCATCGCCTTTCTCGAAAGCGTCGGCTACGAACTGGACCACGAATTCGAATACAACGCGCTCTTCACTCCCGCGAAAAAGAGTGAATCCCACCACAGCGACGCAAGCAAACCGGCATCTACCGCAGCGCTGGCAACTTCATGAGTGAGCCTTCCGAGCAGCATTTCGATGTAGCGATCGCCGGAGGCGGGATTGCAGGCAGCCTCGCAGCCTGGACTCTCTCCCGCAAAGGAATGCGGGTAGCTCTGATCGACGAGCGCGACTTTGCCGCCCCCTTCTTTCGGGCGGAACGCATTTCCTCCCTCGCGATTGGGGATATGCGCGCCTTTGGCCTCGGAAAACTCATTGATGGAGTGGCAATTCCCTTACAAAATACTGCGGTCATCAAAGGAGGAAGGGTCGAGCGCATCACGGATGAAGTTGATTTCTCCGTCCCACTGTGGCTTCTCGTCGGGCAGATTCGCAATGCATTGAAGCAAAACGATCAAGTTTGTGTTTTTACGGACCGAGTGAAATCCGTGAGAAATTCCCCGGGTTCACAGGAAATTGCCCTCGAACGATCCGGAGAAAAAATAACGTCCAAACTTTTCGTGGTCGCGACCGGTTCTTCGACTGCATTTCTAAAAAAACTGGGAGTCAGGCGCAAAATTCTGAGTCGCAATCATTCCTCCACCTTTGGATTCAACCTGAACACTGATGCTAGCTTTCAGCTCCCTGCGGCATCGGCAACGGTCCGCATTTGTCAGGACGGAGCTGATTACATGAATATTTTCCCGACTCCGGAGGGCGGTTTTCGCGCAAATCTCTTTACCTACTGGCCTGCAGGCGACGACAGACAGCGAAATTTTATCAAGGGTGACTCCACCGATATTCTGAAACGGCTCGCCCCGAAACTAATGGATCTCACGGGAACCTTCGAAGTCACCGGCGACATCGAATGTGGTTCTGTCAGCGTGATGAAGTCGGAAGGTTTTCTCCAGCCCGGTCTCGTCCTCATCGGGGACGCCTACGGTCGAATCTGCCCCTGCGCAGGGCGCGGAATCAACAAGGCCATTCAAGACGTGAAGACACTGAACAAGCTGGTTCCGGACTGGATTCGCAACGATTCCCCTCTCACTGTCGAAATTCTTGATCATTTCTATCACGATGAGGATCGTGAAGCGTTTGAGGAGTGGGTCTTCGAAGAATCGATGACTCTCCGCAGCCGCATCGTCGAGAATTCCCCAAAGCAAATCTTTCGCCGGGTCTGGTATCATCACCTTCCACCGAAAGTGCAGGAGTTTTGCTGGAATCAACGCCAGCGCATGCGACGGCCCCATACGACGACTCCGTGATGTGCGATCAACTCAAAGAGAAGATGGAGGAAAACCGGGCGGTGTACGATCAACCGGTGATCGACTACGGAAATCTCTTTCTGTTTCCCGCCGAGATTCTCGTGCTCGAGCAGTTCCGGGAACAGTGGGCGGATTTCGCCGTTCTGGACCTCGGCGTCGGTGCCGGACGGACGGCGTGGGTATTCAGTCAGAACGCGAAACGCTACGATGCCATCGACTACGCGCCGGGAAGAATTGAGCATTGTCAGAACGTGTTTCCCGCCGCAGCGCATCGCACTTTTTCTGTAGGAGACGCCCGCGATCTGTCGCGCTACGGAGACGAGTCATTCGACTTCATTCTCTTCAGCTACAACGGCATCGACTACATCGATCCCGAGGGTCGTGAAGAAGCGTTTCAGGAGATCAAACGGGTGTTGAAACCCGGAGGATGGTTCTTTTTCTCCACCCATTCGCTGGACGCTTTTCCGTTCCGTCCGCCGGTTCCGCGAAGGCTCTCCGGGATTCTCAAACCACTCGGCCTGCTGTGGCGGGCCTTGATCTCGGCACGTCTGCGCTGGCTCAACCGGAAGGTGAATGTGCAGGAAGCCCGTGAAAGAGGATGGGCCTGTCTCGTCGACTATGCGGATATGGTTACGACCTACTACATCGATCCGCGAGTACAGCTTGAGCGCCTCGAAGATCTGGGCTTCGTCCTTGAGAAAGTGTGGGACTCTCGCGGACAGGACTACGATTTCGAAATCAACCACGACGAATGGATGCTGCACTACTTGGTGCGAAAATAGGCTGTCCTTTCGTCCCTGATAGCTGAGATGCTTGCGCGATCGCACTTGCGTTTGACGATACTGCTTGAGAGCAAACCGTACGCTACAGCCCGAGCCCGACCTGCGGCGTCGTAAAAGCTTCCTGAATCCAGGTCACATCCGGAACCTCGCGGTCCTGCAGGACGACCTCCACGACATCGAAGCGGAAGGCGATCTCCGGAAAATTGAGTTGTCGCAGCCAGGCGTTCGCTCCCCGGATGATTAATTTCTGCTTCGCCTCATTCACCGCCTTTGAAGGGCGGCCGTAGTCGAGACTGGTCCTCGCTTTCACTTCGGTAAAAACAAGAAAGTTTCCGTCGCGGCAGACAATGTCGACTTCTCCTCCTCCCCGTGCCCGATAGTTGCGATAGAGAATCCGGCACCCGTTCTGACGCAGGTATTTCGCAGCCAGCCTCTCGCCGGTCTCCCCGACCCATCGGTTCCACTCGCCGCGTTCCATTGTTTCTTTGTCAGGAAACTCGACAGGGGTTTCCAGCTCAAAGTCCCATTTGCGATACAGCCATCCCAGCGCCCTGTCACGCGCTCGCTCGAGGCGGCTTTGCTGCAGCTTCAAGGATGGCCGGTTCGCGCTCACGTCTCCGCAAAAAGTGCTGCCGCCTCCGCCACGGGGGCAAAGCTGTGGCGATGGATCGGACAGGGTCCGTGCTCCCGCAACGCCTCCCGATGAATTTTCGTCCCGTATCCTTTATGCCTTTCGAAACCGTATTCGGGATACTTCTCCGCGTATCGCACCATCAATCTGTCTCGCTCCACTTTCGCAATCACGCTCGCAGCCGCGATGCTCAAACTGATCGAATCCCCTTTCACCAAACCGGTGTGCGGTGCCGGGAAATCGCGGACCGGCTTGCCGTCAATCAGGGCGTAATCGGCGCCGGGATCCAACCCCAGAAACGCACGACGCATTCCCTCCCATGTCGCCTGGAGAATATTGATCCGGTCAATCTCCCCGGCTTCGACCATGACGGACGACCATGCGATCGATGCGTCCCCCGTGATTTCTTCGTATATCGCTTCCCTCACTTTTTCGGAGAGCTGCTTTGAGTCATTCAGCTTTGGATGCCTGAATCCGTCGGGCAAAATCACCGCCGCCACCGAAACCGGTCCGGCAAGGGGCCCCCGTCCCGCTTCATCAATCCCAGCAACCACCGAAAAGCCGTCGCGTTGGCATTGTTTTTCGTGGGAAAGGTCGGGCATGCGGTGATGGTTGCGAGGCTTTGTGCGGGAATTTCGCCCGACATATACCGGTTTCTACCCTGCCGAGTTCACATAGTCGATCAGTTGCCTGAAGCGCCCGGCGAGACCGCGCTTTTTCACGCAGATGAGACGGGGAAGATCGGCGAGGTGAGGCTCGTCATTTTCCTCGGGGAGGGCCTGACAGGTTTCAAATTCGCCCTCTTCAAGTAGATCAATATAGTTTTTGTTCAGCTCCGCCAGCATCTCTTTGCTCACCGGCTTCTGCAGTCTCATGACGAGACGGTGCTTCACGTAGCGGTAGCTGTGAAAGTTCGTATAGAAATCGGTAATCTCGGAAACCGCTTCATCGATGTCGGATGTGATTTTGAAGAGATTGAAGTCCTCCTCCGAAATCAGCCCGAGACGGAAGAGATGATCTTTCACGAACTGAAACCAGGTTTTCCAGTAGGTTCCCCCCTTCGCATCAACGAGCACGATGGGTACGACCTGCGCTTTGCCGGTCTGGATCAATGTCAGGACTTCGAAAAGCTCATCCATCGTTCCGAAGCCACCGGGCATGGCGGCAATCGCGTCGCTCTCCTTCACGAAAGCAAGCTTGCGGGTGAAGAAGTAATTGAAATTGATAAGTTTCTCATCGCCGTCGATGTGGGGATTCGCCCCCTGCTCGAACGGCAACTTGATGTTGAGCCCGAAGCTCCCGTTCCGCCCGGAGCCCTCCTGCGCGGCCTCCATAATCCCGGGTCCGGCGCCAGTGATCGACATAAAACCGGCGTCGCGCATGCGTTTGGCAAATTCCACCGCCGCCTGGTATTCCGGTTCATCCGGCTTTGTTCGCGCGCTTCCGAAGATCGAAATCTTCCGCTCCTCCACGTAGGGAGCGAAAACGCTACTCGATTTCCGCATTTCTTTCAGAGCCCGGTTGTAGAGCTTCAAATCCCCTTCCGGCGGGCAGTCACGCCCCATTTTCAGTGCCGTGACGATGAGCTCCTGGATCAATTCACTCGAAGTGTCACAGGCCCAGTCGTCGACGAGCGCCTTGATTTTCGCGTCAATCTCCTTGTCTCCGGTTGATCCGAATTTCTTGGGAAGTCCAAAAATTCCCCCGCCGGTGAAGTCCCGGGGGTCTTTTCTGAGGTGGCGTCGTTTATCCATTGACGGGGAGGCTACGGGACGAAAAGAGAAGGCTCAATCCCGAAACGCAAAATCAGCACGGAAAAAGCCGGATTTTTTCCTTTCCCGCTCTGGGGAACGAGTGCTTTAGTTGCCGCCTCATGTCCATCCCACTAGACGACGTTCGTATCGATTCCATTCAGCAGCTCATTGCTCCCACGATCCTGATGGAGCAGATCCCTGTTTCTGAAGAGGCCCGCAACACTGTTGCCACGGCCCGGAGTGAATCGGAAGCCATTTTGAGCGGCTCCGACAACCGTATTCTCGCGGTTGTCGGCCCCTGCTCCATTCACGACACCAAGGCAGCTCTCGAATACGCCGACCGCCTTGCGAAGCTTCAGGAGGAAGTAAAGGACGACGTGCTTCTCGTGATGCGAGTGTATTTTGAGAAGCCCCGGACAACGGTTGGATGGAAAGGTCTCATCAATGACCCGGACCTCGATCAATCCTACCAGATCAACCGCGGTCTCACGACTGCGCGCAAGCTTCTCCTCGACATCGCGGAGAAAGGTCTGGGTGCCGGCACGGAGTTTCTCGACACGATCAGCCCGCAATTCTACGCCGATTTGATCAGCTGGGGAGCGATTGGTGCGCGCACCACCGAATGTCAGCTCCACCGCGAGCTTGCCTCCGGATTATCCATGCCGGTCGGCTTCAAGAACGGAACGGAAGGAAATTACCAGATTGCGATCGACGCGATTCAGGCATCGAGCAAACCACACCGTTTTCTTTCCGTCACCAAGGCGGGCGACAGCGCGATCGTTGCCACCAAGGGCAACGAAACCTGCCACATCATTCTGCGCGGCGGAAAAAGCGGGCCGAATTTTGACGGCGAAAGCGTCGCCGAAGTTCGCAAGGCGATGGAAAATGCCGGGCTCGATCCGTCCATCATGATCGATTGCAGCCACGCGAACAGCGGGAAAGACTACAAAAATCAGCCCGCCGTGTGTGCTGAGATCGGCGCCCAGATTGCGACTGGCGACACGTCGATTCGTTCCATCATGATCGAGAGTCACCTCCACGAGGGGGCGCAACA
>JAKSBG010000513.1 GCA_022361255.1 Verrucomicrobiales bacterium
CGTTTCATTTCAGCAAGTTTGGCCGATGAAAAAGGATCGATCAGCCCACCTTGGAGAATAGAGAATCTCCCGAATTCGAACAATAACGCGTTTAAGGGGTAAAAAGTGGCGTAAGATTTTGAGAAGGTTCGCTTTCGGGAGAGGGGGCGAGATGCGGGAGGCAGCCGCCCTGCACCGTGCCCCCGGAGTCTGGTCCGGAGTTCGGCGGCTTCACTCATCCACCGGCACGACCCTCACCACGAGCGGGCGATGGTCGCTGGCCTTGTCCCAATCGTCCCAGTGGTAGATGTGGGACTGGTCGCGATCGATCTCTTTGCTGATCCCTTTGCTGTAAAGCACGTAATCGAACCGGGAATAGGAATCGGCGAAGCTCCAGTGGTGCGTCCATCGAAACCCGTATTTGTCGTCGAGCGTCAGGGAGCTGAGGTAGTCTTTTCTCCCGAAGCGGCCCTGCAACGCTTTGACAGGCGGCTCAATGCGGAGGTCGTTGAAATCACCGGAAACAAGAAGGTTGGTTCCGGGCTCCTCCTCGAAAATCCGGTCGATGTGTTCGCGTGCCAGCTGCGCTTCATTCAGGCGCATCAGGGCCTGGTCGGCTTCGGGAATTTCGCGTTTTGATTTCAGATGGAGCCCGATGTAGCGGAGGTGATACTGAGGATTGATGCGCAGAGTGACGTCGAGGACGCCGCGCTGAAAGGGGAGTTTGAGATCCCCGATGTTATAGGAATAGTCATCGCGGCTGTTTCGTGCGATGATGGGAAAACGCGAGAGGAGAGCGAGGTTCCGGTTGAAGCCGCTGGCCGCAGTGACGAGCTCCGTTTCGGGAAGATCGATCCCGGCTGTTTTCAACCGCGCCTGCAGATCGTTGAGATGGGAAAGATCGCCGATTTCGCAGACACCGAGAATGTCGGGCTGCATCACCTTGATCGCTTCGACCAGTGGCTTGATTTCTTTGTCCGGTTTCGGGGCGCCTTCGAGGACCTCACCGTCAACGCGGCGATCCATCGAAAGGTAGTTTTTCAAGTTGTAGAAAACCACTGTGACCGGAGCGGTCGTCGATTCCTGCGCTGCGGTTCGAGCATTGAGAAATGGGGACAAAAGTGCACAAAAAACGGCAACTCGAACGAGTCGAGTTGCCGTATCGTAGATCATTCTGCGACGCGTATTCGAAGTCGCCGGATCAGGCTTTATCTTCCTCACCGTGGTGGGGATCGCTGTGATCCGCATCGGATGAAGCTACGGAGTCAGAGGACGAGGGCTTGCGCTCCCACTCTCTGGCACCTTCCACTTCACCTTCCTTGATTTCGCGCTCGAATTCGTCTTTCGCCTTTTTGAATTCGCCCATTCCTTTTCCGACGCCACGCGCCAGTTCGGGGATCTTTTTGGCTCCGAAAAGAAGAAGGACAACCAGGAAGATGGCGATCATCTCCGGCATTCCGAGGGCACCTAAAGCTAAGATATTCATATTCACGTGACGAAAGTATTCTGGAGTGGCGAGCGATGCAAAGGGTATTTGCCGCCTTGAATCGGGTGGCGGCATCGCGTATGGGGAAACGCAACGCTGAATTCCTGACGGGAACAGGTTCCCGCCGGCAACTCTGAATCGTATTCTATAGCAAGAGTATGTGAATGTGGAGCGCAGGAATCGCAAAAGACGAGTGATTGACTTTTCGTCCGATCCCGATTCAGTAGCGCCTGCGGAAAAATCGAATCATGACATCCGAAAACAACCTGGTGAAACGTGGCGAGGAAATGGAGGACACACTCTCTCCTTTTGCGTTTCTGCGACCTCAACTGGATCGTGTAGAGAAGCTGATCCGCGCTCAGGCTGAGGAATTTGATCCGGCAGTGGAGCCCTACGTCGGTTACATCCTGAATACTTCCGGGAAGAGAATCCGTCCGGCGTTGACCTTTCTTGCCGGCGGAGCGACCGGGGAGGTGACTGACGACCACCAGAAACTGGCTGTTGTCCTGGAGTTGATCCACGTCGCCACTCTCGTTCATGACGACATTATCGACGGAGCAGAAATCCGCAGGCAGGCTCCGACCGCGAATGCGAAGTGGGGCGATGCGCTCAGCGTTTTGCTCGGCGATTGTCTTTTTTCCCACGCCCTGATGCTTTCCACCGAATTCGATGACAGGGAAATCGGTCGTCGCGTCGCCATTTCGGCAAATGCCGTCTGCAGTGGAGAAATCATCCAGACGCAACGTCGCTTCGACATGAAACTGTCGAAGGAGGATTATTTCGATATCATCGAAAAGAAAACGGCTGCTCTCTTCGCTTCTGCGATGGAGCTCGGGGCGCGTCTGAACGGAAGCTCGGACGCGGTTTGCGAGACGCTCCGTGAGTTCGGGCTCTCGATCGGGACCGCCTACCAGATTTACGACGACTGCATCGACCTGATCGGTGAAGAAACGGAATTCGGGAAAACGCTCCGGACAGATCTCAACAAGGGCAAACTGACCCTGCCGATTTTGAATTTGCTGGAAAGCTCGAGTGAAAAGCAGCGGGAGAAGCTTCACCGTCTCCTCATTCAGAAAGAACCGCTCGATGTTTCCGCTCTCGCAAACATTGCCGACTATGTCGGATCGATCGAAGCCGCGATCGACACGGGGCAGGATCTGATCGGGAAAAGCCGCGCCTGCTTGACCGTTCTCGATGATGGTGATCACAAAGAGGCGCTTGAAGGAATCGCTGATTTTCTCGATACCCTGCTGGAAGGCTGCCGCCAGTGATCCGCGGCGCACTGGAAAAGAAGATTTTTTGA
>JAKSBG010000177.1 GCA_022361255.1 Verrucomicrobiales bacterium
AATAATAAGAAAAAAAAAAAAAAAAAACCTGTATTAAAAGAGATTAAGAAAAGTGCCATTTCACCTCAGAATGGGAATCTTGACCTATACTGGATCAAGACTGATTTTATTGAGGAATTGCGTAAAGAAGCATTGAAGAAACGATGATAGATTTGAAATTAGAATAGTAAATTTAGAATATGCGAATATTACTTACCGGGGCAAACGGCTATATCGGAAAACGTTTACTTCCCATTCTTTTGGAACAGGGACATATCGTATTTTGTTGTGTGAGAAACAAGCAAAGATTTACGCACAAAGAGCTTTTACATCCCAATTTACATCTGATTGAGGTTGATTTATTACAGGCCAAAACCCTGGAGAAAATCCCTAAAGATATTGAGGTAAGTTACTACCTGATCCATTCGATGTTACATGGCACCGAAGACTTTGATCAGTTGGAGAAACAATGTGCTCAGAATTTTATCGATTATCTGAAAAAGACTGAAAATCGCCAGATAATTTATTTGAGTGGCATTGCCAATGAGGATAAGCTTTCGAAACATTTACAGTCGAGAAAAGAGGTGGAAGACATTCTAAAACAAAGCAGAAGCTATTATACCATTTTAAGGGCTGGGATTATTGTTGGCTCAGGCAGTGCATCTTTCGAAATTATTCGTGATTTGGTAGAAAAGCTTCCCTTCATGATCACTCCCAAATGGCTGTATACAAAATGCCAACCTATTGCTATCCGAAATGTAATTGACTTTCTTTTAAATGTAATTGATTCTAAATATTGCACCAACCAAACTTATGACATTGGCGGTCCTGAAGTATTAACATATAAAGAGATGCTTCTGCAATATGCCGAAGTAAGAAATCTGAAAAGAAATATCATTACCCTCCCTGTAATGAGTCCTCGCCTTTCGTCCTATTGGCTTTACTTTATCACTTCTACCTCATATAATCTGGCTGTAAACCTAGTGAATAGCATGAAGGTGGAAATCATCTGTCAACCCAATCATCTTGCCCAATCTTTACATATCGAACTCATTTCTTACAAAGAAGC
>JAKSBG010000411.1 GCA_022361255.1 Verrucomicrobiales bacterium
CCTGCGCGTCTTCGAAGACGACGAGGGAAAGATGAATCATTCGATTCTCGATGTTGGCGGTGAAGCGCTCGTGGTAAGCCAGTTCACTCTGCACGCTCGTGTGAAAAAGGGAACGCGTCCGAGTTTCGACCGTGCCGCCAGACCGGAAACAGCGATCCCACTGTATGAGAAGTTCGTCAAAGAACTGGAAGCGGGTCTCGGAAAGCCGGTTGGGACCGGTGAGTTCGGTGCGATGATGGATGTCGCGCTCGTGAATGACGGACCGGTGACGATCTGGATTGATTCCCGGAACCGGGAGTGAGGCGGCGAACACACGGCTCGAACTTTCAACGTCCGAATTTAAGACTCGAATATCTTTGCTGTAAGTTGGCCTTTGGGCATATTCTTCCCTCCTTTACTTCTCTTATTACCCCATTTCTCAAAAAATGACCTCCCGCCGATCTTTCGTCACCGGATCCACTGCCACTGTTGCTGCTGTCGCGGCATCCCTGAACACCCGTTTTTCCCGAGCGGATGAAGCCGCGAAGAAAGCCGGCGTTGAGGGGAAGATTCGTCATTCCGCCTGCAAATGGTGCTACAGGAACATTTCGCTCGAAGATCTCATTACTGCCGGGAAGGAGTTCGGCCTCGAATCGATCGAGCTGTTGAATCCGGAAGATTTTCCGACCATGAAAAAGCACGATATGCACTGTGCCATGGTCAGTTTTCCTTCAAAGGAAGTCGAAATCGGTGGAAAGAAAAAGAAGATCGGCACGATTCCCCATGGCTTCAACCGGGTGGAGCACCACGACACGCTTGTTGAGATCTACGAGCCATTGATCAAGGAAAGCGTTGAGGCGGGTTTCAAAAACATCATCTGTTTCTCCGGCAACCGCGACGGGATGGATGATGAAGAGGGTCTGAAGAATTGCGCGGTCGGTCTGAAGCGGCTCATGCCGGTAGCAGAGAAGCACGGCGCGACCCTGACGATGGAGCTTCTCAATTCCAAGGTGAACCACAAGGATTACATGTGCGATCTCTCCAGTTGGGGAGCAGCGCTTTGTGAAGAAGTCGGATCGGAACACTTCAAGTTGCTCTATGACATCTACCACATGCAGATCATGGAAGGGGACGTCATTGCGACAATTCGCGAACGCCACAAGTATTTCAGCCATTACCACACCGGAGGCGTTCCCGGCCGCGCCGAGATCGACGAAACGCAGGAGTTGTATTATCCGGCAATTGTAAAAGCGATCGCAGACACCGGATACAACGGCTGGATAGGCCAGGAATTCATTCCCAAGCGGGAAGACAAAATCGCCTCGCTCAAGCAGGGTGTGGAAATTTGCACCCTGTAAAAAGGGGCGTTTGCAAAGAGGAACTGACGGAGCCTGGCGACATTGTCCCTCCCGTCACGGAGGACCGTGACCCTCCGTTTCCCCATTGGAGGGTCGCCGTCCCCGGCAACTTCCATAAGCGTGCCTCCAAAACCTCTACGGTCACACGACCTGCCCGCCTTCGGGCACAAACTCATCTCCGTAATAAAGCCGGTATCGTCCGAGTCGTGACCGCAGCTTCAGCTCCGAATTGAACGCTCGCGACAAACTCAGAGAATTGAGCGCGCGGCGCTTTTCCCCGGAGGCGATCACACCGCCGTCCTTCAGAACCAGTGCGTGCGTGATCGACGGGATAATCTCCTCCACGTGGTGAGTCACCAACAGGAGAGAACGAAATGTCCCTTTTGCGGTGAGTTCTTCGATGAAGCTCAGAAAATGTTCACGTGCCACCGGATCAAGTCCGGCACAGGGTTCATCGAGAATGAGCATATCCATCCGCGGCGCCATCAGGGCGCGACCGATGAGGACGCGCTGGCGTTCTCCCTGAGACATCGTGGCCCAAACCTGGTCTCTCATCTCTGCGCAATTCACCCTTTCGAGAGCTTTCTCGGCCGCCTTCACCTCTTTCGCGTCCTCATCACCCCAGTAATTCACCATCGCGTGCCTTCCCGCGAGAACGATATCGAGAGCGGTCTCTCCCGGATCGATC
>JAKSBG010000415.1 GCA_022361255.1 Verrucomicrobiales bacterium
CGCCCTCTCGGCGTCCGACGTCAAAGAGCTGTCGCTGGGCACCAAGCCGGAGCCGATGACCGCCGACGAGATCGGTGACGCGGTCGAGGCGTTCGCCGCGGCCACCGACCGCTGCCGGCAAGCGGGGTTCGACGGCGTACAGCTCCACGCCGCGCATGGCTATCTGATCAGTCAGTTCCTGACCCCCTACACCAACCGGCGCCAGGACGCCTACGGGGGCTCGTTCGAGAACCGGCTCCGGCTCCTGAAGGAGATCTACCGTGCGTGCCGCGCGCGGGTCGGGCCCGACTTTCCGATCATCATGAAGCTGAACGGCGCCGACTCGCTGCCGCTCCGGCGCGGACTGAAGCCGGACGAGCTGGTCGAGATCGCCGTCGCCATGGAAGGGGAGGGCCTCGACGCGGTCGAGGTCTCCATCGGTCACTACGAGTCGGGTCTACCGGTCGTCCGGGGCAGGTTCTGGCGTTTCTTCCGCGACAGCCTGAGCGACGGGACGGCGGACCAGCTGCCGCCGCTCCGCCGCTGGGCGATGCGGCTGGGGTGGCCGCTCGCCGCAGTCCTCTTCAATCTCCTCTGGTGGCACTACCAGGGCTTCAACCTGAAGTACGCGCGGCGCTTCAAGGAGCGCCTGAAGATGCCGGTGATCTCGGTCGGCGGCTTCCACTCCCGCCGGGCGATGGAGGAGGCGATCACCGGCCGGCTGTGCGACGCGATCGCGTGCGGACGCTCGATGATCGCCGACCCGTTCCTCTACCGGCATCTCCGGAGCGGCGACAGCGGCCCGCGCTGCGTCTACTGCAACGCCTGCATCGCCCGCGTCGGCGGCATGGCGGTGGACTGCTACCACCCCGAGGTCCGGGCCGAGAAGGACCGCCTGCTCGCGACGTCGGCCTGAAGGATCACCAGACGGAGCGCACCGCGTCGTAGCCGCGGATTCGCTTGTCCTTGGTGACCAGCTCGGCTCCGAGCTCGATCGCCGTCGCGACGATCAGTCGATCGGCCAGGTCACCGTGGAACTCCTCCAGGTCGAAGTCGCCGGCCCTCGACGCAACGGCAGGAGTCAGCTCGGCGACGACGACGCGTGGACGGTTCAGGGCCTGTTTGACCCAGACCGACGCATCGCGATCGAGCGTCAACCTGCCCAGTCGAGCCTTGGTCGAGAGCTCCCAGCAGCTGATCGGGCTGACGCCGCGATATA
>JAKSBG010000339.1 GCA_022361255.1 Verrucomicrobiales bacterium
CTCTTCTTCGCAAATGCGATCACGTTTTTCCGCGAAGCAGCGATCGCTCGTTTGGTTTTTGCGTCGACCGCGTCTTCCGCAGCCGCGAGCTCGGCTTCGGTAACGTGAAGGTCTTTTGCCGTTTTGAAACCGGCTTTGTCAAATTTGTTTGAAATCTCGATGAGCGCTTTGTCGCCCCGCTGTTCGACATCTTCGATGATGTCTTTCACGATCGCCTCGACCCCGGCAGGCGGAGCGGACCGGCGATCCAGTTTTCTGATCGCGGAAGCGTAGTTTTTCTGAGTGTGACGAATGATGCGCATAGCTGAAAATCGGCTCGAGGTTTCGGAGCGCGCTAACCAACTACAACCCACAGCGATTTCAAATACTCGTCGTCATGGAATTCAGGAGGCATGGGCAGGCGCTCGATGGAGACTACGTCGCGACCGGCAGCGGCGACGCCGCGAATCACATCCCTCTCGAACTGATCGGGAAAAAGGCGGTGGGTGTTGGCGCAGGCAAGAATCCAGCCACCCGGCTCGACCACGCCGGCGGCGAGCGCCGCAAGGCCCGCGTAGTCAGAGTCTGTACTGAACTTGCCCTTTTTTTGCCGGGAAAACGTGGGCGGATCGAGAACAATCCCGTGAAAGGACCGGCCCTGGCGGGCAAAAGTCTTCAACCACTCGAAGGTATCCCCTTTCACACCGTAGTGAGCCTCCCGGTCCAGGCCATTCGCTTCGAAATTTTCCCAGGTCCAGTCGAGGTAGGTCCGTGAAAGGTCGATAGTCGTCGTGATCGCTCCCGCGCGGGCCGCCATCACCGAAAACCCTCCCGTGTAGGCGAAGGTATTGAGAATTCGCTGCCCTTCCCGCGCCGCCTCTCCCACCCTCTTCCGGTTGAGGCGTTTGTCGAGATAAATGCCGGACGAATACCCAGCCGAATAATCAATCTGGAACTGCGCACCGTTTTCCGATACCGGAAAACGTTCCTCAACCGGATCCCCCGCCACCAGCTCGGGCGCGGTAGCCGCAGCTTTGTCCCGCGGGCGCCAATAGAGGCTCGTCGCTATACCTTCGGAAAGCTTCCTGAGATAATCCGGAAATCTGCTTTCACGCGTCTGCACAAGCCAGCGCCCGTCGAAATGATCCACCCACACGCCCGCTTTTGCATCGTGCAGTATGCGCCATGCGTTAGTTTGTTCGTCGGGTGCCGGTGTCAGGGATTTCACGCTACCATCAGTTGCATTCTCTCCGCCCCTTTTCTAGTATGAGGTATATGAATTCCGAACTTTCCGGTCAACTCGACGCCGCTCTCGCCGACGGCAACCTGCTGCAGAGCAGCCACGACAACATCACTGAGCTTCTCTCTTCGGAAAATCCCATCTACGAGGCTTCAGTCGCGGAACTCGCTGAAAGACAGGAGTGGGCGGAGTTGAACAATCGCTTCTTCAAGAGACTCGCCTTCGGAACCGGAGGACTGAGAGGCCGATCCATCGGGGAGATTGTCACTGCCGCAGAGCGCGGATCAGCAAACGACGGGGAAAGACCCGAATTTCCGTGCGTCGGAACGAGTGGACTGAATTACTACAACATCACCCGTGCAACTCTGGGACTGGTTCGTCAGCTGGTCAAAGCACACACCGGGGAAGGCCGACCGTCACTCGCCCTCGCACGAGACACCCGCTATTTCGGAAAAGAGTTCGCCGATTGCGTTACCAAAGTAGCAACTGAAAACGGATGCGACGTCTACGTTTTTGCCAAGCCACGATCCACTCCTCATCTCAGCTTTGCGGTTCGGCATCTCGGCACGACGAGCGGCATTGTTCTGACCGCCAGTCACAATCCGCCTCACGACAACGGCTACAAAGTTTACGGCAGCGACGGAGCTCAAATCGTCGAACCGGAAGCGAGTCAGATCATTGCCGAAGTGAACGCTGTCGAGGGCGAAACCTACGAACCTCTTCCCGCCGATCAGCAGGGCACCGTAACAGAGCCGGGAGAAGACATGGATGAAGCCTACATGGCGCGCCTTGAGACCCTGCTCCTCGACCCGGAACTGGTCAAATCACAGAGCGACCTCAAAATCGTTTTCACCAACATCCACGGCACCGGCGGAACAATCGCCCCGCAAATGCTGCGCCGGCTCGGCTTCCACTGTGACACCGTCGCCGAGCAGGACAGTGAGGATGGAGCATTTCCCACGGTGAAATCCCCCAATCCGGAAAATGCCGAGGCACTGCAGATGGGGATCGATCAGGCCGAAGCCAGCGGCGCGGACATTGTCATCGGCACCGACCCTGACGCCGACCGCATGGGCGTCGTTGTTCGCGACGGAAACGGAAAGATGACCTTGATCACAGGGAACCAGATTGGCTCGCTGATGGCCTACTATCGCCTGCTCGCCTTTCAGGAACAGGACGTCATTAACGAAAACAATCGTGACCACGCTGTGCTCGTTAAAACCTTTGTCACGACGGAGTTGCAGACCGCGATTGCCTCCCACTTCGGAGTCGGCGTCGTCAATACCCTGACAGGCTTCAAATACATCGGGGCAAAACTGCGCAAGTACGAAAAACAAATCCCGACGGAGCTGTATTCCGACTACCGCCAGCTCAGCGACGAGGAAACAAGGAAACTGCGCCTCGAACACTCGAAGTTTTTCGTATTCGGTGGAGAGGAAAGCTATGGCTATCTGGGCGCGGATTTCCTGCGGGATAAAGACGCCAACGGCGCTGTCGTGATGTTTGCCGAAGTTGCCGCCTATGCAAAATCACGGGGGATCACACCGGTGGAGTTGCTCGACCAGCTCTACTGTGAGCACGGCGTTTTCATCGAAGGCCAACACGCGGAAACCCTCACCGGGGCAGATGGAGCCGCCCAGATCCAGGCATTGGCGCAGAGCTATGTTGAGTCTCCTCCCACGGAAATGGACGGGGCATCCATCCTCAGAATTCGTGATTTCGCGAATGAAGACTATGTCGACGAGGAGGGTGACGCGATCCCGAAAGAGAAAATGGTTTTTGTCGATCTCGACGACGGACGTGCCTTTGCGGTTCGTCCTTCGGGAACAGAGCCGAAGATCAAATACTACATCTACTACCGTCCCCAGCCGGGACACAATGAGATCCTGATCCCCGAGCAGCTCGAGTCAGCGAAAGCGATTGCGCAGGACTCCTTTGAATCGTTGAAAGCTGCCATTGTCGAAGATATGCGAAAGCGGCTGGGGTGAGGCAATGACGGCGGCCTCGATATCGTCGCTACCGGGAAGATGATCTGGTAACAGCGATCTCCGCGCCGCCGAATATTTGTGATGACCCTGTCCCGACACTGGCCCTGGCTTGCCGCCATCCTCAGCGGAACACTGCTCGCATTCTGCTATCCGCCATTTACGGCCGACGGCCTCATCTGGATCTGGCAGGGGCCGCTGCTCGCAGCGCTCTGGTTTTCGAAACGGGATAAAAAACGCGGGCTCTACGGCGCATGGCTCGGTCTTGTTTCCGGCTTCAGCTTTTTTGCGATCAGCCTCTCCTGGCTCACGGAAATTTCCCACGTCGCCGGAACGATACTTGCCGGAATCGCGGCTCTCGTCGCGCTTTCACTCTATCTCTCGCTCTATTTTGCGGCATTCGGAGCGTTCGCCGCAACGGTCGGCAGGTGGATTATCCCGGAGCCTGACAAAAACAAAAAGGATCTTTTCGACTTGTCATTTGGCGTCCTCAAAGTTGCCTTTCTAAACGGTGCCGCCTGGTGCGGGCTGGAATGGCTGCGAGGAGTGCTCTTTACCGGATTCGGATGGAACACGCTCGGGGTGGCGCTGACGGATCACCTTCTTCTCGTGCAATTCGCCGATGTCATCGGCATCACCGGATACGGGTTTATCATGATGTTTTGCGGGGTCATCGCGTTTTGCACTCTCGTGAGACTCGGGCTGGAAATCAAAGACAGGAAACGGCTGCGCCCTCACGCGGATTTCGCTGTGGGGGTGGGATTGATCATCCTTCTCTTTCTCTACGGCATGTCGAAGGTGACCTACGCTCCTGAAGAATCGATCGACGTCCGCGCCCGCGTCATGCAGCTCAACATCCCCCTCGAAGACAAATGGTCCGAGGACATCAAGCTGCGTCAGAAGATCATCTTCGACTACCGCGACCTTACGAGAACCTTTGTCGACACTTCGCCCCATGATCTCATTCTCTGGCCCGAGACGGCGTTGCCGGGGCATTTTAATTTCCCCTGGGTGCAGGAATACTTCAACGAGCACGTTCTCAAAGGGGACAATTTTTATCTTCTCACCGGCCTCGAGGACAGCACCCTGCAGGGGGACGAGATCTACAATACCATTACCCTGATGAAAGGGACGACAGAGACCTATCAGATGCACAAAAAAGTGCACCTCGTTCCCATCGGGGAATATCTTCCGTTCCGCGAGACCTTTCCGATCTTTGTCTGGATCGCGGGAGGTATCATTGAAAATGACTTCACACCCGGCACCGTTTTCGAACCGCTCGTGATTGAGAAAGAAGGGCACGAAATTGATATCGTCCCGGTGATCTGTTTCGAAGATTCGGTTCCCCGCCACGTCCGGAAATTTCTCCGGCAGAAACCGCAAATCATGGTCAACGTGACCAACGACGGCTGGTTTCGCGACAGCGCCCAGCCCCGGCAGCATTTCAACAACGCACTCTTTCGCTGCATCGAATTCCGCCGCCCCATGATCCGCGCCGCCAACACCGGAGTGAGCGGGTTCATCGACGAACGCGGCAGCGTTTACGACCGGCGCTCGAATGACAAATTCGCCCGCATCCTTCAGGATGAAGAAACCGGATCGACCTACATTCGCGGGAGCATCCCGGCAGATGTAGAAGTAAATCTGAACCCGCCAATGACATTCTATGCCCGCTACGGGGATGTGTTTTCGATTGTTATGGGAGTAGTCGCGTTGCTCGCTGCAGCCTTGGCAATTTTCAATACCTCGCGGTCGCAGATACCAGACAGGTAAAACGAACTGTCCCACCATTCGGCTTCGCCAAACAAAAAATTCTCCCGACCAGTCACTTCACCACGACCCGGCAATCCTCAGCGGGAGTCTCGAACCATCCGAGGTCTCTCCCATCCTCACCCGTGATGACCCAGAGGTGCCCCTCGAAAGTATTCTGATCGAAACGCCTCGTCGGATCGGTCAGGCCGTATTCTCTCCTCAGACCGTCGAAGCCGATCCACGACACGGTGATGCGCTGACCGCTTTCATTATCCACCCGCAGCTTAACAGCGCTCGCACTCTCCGGCGACGCCGCCTGCTCTTTGAGTTCCGCCATTTTGTTCAAGACTATTTCCTTCAACCCCTCTCCCCGGTCCAGAGCCTCGTAGGCTTTCACAAGATCGGCTGGCCAGGAAAAGGTCGGGGCACCGGCCAAATCAAACGTTTCCAAATGCCTCAGCTTCTTTCTGTCTTTCGGTGCTTTGTATCTCCAATTCCGGTCTCCGAAGATTGATTCGACAAGTGCAGCGACTTCGGGATCGTGCTTTCTCAATTCTTCCCTGGTGTTGACGTGATTGTGGTCATGATCATTTTCGCGGTTCGTATCGAACCACGACTGAACAGACTCGGCCCAGTATTCGGAGGGGTTTGTTCCCGCGTATTTCCCCTTCCAAAGCCCTTTCAGCGAAGCGCGATTGAAGACATTTTCGAGCTGCTTCTGAAAGTCGGGATCGATCCTGTTGATCCCCATGAGATGAACGGCATGGGCAAACTCGTGAACCATGATGCTCTCCGTCGAGTAGGGGTCGCCCGTGAGGCCGAGTAAATTTTCTTCGCCCACAGATACAGCGGGGCGTTCCGCAGAGGCACCAAGTCCCCTCGCCCGCTTGTCCCAGTAAACCTTCGGCTTCAACGTCGCATGTTCCGGGATGTCGGTGGTAAATTCATCCGGTGCCATGATCGCGAGCCGGACTTTGCTTTCGACGAGCGCATCAATGATGTCCTGCCGTTTTCCCAACATGCGACGAATCAGAAAAGCCGCTTCGTAAAAGGCGAAATCGGACACCTTTTCGGACCCGACAATCGGAAAGCCCCGATAGCTGAAATACTTTTTGTAGAAAGGATCAAGCCCCAGTCTTTCGACTTCGGCCGCCGGAGGAGCCGAGACGACCGGCTTCTCCGGTTCTTCGCAAACAGCCGGTTGAAGCGACAGCAATAGTAGACTGATCAAAAGGGATCTCATAGCAGCGGGTTGGATCTGACAGGGTTACAAGAACGACCTAACCCTGTTGAATCATAGACCAAACCCTGTTCCACGGCGTAACGGAGTTGCGGGAAAATCGTGGACTTGTCACGCGGGTTTCCTGCACCATGTTTGCCTATATGAAATCGATTTTTTCCTCACTCCTCGCCATTTCTCTGCTTGCTCCGTTCGCGACAGCTGATGACAAGGAATCCTTTCAGGTTGCCGATCTGACTTTTGAATTCGGTGAGCCTTGGATCCGGCAGCAGCCTTCGAGCAGCATGCGCGCGGCCCAGCTCCTCTACGATCACGAAAACGAAGATCTGGAGGATATCGAAGTCGGCGTCTTTCACATGGGCGGGACCGTCCGTGCAAACCTCGATCGCTGGATCGGACAATTCGAAGGAACTCCGGAATCGGACGAAAAGACGGAAAAGCTCGGCGACCGCGAAGTGATCTTTTTCACCGCGACGGGAACTTTTCTCCAATCCACCGGCGGACCTTTCGCAGGAGGCCCCAAGACCCCGCTGAAAGATCACATGATGCTCGGTGCGATTATGCCGGCAGGTGACCGATTGGCATTCTTCAAACTGACCGGTCCGAAGGCTTCCGTGGAAGCGATGAAGGCTGACTTCGAAACTCTCGTGAAGAGCGCCTTCGACGAATAGTCTACCCTTCCACCTTTTCTGATTTCAGAATCCGGATCATCTCGCGCATCGCCGGGGTGATCGCCTTGGTCCGGCGCCGGACGATGCCAAGGGGACGCCAAACGAATTTCCCCTCGATCGGAATTCCGACGAGGGTTTTGGATTGGAGTTCGGCTCTAACGCTCTCGCTGGGGACGATGGAGATGGCGTTTTCAATCACTACCCCGCGCTTGACGGTCTCGATGTTGTCGAATTCGACGACTTCTTTCACCTGAATTCCCGCCTGCGAAAACATCCCGTCGATAGCTTTCCGGGTGGGAAGGTCCGGCTCGAAGGAAATAAATCGCTCTCCGTCGATGGCCTTCAAATCAACCTTTGTGCGTTTCGCAAGCGGATGAGACGGCGGACAGATCACGACCAGTCGGTCCTTCCAGGCCGGCTCGATCTCGACGCCCTTTTTCTCCTGCGGATAGGCAACCAGCCCGAGGTCGGCGAGGTTTTCCGAAACGTCGGCGTAAACCTGATTTGATCGTCGGTATTGCACCTGCAAATCGACTTCGGGGAACTGTTCCCGAAACGTTTCCAGATAAGGTGGCAGCTCGTGAAAACCGATACTGTAGACCGTCGCGATGGTGAGCTGTCCGGCCACGATGTCGCGCATCTCGGCAAATTTTTCTTCGATCCCCCGGTAGGAATCGAGGATATTTCGAGCGGCGCGCAGAAAAACCTCGCCCTCGGGAGTGACGGCAAAATTGCGTCGCCCCCGCTCCACCAGAGTCACCCCGAAACGCTCTTCGAGAGCACGAATCTGCTGGCTCACCGCGCTCTGGGTGATGCGATTCCGCTCAGCGGCCTCGGAAAAACTCGTCGTCTCGACAAGATCGCAGAAGACCTGGAATGTTTCGATGTTCATCGGGGCAAGAGTTTCAGGTGTGAAGGGGGAAGTTTCAAGGGCTGGTTGGTCACGGGTCACGAAACGTGGTTCGTGATCGTGCTCTTTCTCCCTCCAAGGGATCTCGTGCGCGCTTCTTTCCCCCGGACTTTTGCAATTTCTCCGTCTTTCCTTCCTCCAACAGCCGCCCCGTGAGAAGCGGAATCCAGCTGGCTACACCTCTTTCGTAAACATCACCTTCGCCGAAATTACTCCGGCGATGAATCCGAACAGGTGCCCCTGCCAGGAGACTCCGGGTTCACCGGGTAAAACGCCGGAAAGCATTCCTCCGTAGAAAATCAGGATCACTACGGAAACTACAATCCAGAAAGGAGATTTCTCGAAAATTCCCCTGGCGAGAAGGAAACCCAGGTAGCCGAAAATAAGAAGACTCGCTCCGAGATGGTTCGTTGCGGGCGGGCCGAGCGTCCAGAGCGCCATACCCCCGATCAGGATGATGAAGAGGGTTGATTGGAGAAAAATCTTTCTGCCTCCGATCAATACCACTCCGCCGAGGACCAGAAACGGAATCGTATTGGAAATGAGATGGGCGAAGCCCAGGTGGAGAAAGGGCGCGGTCACGACTCCGGTCAAACCGGATGCCTGACGCGGTTTGATGCCGAAGTTGTCGAGTGCGCCGAAAAGCACGGTATCAAGTATTTCCAATCCCCAGGCAAGGCCGACCGCGCCCAGAAGCAGGAGCATATGATCTTTCAAAGAGCGCGTCAGTTGCTCACGCCTGTGATCAGCGGGAAGTGCGGGAGGAAGACTCATCAGCGGGAACTTACCTCAGAATCCCGCAACTGTTGCTACAAACGCCGGGCAATTTTGGAACTACTGGTCGCAAAACGGAAACTACCCCGCAGCTTTCGCTGCGGGGTAGCAATCCACTTCTTGTTTTTCCCCAAGGAAGACGAGGAGAAAGTATTGAAAAAAGGTTAAAACAGAACGTCGACTAGTCTTCGGAGCCCGGCTTGTCTTCTCCATCTGCATTGATGGCGAGACTTTCGGGTGAACGGCGGCTGATTTTGACCGCTTTTGTCTTCAGACTGATCAGCTGCCACCAGGCGTCACCAAGTTCCCCCTGAAGAGGAGCACCGTCGTCGCCACGGACTTCATCGACCTGATTGAGAAGCTGCTGAGCACTTTCGAAAGCGTTCACGACCAGTTGGGCATCATCTGCCTGGAGTGCCCCGGTTCCAGCAGGAACCTTCGAGAGCTGCTCTTCGATTTTACTGATACCGGTTTTAATCTCGGCGAGCTTGTCATTGCTGACGCTCACCGCAGGTTTGGGAGCGGGAGTCTCGTCGGCTTTGGCGACTTCTTTCTTCGGCGCAGGTGTCGAAGCAGCTGCTGTAGCTGTCTGCGGTGCCGGTTCCGGCTTCGGCGCTTCATCGACTTTCGCGACGGGTGCTGCACTGGATCCCATCTGACGGGTTTCCTGTCCCGCCTCGAGCGGAGTGGCCACCAGTTGAGGCTTGCTGCCGAATTCATGATTCGCTTTACGCTGAACGACAGGGTCGACATTTTCTTCGAACTCGGGAACATCGCGGATGCCGGGTGCGGTCGGATATCCGCCATTCGGATACAGATCAGCATTGGTGCGGGCGGGAGCATCGGAAACGGGAGTTTTGGCGTGAGCGTGGTGCTTCCAGGGTTCGCGGATCACCGGCTTGCGAGTGAGGCCTTCCGTGCCATTGCTCAGGGCGATCGGTGTGATCAACATCATGAGGTGCTGGCGGTTGCGGTCTTTCGTTTTGTTCTTAAACGCGTGTCCAAGAATGGGCAACTTGCCGAGAACAGGAAGGCCACGTTCATTTTCTTCTGTGCTTGCAGCATCGAGTCCACTGATCGCGACGGTGTAACCGCTTTTCACAGTGAGCGGAGCGGTGTAGACACGTGAGGTTGCGATCGGGAACGGGTTTCCGTCGATGAATTCGGTTCCAACAATGTCGGAAACGGTCACGGATACGTTGAGGAGGATCTTGTCGTCCTTCATCCGCTTCGGAAGGATATTGATCACTGTTCCGATCGGAATGTATTCGATCGAGGAAGTCTGTGTTCCTCCGGCACCGAGGCTGGCGCTGGCGCTGGAACCGAGGACCGGCTGGTTGATGACACTGCGGAAAGCAACCTCGCGGTTGTCGAGGGTCACCATACGGGGGAATGAAACTGATTTCGTGTTCCGGTCGCTGTAGATGGAACGGAGTTTCCAGTTCAGGTCGCTGTAGCTGAGGACCGCCGTCGGCAGGGAGTAATCCGGGATGCGATCGAGGTTGATCGGTCCGGTGGCGTTGTTGAGGTTCACCTCAAGGCCGCTTTCACCGAGAACGCCGTCCCAGTCAATTCCGAAGTCAGAGGTCGGGTTGCGGGAGGTTTCAATGAATTTTACTTCCACCGCGATCATCGACTGCGGACGGTCTGCTGAAGCGAGATAGGCTTCAATCCACTGGTGCTGCTGGCGTGTAGCCACCACGTAGAGCGTGTTCGAGTCACTGTTCCAGATCACTTTGGACTGCCCGGCCGAGTCATCGGTAGATGCCACCGCGCCGGGAACCGCCAGATTCGGAGCTGTTTGCAGGGCTCCCACAGAAAGCTGGGAAACACTGTCGACGGATGCAGTTGGAGCAAACTGTGCGGTCCTGCCGGTAGTTGGGATATCAAGAATGTTCTGAATATCCTCGAGAATACGGGAAGGCTCGGTTACGAAAAAATCGGGAGAGCCTTGCAGGTTCAAACCGCCTGTTGCGCCGCTGGAACCGGATCCGCTGCCGGAAGATCCCCCGGTTGATCCGGTTGACTGGGTATTTTTCGTTACCAACTCCTGGGCATTGTAATTGATCTCGTAGATGCGACCAATCAGCTCGTTATCGTTCGCCGGGCGGAGGTACCAAATGCCGCTCTCGTAGATAAGAGAGACACCGTTCGCCTTGGCGAGAGTCTCAAGTGCCACGAAGGGACTTGCATTGATAGTGAACGTCACGAGGCGATCGCCGCCCTGACTACCGTCGGGAAGTCCGAAAAAGCCGATTCCGGCATCCTCGGCCATCAAGCGCATCACATCGCTCAGCACAGCCTTGGAGAAGTTGTACTGGCGGGGGGGAGCGCCACGAAGAGGAGCCGCAGCTGCCTCGTAGGCAGGTGAATTCAAGAGAGCCATTTGCTGACCGACCTGGCCGACAGCGAATGACGCGCTCGAAAGCACCGCCGTGATTAAAACAAGAAGTTTGATTTTCATAATTCAGTTACGTTAGAATTGCAGAATCTATAATATTTATAAAATTTAAATATTCAAATATAATTTTAAGAAAAATTAGAATTTTTGCATTTGCATGGAATTCTAATAGGTGTAAAATTTATTCGTTTTATATTTTTGATAATTTACATCATGCGATCCTGCAATCATATCGCCCGGCGTCCTTCCTCTGCCTTTGGAGTTGTGGAAATGCTGGTCACAGTGGCGATCCTCGCAACTCTGGCGACGGTCGCGGTCCTGGCTGTTTCCAATGTGAATCAGAACACTCAGCAGAAGAAGCTGGAGTCTGATGTGCAGGCCTTGAACTCTGCCATTCGGATTTATCTCGCAAACGGGGGCACTCTGGACGGAGTCACTACGGCAAATGGTGCTTTGAACAAGCTCAAGTCGTCCCGAAGCAAAGCCGACAAGAAGCTTCACGCGGGTGCTCCTTCCGGAAGCATGATCGACAAGCGTGTCTCAACAGCCCCGGTCGATGCGGACAGTTGGAAGGCCCGGGCCAACTACAATGCCGGGATTCAGCGTTTCGAAGTCGTTCAAAACCAGGCGGGAATCGAATTCATCCTCGATGAATCGCTAGGCAATGCCACTTTCGGAATCGAATCGCGCGACTCGCCTGTCAACTACGCCAAAAATTCAAGTTGGGTATGGGATCATGCCGCAACGGTAAATCCTGCACACGGAAGCGGACCCAACGTTTTTTCAACCAACCCCAACCCCACTGACTCCACTCCCCCGGTTCCCGAACCGGAGCCTGCTCCTGAGCCCGAACCTGGACCGGAGCCCGGACCAGAACCCGCTCCGGAACCAGAGCCGGAACCGGAACCTACTCCGGACCCTCCGCGACTCCCAACTCCGGTTTTTGACAAGTCATACGGCCCTCATCCCGAGGACGATTTTCCTCTGCCGGTCGCGATCACCAACCTTCCCTCTGTGGCGGATGGCATCCCGATGTATCAGCTCAACAGCGATGCCTGGCAGCCCTATACCGGCCCCGTATCTGTCCCGATGAATGCCAGTCTGCGAGCACAGTTTCTCACAGCAGACCCCACGAGATATCGCGACAGTTATCAAAAATATATTTATGTCTATCCCGTTCCCGACAGTCTCACCGGCACTGTTGAGAGCGATTTTCACTCCGTGACAGGGGGGCCGAACCTGGTCTACGAAATCACGAATCAGAACGACTACCTCACTCACGGGGACCCGGTTTACCTCCTCGATGGCGAGCCAATTGACTCCGGTTCCCCCAATTCGCTGGAATTTGTGGCCCAGAACTTCGCGAACGTGGAGCCCAACGCTCTATTCACCATCGGAGTGATGAACTATCACAACGGTAACAGCTACTACGACTCGCATGCAACCGGGGCCAAGCTCAACGTTCGTATCCACCTTCCGGAATACGGAGCCCCGTTCGACTTTGATCTGAATCTAGACCTCGTGAATACCGAGAACGATCCCGACGATGCAGCAGCCAGTGCCGACTATGTCCGCATCACGAACTTGAATCAGAACATCGGACTCCAAATCAACGGTGTGAGTTACCGGCTCCAGCTCGAATTCGGAGCGACCGATTCATTCGGCTTTTCCACAACAAACCAGTTCCACGTGTACGAAGGAGCAACCGGCTCGGGCGAATTGCTCGGTAAATTTGTTCCTAACTAACCCTTTTCCACCCCACCTCTCTCCAAAAACACAAAATGAAAGGCGTCGACGAAAGAAGCCCTCTGGGCAATCGCATTCTCCACCTCGCGCAGAAGCACAGTATCAGTGACTTCTACATCACTCCGCGTGAACAGCTCATATACCGGAAAAACGGCGAGCTGATCGTGGATTCGTTCATCTACCAGCCGGCAACTGATGAACCCATCCGCCCCGGCACCGCTGACTACGCCATGCAGATTGGCCCGCTTCGTTTTCGTGTTAACCAAATGACTACCCGCGGGCGCCTTCGCTGGGTCATGCGCCTTCTGCCTAACAACATCCCAAACCCGCAACAAATTTCTCTCCCGCCGCAGGCTCTGAAAGCATACCTCGAAGCGAAGAATGGACTTTTTCTCGTCTGTGGAGCTACCGGTTCCGGTAAATCGACCACGATTGCATCCATGATCAAAGCGCGCGCGGAACGACGCCGCGAACACATCATCACTTTCGAGGATCCGATCGAATACATTCTCCCCACCAACCTCCCCTCTCTCATCACACAGCGGGAAATGGGATCGGATGAACTTGATTTCGGGCAATCTTTGCGCGCCTCACTTCGTCAGGCACCGGATGTAATTATGATCGGTGAGATTCGAGATGGTGAGACTGCTGAGATTGCACTGCAGGCATCCGAAACGGGACACGTGGTGATCGCAACAATGCACACTTCTTCCGCTGCCCAGACAGTTCAGCGATTTTTGAAACTTGTCCCTACGGAGCGCATGGAAAATGCCATGCTTTCGTTTGCCGACTCGATGCGGATGATCCTCTGCCAACAGCTTCTCTACGATGATCAGCAGGAGCGGCGTTTCCCCATCCACGAGATTCTTTTCCCCTATGACTCGGTGACAGGAATGGTCCGGCGCGGGGATTTCAAGCGCCTCGAGCATGAGCTCGAGACTGGAATTACCAAGGGAATGATGAACTTCGACCACTGCATCAAAGTTCGCGAATACGAGGGGTTTCGATCCACCACCCCTCCGAAAACCGGCTACACCGATCACGAGGTCGCTGAGTTCCTTCACAATGAGCAGGTTCTCGAAACAGACCTCCCCCGATAACTCTCACCTCATCATCACATCATGGAACTGAAAGACATCAAAGAAGTTCTCACTTTTGCAGCTTTCCGTCCGGAAGCTGACAATCCCAAATTCAGCTGGCCGCAACGTTTTCCCAAGCGAAAGTCAGTCCTCATAAACATCAGCCGCGGGCTCGTGTCCTGGTGCTACCTGAGCAAAAAGGGAGCCATCGAAGATACGGGATCTGCCGACGGTGAATTTCCAGAGGTCGCCAGCCAGATGGCAGACAACTGGATTGCGAACACCGAAGACGGTTGGGTCGGAATTTCTCTGAACAACCGTTTTATTATCAGTCTCGAGCACAACCTATCCCGCAAAAAGGGCTGGGAGGACGAATTGCGCCAGAACCCGAAGTCGATTCTCGGAACGAAGTACGACCGGACAAAACGTTACGCTCTCCACCATTCTCCAGAAACAAGTGCAAGCCTCATGATGGCCTGTGACGACTCGATGATCAAATCGATCGAGGAGACGATGAGAAGCCGAAACCTCCGTCCCGGGCGAATCTGTGTCGGTCTCTTCGCAATGACCGCGAACCTTCTCAACCGCATCACCTCCGATACCAACCTGAAAAACCAGGACCTCATTATCGTCACATGGTTGGACAATTCACTCTGCGTGCTTCGCCAGAAAGGCGGCCAGTGGCAGGATCTTCGTTGCCGCAGCGGACTTCAGCCTGATGACGAGGCAACCGTATCTCAAATGCTCCGCCCCATTATCGAGAAAGCCGAACCTGCGACGAGAGTGCTTCTCATGGAGGACAAAAACAACGGGGAATTTACAAGGAACTACCTCCCGCTCTTCGGGAATCTCAACATCACTGATGTGACAGAGGACAACAACCTTTGGAACATTCTTGCCCGAAACTGAGCGCCATATCGAATTTCCACCACCCCTAGAATACAACCAAATGGAAAGCATCATCCACGATATCAAGACGGAACGTCAGAACGTCTCCGAGGGACTTCCCGGAGCACTGAAACTGGTTCCCGTTCTCTTCTACCTTGCAACGGTAGCTTCCTTGCTTCTGACCGTGTTTTTCTATCTGAGCCAGAAAGCCTACGAGAAAAGGGAAAGCGAAATGACGGTTCGGCTCTCGGAAGCAGAAGTCTTGCAGAACGGCTATCTCGCAGAGCAGGAATCCATCGTCGCAGAATCGAAGCAGGCGGAAGGCTATGCCGAGTGGCTGGAAGGGTCTCACCCTCTGCAACCGGTAGTCGTTTCCATCGGCAGATCAATGGGCAAGGACTCCACCATCGCAGAACTCGCTCTCGACCGGAACCCGGAAATTCCGGCGCACACTTTCATGCAGCTGAAAATTGACGGAGGAGGAAGCCAGCAAATCGAAACGACGTTGAACGATATCTACGCCCTGAACTACCTGACCTATTCCGCTCAGCAGGTAAAAGGACGCAACTCCACGGATTTCCAGGCGACGTTGATTTACAACACCAAAAAGTAATTTCACTCCCCCATCAACATTATGAACAACCACAAAACAGCATGCATCGTTCTTGTCATCGCTATTGTCGGGATGCTTTACGGAGTCAATCAACTCCGAACTTCTTCGGTGAAAGCGCGCGAAGCAGCAGATTCAGTTCAGGCACAGGCTGAAACCGCTGAAAGCCAGGCTCAGCTTGCGCAGATTCAACTCAAGCAACTCGATGGTAAAACCGCTGAACTCCGCAAAATTTCCGGAGAATGGAGGGAGCATTTCAACAGTTTTCAGACAGCGCAGGACGCCGAGCAGCGAATCGTTTCTGTTGTTCAGGAAGGCGACGTTTTTCTGATCTCTCAGAAGTTTGAAGAACGCCAGATCGAAAATGCCTCCTTCATCAAGACCGCACTGGTCGCCGATCTCGTCGTTGAAGATGAATTCGCGAAGACCCTGAACTGGCTCGGGCAGATTGAGGAGAAAGTCCCCAGTTGCCGGATCAGTCGCTGCAACATCACTCGTGGAGATCGAGGGAACGACGTCCACCTCGAACTTCAAATCCAGATCCCCGTTCTCGGGGAGAGCTAATACTCAAAAAATAACCGCCCTCTTCAGATATGAAAATCTCATTCTTCACACTCCTGAGCTTCCTTTTACTGACGACATTGCAGGTTCCGGGTCAGATTCCTGATGCTGACGGTGCAGCTGTTGTTCCAGCACCCGCCGCAACCTACAAGCCCGCAAGGAAAATCAGTATGAGTCCCGATTCCAAGCGGGCTTTGACGCTCAAAGCAAGTGAACGCAATCCCTACGCAAAACGTTCCCCCGGACGCGAGGAACTCGACGAAAACGGTGAAAACCAGGAGGAAGTTCAAATCCGAAGCACACTGAGTTCATTGTCCGTATCCGGACAGAGCCGCGGTCGCAACGGACTTCGTATCCTCCTGGGAGACATCATCATCGAACAGGGACAGATTCTTCCCGTTCTGATCCCCGATCAAAGCGAGAACCTGAAAGTCCTCGAAGTGACGGAGGAGACAGTCACACTCGCGTGGCTCGATATCGAGACAAACGAGCCTACCGGCAAGACCCTTCAACTCACCTATGATCTGACGCCGAGTGTCTCTTACGCGCTTCACGGGCAAGGGCGTGTCGACCCGACTGCTGCTGAAGACGGCACACAGGTCGTTCAAAGAACGATGGGAGTCCTCCGCATCGGCCGGGAGAGGAAAAAACACCAGGCACGTATGGCTGCGAAGGATCCCGGCCGCGACCTTCCCCGCGAGGTCTACGAAGCGGCCCAGTAATCCCCGGAGGCACCCGCCAGCCGCTCCTCTTTCCGATGAATCCTCCTGTTCGCCAGCCCCATCCTGCGTTTCAACGCGCCTGGACCTTTGTTGAGCTTCTCGTGGCAATTTCGCTGTCTGCGATATTCCTGGGAGCCGCTTCTCTGGTCATGAGCAGCATCAATGCGAATTCCAAGCGGCTCGTTCAGGTCGTCGACGCAAATGTGGGGAGCGGCACAATGTACAACTTCTACAGACAGTATACTTCCAACATCAGAGTAAGCGCCGCTCCCAATTACGGAAAAGCGGCTCAGGCACAGCTGATCCGGGACATGATGCTGGATGACGCCGATGCCGCCAGCGCTGTCTTCGCGCTCCCCCGCGCGTTGAACAACACCATCCGACCGGAATTTCTCCGCTATGAGCCGGGAGAAACCGGGAGTACCAGCCCGAGACTGCAGCTCGACACCCCCGAAGCATTCCGCCAGTTCCTCGCGACCGTGGAGCCGACATCTGCCGCAATCTACGACACCGCGATACGAAACGTCCCTGCTGCGAACCGTCCCAACACCACGATTTACTACCTCGGTCCGGAGTCCAACTCCGGGTTTATTCGTGTGAACGCGGTTTACGAAATTGACCTCGTTCCAATCACCAGCAAGGCTACCGGAACCTACGCTTCCGTTCGTCGCTATAAGAACAACACGCTGACGCACTACTACGATGTTTTCTTCGAGAGCGGCAGCGGCGATCCTTTTGCCCCCGGCTTCGTTCATTTTGAGCGGGAGGCACGAAAAGCAGTTGTCGAGGGTGCCGCCATTGACCGGTTCAAAGTAGCGAAATGGGGTCCGTTTACTCTCGTATTTCTTCCCGATCCGGCGGTGAACCCCTACGCCTTACCCGCCAGCACAGCGACGGACGGCGGAGTAATCCCACGGGATGCCTACGCAAAAATGGAAGGCAAAACATCGTTTCTGGTAGCACTTCCCATGTTTCCGAATCTGTAAAAAACTCCCCCGCTCATGATTCTTTCTGCAAAAGCTCTCAAAAACCAGCGAGGCAGCATTCTCGTCATTTGCATGGTGCTCGCGGCTTTGGGAACCATTGGTGTCGCCGCATGGATTTCCCTGATTGATGCCCGCGGTCATCAGGTTCAGGTAAGCTATGAAAGAATGAAGCGTCGCGCAACTTTGCAGAGCAGCAAAGCGCTCGCCTACGACGTACTTTATTCGAACCATCTCCATTCCGGATCCGGATCGGGCTCCAATACCACCTACACAGTCCCGGGGAGTTCCACAGCATCTTCTCCCACCGACCCGCTCGAGTATACCAATGAGAACGTGGCCTCGGTAACGGTTCAGGCCTACGCCAATGCCCCCCTCGAAAGCAGCTCTGCGACAAGGACGACAAAAAACGGAGTCACTCCTCTGCGCTCCTTCACTACCGACGTCGCGATTCAGGTCAGTGACAATGCTTCGACACAGACAATGAACGTTCAGATGAGAAGCTACAATCCCGTGCTGGCAGGGGATCTTCTTACTATGTATCCGACATACGATCCCAACGCTTTCGCAACGAGCAATACTCTGATCGAAGGCAATATGATCGTAAATGGAAGGGCCGTATTCTGGGATGCGGCGACGAAAGATTTCAAAGGCGGACTCGTTGCCGAACAATATGTGATTCAAAATGACACCGCGGTAGCCACTACCGGCTCCCACAATTTCCCGACCCCCGGCGGAGGAACGACGATGCCGCTGAACTACCCGATCCCGAAACAAACCACCGGATACCAGCCCATCCCGGCGACGGGTTCCCACTCCGCGCCCACCCCTGCCTACAAGGGAGAGCTGGACATCGTTAAATCGGTCGACAATTCTCACAATGCCAACATCACGAGATGGTCTTCAACCGGAACCGTCACAAGCATTAGCGGCTTCAGCCCTTCCGTCATTTCTCCCGGAGACGCCACCTCACCTGACACGCCCGACGACGCCACGCTCGAAGCGGAAATCGCTTCAAAAACTCCGGATGAATTGATGGCCACTCTCCCCGGCTACTATCCCCTCTCCTCCCGTATCCTCCGGGCCGTAGCAGACAAAACCGGCCCCGATTTTTCTGCGGACCAGCTCTACGCGATTTACTCGAATCACTTTCCGATTCCTCACGACGCACTCAGTTACCTTCTTTCCACTCACAACAACAAGATCTCCTCCCGGGTCGAAGAGCTTCTCGAAAACAACGGAACCGCTGCGTATTCCGACGGAAACGGCAAAGTGGAAATTTTTCTCGATAGAGCAGCGCTCACCCATGTCGAAGCGGTGAGAGCACACGAGATTGTTTTGAGAGGCCAGGAGAATGCAGCTGACGCCAGCGCCGCAGCAGCTATGGCACCCGTGGGAATCGCGATCAATAACACCGGCGGAGACAGCATTCATGCACTGGAATTTCGGGGGCAAAACCGGCGCCGGATCGTTTTGTCAATCAACACAGAGCAATGGACCCCAAGCCCCACATTCGGGTATCTCGCAGAACTGACATTCACCGGACCGGATCCGTTTCCGGAATGGCACATGATCATGGAGCTACAGAATACCGGTGCTTACATCGAAACAAGCCCGGTGAATACCGCAAACATTGTCGGAGGGATCCTTGGAACCCGCCCTCTCAATATCTCCGGAACATTGTCACTGCGTCAGCAGTTCAACATCGATGGATACGAAGAACTTCTCAGCCGGACAGCCTGGGTGGAAACTTATCACACGCCATGAAGACACATTCCCAAAAAAGCCGGGGATATTCCCTGATCGAAGCGCTTGTCGCCAGCAGCATTCTGCTGATCGGCATCAGTGCCGCCGCATCTCTGTCTCTGGCAATGGTGACGCAGGAGGAAATGAACGAACGGGCCAACAGAGCGTACAACCACGTCGACAACGCCGTTCGTTTACTCCAGCTAGGCGTCGATCCGGCCACGATCAACTCTCAGATTTTACCGCCCAACGATGTCGTGCCTGACATGACCATCGAACCGCATGCGGTTAACGTCCCCGGACTCGGAACGAGAAACCGTTGGTGGATCAAATTCGGATACAACACAGCCGAAGCCACTGCATCCTCCAACAGCGGCAAGCTCTGGACGGGCGGCCTCAACACCACGAGCCGCAAGCAAGGCTTCTACGTCTATCGCACCGAACATTTCCTTGATGAGGAACTTCCCAGAGTCCAGGCCGTGAAGGCTGCCGGTCCATGACCGCTCATTCCACTCAACCCTGTTTGCTCCCGGACCCACCCCTCTTTACTCCCTCACCCAACCCTGTTCAGCCATGCTCAAAAAAGTCCAACTGACGAATGTCCATACCGGACGAAAATCGACCACTGTTGTTGATACCGGAACAGACGAGAATGCTCTTGTCGGCTCCGGAAAAACTCCCGTCGAGACAGCGGAGGTTTCCGACATCAAGGGAATCGACGAAACGATCCAGCGACTCACGACGAAGACGAACAGTCTCGAAGACCGGGTTTCACTCTTTAATGGCCTCGCGAAGTGTTTCGACCGGAACATTCCCATCATCAAAAGCTTTCACCTGCAGGCGAACCGGGTCAAAACGCCCCGCTTCCGCGGATTGATCGCCGATGTGGCGCAGGATCTTGCCCAGGGTGAAAAGATGAGTGATGCCATGGCGAAAAAGACCGACGTCTTTCCGCCCGATATCATCGCTCTCATTCGCGCCGGCGAAGAAGCGGGTCGACTTCCTGAAATTTTTCGCCGAATCGGAGGTTCGCAGAAAAAGACTTCCCGGATTCTGAAAAAGCTCAAGTCCGGGATGATCTATCCAGCGGTGATTATCTGCCTCGGGATCGGGGTGGTCATCACGATGAGTTTCACGCTCGTTCCCGCGATGACGAAACTTTATGCCCAACTCGGGTCTGATCTTCCTGCCGCCACGAAGATCATGATGAAGTTCTCGGAGATTCTTCTGAAGCAGCCGTGGCTCGTTGCGATTCCTGTGATCGGAATGTTTTTGTTCTTCAAGAACTGGGGAAAAATCTCTTCGATCCCGGCCGTTCAATCGGCATTCCTGAAGATGCCTGTTGTCGGAGGACTCGTCCGGAAGTCGGCTGCCGCCGTTGCATTCCGAACCCTTGCTCTGCTTATCGAAGCAAATGTACGACTGGCGGTCGCACTGGACATTACTGCGGAAACAGCGTGGCACTTTCATTACAAAAACTTCTTCGAAAAGGTGAAGCTACACATAATGGCGGGAATGAGCATGCCGGATGCTTTTCTAATCGAGTCGCACTGGCTTGGCGATGATGGCAGGATGATCTGCGGACTCATGGAAACAGCGGCGGAAACCGGATCCGGCACCGAACTTTTGAATGAAATTGCCGAGGATTACGAGGACGAACTCGACACCGCAGCGAACCAGATCGACAAACTCATCGAGCCCATCACGATCGTAATTCTCGGCTCAATGGTCGGTCTGCTTATCTACGCAATCTACGCTCCAGTCTTCTCACTGGGGGACGCACTTCTCAAAAAATAGGAGAAGTCGCATCGCTGCGATATAAAATCCATAATTTTAGCTCAACCGAAATTATTATAAATATATTTGAAATTATGATTTTTATTGATTATATTACTTTTGAGGGACAATGCCTGAGGCGAATGTTTCTCTAAAAACAACAAATACAACAACAATACCCATACATCATACAATGAAAATTAACTCGAAAAACGCCGCCAAGGCCGGATTCAGTTTGGTTGAAATGCTCGTGGTAATTGCCGTTATCGGAATTATCGCAGCAATTGCCGTCCCGAACATCGGACGCATCAACGATTCTGCAAAAGACGCGACTTACCGCCGTAACGCGCAGAACCTTGCATCAGTTTTCGCTTCCGCACAGGCTGCTGGACACGACTTCTCCAATGGAGGAAAGCGCAAAGAAAAAGCGATCATCCAGCAGATGATCACGGGAGCTACTATTAACGACGCCGACAGTCCGTTCAACGGAACGTACTTTGGTGTTCCCGGCCTAGACGCAACTGACGCTGTCAGCGAAACGGATGGTGCTGCCAAGTACCTCCAGTTCGACGCTGCCAGTCAGCAGCTGCTCTACACCGGAGGTCAGTAAGAATTGTCGGAGTTCACCTGGTCTCGCATGACCGGTGAACTTCGGAGAAATTTTTCGCCTGGGTGGCGCCCGGGGTAACTCCCGGGTGCCAACCGCCTCTCCCCCCCTTTTTTTACCTTCTTTCCCTTCCAATGACTTCCTCCCCAGTCACCACAAAAGCCGATCGCGGAACCGGCAATGCTTTCTCAATGATTGAGATGCTGATTGTGATCGCAGTCATTGGAATCATGTCCGCTCTCGTCATCTCTGCTTTCTCAAATGCAGCAGAGGACACCCGACGTGTCATTGCACGCCAACAACAGGCCGCCGTGCAAAGTGCCGTCAACGCGTGGGTCAACAGTGTTTCTCAGGAGCACGGTCTCGCGGAAGCCCGCCGTCGCTACAACCTTGCAGGATCAAGTAAAGGCCGCCTTCAACTTGTCGGCGCATATCTCGATGAGTCTTCACTGAACCACTTTCTTTCGCCGTCCAATACTGTCAACGCAAACGAAGTTCGCAGCGCTGCCTTGAGGAAACTGGGGCAACACCTTTCCTTGAATACCTGGAGCGCAGCCTCCTACCCAAAAGTGGAAATCAACTGAGC
>JAKSBG010000401.1 GCA_022361255.1 Verrucomicrobiales bacterium
GACCGAGAAAAAAATATCAGACGTTCCCTCTACCATCGGAGTCATCACAGAAGACGAAATCGCCAGAGTGGCCCCGCTTTCATTCGATGACTTGATCCGTACGGAACCAAACGTGGAAACGCTCGGTGGCCCCCGCTACCTGGGAGAACAGCTCATCATTCGGGCGCAGGGCGGGAACGCTGTGACGGTCCGAATCGACGACGCGCGCCAGAATTTTGTTTCCGGTCACTCGGGACAGCGCTTCTTCGTGGAACCCGATTTCATGCAGGAAGTGGAGATTCTCCGGGGCGGTGGAAGCTTTCTTTACGGAAGTGGCGCGGGCGGTGTCGTGAACATTTCCACACTCGATCCTTCAGATATCGCGAAGGACGGCCGCTGGGGAGGACTGCGGATTCGCAATTCCTACCACACCAATTCGGATGAATGGGCCAACAGCATCATCGGAGCGGTCACTTCGGAAAAACTGGACCTCATGATCGGAACTTCCGATCGCGACGGCGATAACATCCATCTCGCCGACGATGTCGAACTCCCCAACTCTTCCGTCGAGCGGGAAAGCAACATCGCGAAACTTGTCCTTCGCCCAACCGACGAGCAAACGCTGACGTTCACGGTTTTTGACTACAAGAGCCTCGATCAGGGTGCCGCCAATCCGCAGGGGGACGTCGACAGCGCGACCAATCCGTTTGTCGGCAGAACGGTCGACTATCTCCAGTGGACTGCGAACTGGGAATGGAACCCTATTGGCAACGACCTCATTGATGTGGATGCCACGTTTTACTACAACAACACCAATCAAGTCAGAAACTACCTCGACACGACCGGCTCGAATGTCGGAAGACAAAACGTGCATGACCTCGATGTTTTCGGGATCGACATCCGCAACCGCAGTGTTGTCGACTGGGGCGGTGTCGAACATGAACTCGTATACGGAATCGACTTCTTCTCAGAGAAGCAGGACGGAACCGAAAGCCGGAACACTTTCTTCGCACCGGGATCAGTGGGTAGCTCCAGTGGCCGCCCCGACGCGGAGGCAGATCACTTTGCTGCCTACATCACAGATGAATTTGATGTTACGGACAAGCTGACTCTCTTCACCGGTGTCCGCTTCGACATGTATGACACGCTTCAGTCTGCAGGTGCCATGGCGAGCCAGAGCGACTCCGCACTTTCCCCCCATATCGGTTTCGACCTCGACCTGAACGAACACTGGTCACTCGTCGGAAAATACTCCCGAGCGTTTACCGAACCGACCCTGAACGACCTCTACCAGCAGGGCAGCCACTTCGGAATTGTCCCCCTGACCGATCCAAACGAAGTCTTTGGTGCTTTCGAACGCTTTGATGCACAGACTGCGCAACAAGTGAACGTCAACGAGCCCTTCCTCGTCTTCCCTCCCTTCGGACCGCCCATCCCGACCGTGAACGACATCCCCGCTCCGGATACACCTCCGGCCGTTACCCAGGATGAGTTCTGGTTCGAAGAGGTTTTCGTGCAGAATGCGGACCTTCTTCCCGAGGAGAGCCACAACTTCGAGCTCGGACTTCACTACGAAAACGAAGACGTTGCCGGAGGAAGTCTCTCGGCGCGATTCACAGGATTTTTCCAGCAGGGGAAAAACACCTTCGATACCGAAATTGTCGGAACACGAACCACAAACACCTCAATTCTCGGAGTCGAGGACATTCCGGCAGTCGATCCGGTCAGCTTTCCCGGCCCGGGCGGCCCCTTCGCTGCGCCAACGACCTTTCTCTTCCCGACCGGAGGTGGTCTCGATTTCAATTCTCAATTCACCCAGGCATTCCGGCAGACGGTGAATCGTGCTGAAACCGAAATCTACGGCTTCGAAGCTGCTGTCGACTACGACGCGGATTTCTGGTTCGGCTCATTGACCTACGGTTCCGTCAGGGGCGAGGACGTCATCACCGGGCGGAAACTGAATTCCACGACCGGCGACCAGCTCGCCCTCACCCTCGGAATCCGCCCGATCGAAAGCCTCGAGCTCGGGGCCTACGGAATCTGGAATGGCGGTCGCGAAAATCTGGTCTCGGATCCGTTCAGCCAAACCGGTGCCTACGACATCTATGGTCTGTTCGCCACTTTCCAGGCTACGGAGGTCTGGTCCATCCGGGTGGGCGTCGACAACCTTTTTGATCAGGCCTACGAAAGATCGACGATCAATCAACAGGAACCGGGGCGAAACGTCGTCATTTCTTCTACACTTCATTGGTGATCCCCCGTTTCCCGCACAAGGAAAACAACGAAATGGCACCCTTGGAGTTGGGTGCCATTTCATTGTACTGACTGATTGATATAATTTCCATAAGTGCGATATTTTCGGGATTCAAAGTAAATCCCTTTTGTCCAGCCCTTCCACAGATTCTGATCAGGCAGCACACCGCGACCGGACCATCCGGCTTGCGGTGATCACTTCTTTGATTTCCAAGGTCGGGACCATTGTGCTGCGTCTCGTCTCGATTCCGATTGCGATGCGCGTCCTCGGGATCGAAGAATTCGGCGTCTACGCGGCGATCACACTTGCCGTGGGCATGATCGATATGCTCCACGTCGGCATCGGCCCGGCCCTGACTCGCGAGATTTCCCGCGCGGTCGCAAATAATGACCGCAAACGCGAGCGTGCCGTCTTTGCGACCTGTGTGATCCTGAGCACTGCCCTGACGCTGGTCGCAGCAATTGTCGCGTCTCTTCTCCTCTGGCACATTCCGATCCCGCGTCTCTTCGGGCAGGAATTTGCCCCCATGCAGGATGTCATGTTCCGCGCAGCCTGGATCGGCATCGCTATTCTCGTCATTGAAGCGATCTGCATCACCTTTGAAATGGCCCGCGACGGTTACATGGAAACGCGATACAACAACGCGTGGGGCGCCGGGGGAAATGTCTTCAGTGCCCTGCTGCTACTCGGTGGAATCTGGTTTTTCCCGACCATCGAGTTTCTCCTGATCGCCGTGAACGGATCGATTGTTGCCGCAAAGTTGGGCAATACGATCCACTTCCTGTGCCAGCGCCGTTATCTCTTCCCGCAGTTTTCCCTCTTCCGGTTCGGGATGGTCCCCGAACTGCTGAAAGACAGCCTTCGCTTTTCCGTCACCTACATTCTCGCAGCGATAGTCGAATACAACCTGATGTCATGGATGATTGGAAAAATAGCGGGGCCGGATGCCGTCGCTGTTTTCAACGTGATGATCACGATCCACTTCTCTCTGACCGGCCTCATCGGCATGTTCACCAAACCGATCTGGCCGGCGATCATGGATGCTTTTGAGAGACGCGATCACTCATGGATCAGCGCGACAGCGCAGAAGTTGCGTCTCATTGCAGTTGGATTTGCCCTGCTCGCCGGCGCCGGTCTCGTCACCGTCGGGCCTGTTCTTCTTCCCCTCTGGGCGGGCGATGAGTTGAAAAACGTTCCCGAAGCTTTCCAGCTCGACCGGCTCACCCTCTTTGCTTTTTCTCTCTACTTTCTTTTCCACATCTGGAGACACATCCATCAGACACTTGCGCTCGGGGTGGGGAAAATCAATTCCGTCGTATGCGTCGTCCTTGCCGAAGCGATGATCGTTGTCAGTTTTGCCTCGTTCGCACTCGTCCGGACGGGTGAGCTTTCCATGGTTTATTTCGGAATCTCCGCATCCCTCGCCATGATCGGAGCCTGGCTCTTCCCAATGGTTTTCCGGGAAGGTCTGAAACAACCGGACGGGGAGCCGATCGAGGCGGAATCGCTCGATCCGATCTCGAAGGTGGTCACCCCCTGACGAAAGTCCTCCTGCACAGTTGCAGCCGGGAAAGGCGGAACCTGATTCAGGCGAAACCTTTTCCACCTAACGCGGATCTAAGCGAATCCCGTCTCTTGCCAAAATGCGCACAATCCGTCAGTTTCTCCGCATCGTTATGAAGCTCTTGTCATTTTTCCTCATCGCCTCCGTCGCTTTGTCGATGACGCAAACTAAAGCCGACTCGATTTCCGACGCCCTTTCACAATTGCAGGCCGTTGGTCCGGAAGGAGCCGGTAACAAAGAAGCCGCCGCCGCCTGGAAGGAACTCACCGGGCAGGGCTCTGATATCATCATTCCAACTCTCTCCGCAATGGACACTGCCGGTCCGCTTGCCCGGAACTGGATGCGCACGGCAGTGGAAACCGTTTTTCGCGAAGGCATTGATTCCGGAACCGAACTTCCCGCCGAAGAAATTCGGAGCTTTCTCCTCAACCGTGAAAACGATCCCAACGCACGGCATCTCGCCTTCAATCTTTACCGCGACGTGGCCCCTGACAAAGCCACTGAACTCATTCCCGAAATGGCCGACGATCCCAGCACCCCTCTTCGTCGCGAAGCGGTTTCCCAAATGATCCTGGCCGGCCAGGAGTTCCTCAAGAAAGACCAGAAAGGGCAGGCGGTCGCCACCCTGACAAATGCACTGGACGCGGCCCGTGACATTGATCAGATCGAGAAAATCGCCGGTCTGCTTCGCAAAGATCTCGAACAGGAAGTCGACCTGCCTTCCCACTTCGGATTCCTGATGTACTGGGACGTGATTGCCCCTTTCGACAATACCGACCGGGAAGGCTTTGATGCAGTCTTTCCGCCTGAAAAAGAGATTAATCTGGAATCGAAATACAAGGGCAAAGAGGACAAGGAAATCGCCTGGCAACCCTACTCAACCTCGAACGATTACGGTATGGTCGATTTCAATCAGCCCTACGGCCCGCTCAAGCAAGTCGTCGGCTACGCCTATACCGAATTTGATTCCGCTGAGGATCGCGCTGCCGAATTTCGTCTCGGTTGCAAGAACGCCTGGAAAATCTGGCTGAACGGCGAGCTTCTTTTTGGACGGGACGAATACCACCGGGGAATCCGGATCGACCAATACATTCTCCCTATTCAGCTCAAGAAGGGGAAAAACACGATCCTCGTAAAAGCCTGCCAAAACGAGCAGGAGCAGGACTGGACCGTGCAGTGGCAGTTTCAGCTCCGCGTCTGCGACAGTACCGGAACCGCAATCCACAGCACCGACCGTAAACCCACTCCGAAACCGGAAGCGAAACCACGACGCAAAGCAGCGGAAGAGTAATCCGTGCGCCAGAAAATACAGCGTGCCCAAAAATCGCCCACCAAACTTTCCTACTCCCCCCCTTTCGCCGCAAAGCGGTATCATCTAATGAAAAGCTTTTTCTTCTTTCTGTCCTTTCTCAGCATCTGCTCACTCGCACAGGCAGATTGGCACAACTTCCGAGGCCCGAACGGTTCCGGAGTCAATCCCGACGCAACGAATCTTCCGACCGAACTCAGTGAAAATACGCTTTCCTGGAAAGTGGCTCTTCCCGGTCGCGGGCTTGGCAGCGCTGTGATTGTGGGAGACCGGGTTTTCGTTTCCGCCGCCAGCGGGCCGGATCAGAAACAGCTCCACATCCTCTGTTTCTCAGCCAAAGACGGCAGCCCGGTTTGGGAAAGAAAATTCTGGGCCACCGGTCGAACCATGTCGCACAAGAAGACCAACGTAGCGGCACCAACCCCCGCAACTGACGGAGAGCGAATCTATGCTCTTTTTTCCTCCAATGATCTGATCTGCCTCGACCTCGACGGGAACCCCGTCTGGATGCGCGGACTCACTCTCGATTACCCGAATGCCTCGAACAGTCTCGGCATGGCGTCCTCTCCCATCGTCGCGGGAGATACTCTCGTTGCTCAGATCGAAAACGACTCGGAATCTTTTGCCGCCGGATTTGATCTTCTGACGGGGGAAAACAAGTGGAAGCACGACCGGCCCAAGGCCGCGAACTGGACCTCCCCCACCGTTCTTGACATCGGCGAAGATCAAGTCGTCGCCCTCCAGTCGAGCAAGGGAATCGTCGGTGTTCTGCCCGGCACCGGCTCACCTGTATTCGAATATACTTCCGGTGCGTCCACCATCCCGTCCAGCGCCCCGGCCGGAAACCAGCTTTTCATTCCTTCGAACGGCCTCACTTCCATCACCGCAACCACCGATGGAGCGGAGCCGAAGAAAGACTGGAACGAATCCGCCCAGCGCCCCGGAACGGCGAGCCCGATCGTGATCGGAGAAAAGGTTTATATCATCAACAACGCGGGCGTTCTCAACTGCGCCAACCGTGAGACCGGGGAACGCCTCTGGCGCATTCGTCTGAAAGGCCCCTTCAGCAGCAGCCCGGTCGCCGGCCCGGGCCAACGAATCTACATTTTCAATGAAGCCGGCGTCGGTCAGGTTGTCGATTTGTCAGGCGAAGAGGGAAAAGTCACGAGCGAGTTTGAACTCAACGAAACCATTCTTGGCACTCCGTCCCTCAGCGAAGATTCGATCTACGTTCGCAGCGACGGTCACCTCTGGAAATTTGGCGGAAAATAATTTCCCGACTCAACAGCGTAGAATCGGTGACCCAACAGGGTTTGCCCCGCGACCCAACAGGGTTGCCTCACCCCCGCGTCACTTTGATGACTTTGCCGGCTTTGACAGAAAAATTCACCCGGTTGGGCCGATAGTCACGAGTAGCAGGGAGCGGCTTACCATCCCGCTCGACGACACGGTGGCGCAGCCCGCTCTTCTCCGCCTGCGTTTCAGCTGCTTTGAGGTCCATGCCGATGTAGGCACCGTCACTGGCCGGGGGAGGTTGGTTTTTCATCGGGCGATTTGAATTCGCCGGAGGCTTGACCGGCTTTTCCATTTCCGGTTTTGCCGCGGTCTCCCGGTGGGACTCACCGCCTTTCTCATCTGATTGGCATCCGGCTGCAAACAGAGTCGCAGAGAGAACCAGCATGGGGGCATTTTTCATAGCGATCTTTCATCGGTAAGGAAACGTTTCATCCATTCCTTTCACAGGCGATGGCCCCTCCCTGTTTGCGAAGGACAATGCGGAAGATGCCTGGCGATACCGTGACGTTTTACCGAATGCTAGGCTACCCCACCATACAGCGTCAAGAGTTGACGGAGCGTTCCCGGTTATGTCTAGATAAGCAAATCGCCATTCTGACGCCCGTATCATGAGACTTCTGCAAAACATCGCCATTGCCGGTCTACTGTTTCTTCTCCCGCCCCAATTGTCGGCACAGAGAAACATCGAGCCCGAGGTTTTCACCCTGACCTTCACCGAAGAGCAAACTGCGTTTACCGGGGAGGAACATTCCGACCCCCGCCCGGAAGACTGGCCCGACTGGATCACCGGAATCAACCACAGAAACGGCGCGATCACCGCAGACGGAACCTGGCAGGGGAAGGTCAATGATGACGGAGCTGAAACGGGAATCAATCTTCTCATCGACAACCCGTCTCTGAAAAGTGACCTCGCTCTGACCCTGTCGTTTTCCACTGAAACGGTATCTGACTTCGCAATTCAAATTTACGATTCCAAAAACAAGGTCGTCGCAGTGGATCTGTTTGGAAATGTGACGGAGAACAGTGAACTGACCGGCACAGACACGTACATCATTCCATTGTCGCGCTACCCTTCTGCGTCTCGAATTGCGATTCGCCAGGTGAGCGGCCAACTAACATTGTTCGGCTTGATTGCATTTCCGGTCCTCGCAGAACTTCCCGCAGACACCGGGGCGGAAATGACCATGCTGAATCTTCTCGGCGGTGAACTGAGCGAGGAAAGCCGGCTCTACCGGGCACTGAATCAACTGATACCGGAAACCGAAAGATCAGGTTTGAAAGGCCCCAACGGAGAACCCCTCTCGCGTGAAGAAATCATCAAGTCACTGAAAACCGAAATCGTCCAGGAGTTGTCGCAGAACAAAGCAGAATTCGAAAAACGGCTCGTCGGGACAGAATGGTATCTTCAGGACTTTTACAAAAGGCGACTCGCCCGGTTTCTGCCTGAAGGCCGAATGCTTCAGCAACATTCGGAGAAGAAGGAAAGATTACGCTGGAACGAAAAAAACGAAGTACTGGTTCGCAGCTACCGGGTTCTCGATCACCAGACCGTCCTCTTCGGAATTGGTGGATTCGTGGCGACCTTCAATGACAACTTCACCGAAATGACTTACGAAACCGCCAGTGGAAGAAAAGGGAAGGCGCGCCTCGTAGGAAGGTTCGATGTGAAAAAGTAAGGTTACGAAAAAATGCTTTCGCTACTTCTTCGAGAACAGAAAAGAAAGCAGCCGGGTATTCTCCAATTTCCGGCTCTCCCCCTGACGAACAATTACCATTTTCTTCTCCGGCAGTATGTATAATCTCTGCTTTCCAGCTCCGGCAGCCATGTATCCCCCTTCCCCGGTCGCAGGCTCACCGTTCCGGTTATTCAGCATCCAGAATGTTATGCCGTAGGAAGGGTTCGTTCTCGAAGGCCGGACGCACTCCTGAAGAGTCGCTGTGTCTACAAGTTCCTTCCCGCCCCATGATCCGCCCAGCCGAATAAATTCTCCATACTTCCACCATTCTGCCGCCGTGAGGAATGCTCCCGACGGGAGATGAGGCATCCCGCCTTCATCGCGTCGCCATGCACCGTAATGCAGACCAATCGGATCAAACACACGAGCCTCAAGGTATGCCAGAGGGTCTTCAAATTCGAATTCCGGTCTTGCCTGGAGCTTTCTTCGCAACGCCTCTCCAAACACTTGAAAAGCGTTCGGTCCGTATCGAAATTTCTCTCCGGGGGGAGATAGCGACTTCATACTGTGCACGACAGAGTAATCAGGCACCCTTCCGACTCCGCCCGGCTCAAGCCCGGAACTCAGGTCGAGCAAATTCCGGTATGTGATCACCTTCAACGTTTCATTTTCTCTCCACTCTTCAATTGCATCCGCCACCGGCTCATCAATGGAAGAAAGAAGTCCATCCTTCACCGCAGCGGCCAGAAGGGCTGCGGAAAAGCTCTTCGTCCCGCTCGCAAGACGGTGCGGCTGGTCAGACTTCCAACCACCGTCATATCTCTCGTATATCACCTTTCCATCCACTGCGACGAGAAAACTGTGGCCATTTTGACCGGCAGAGTATTCGGCTGCTTTACGAAGTCCCTCCAGCCGCACAGGCGAATTCCCCGGTATTTCGTGAATGATTTCTGTTGGTTCGAAAACGGAGTCTCCCTCCTGCTTTTTCCGATCAAAAAAGGCAACTGCTTCGGTCTTATTGACGCTCCCGTTTTTATCCGTATCAGCAAGTCCAATCCAGCTTGTCTTCCGACCCGCTGCAATCATTTCAGCAACGGTGAGTTCGCCGTCCGAATTGCTGTCAAATCGACGAAAAGCCACGCCGATAGAGTTCTCTGACAAATCCTGTCCGAAAGCGGCAGTTGCGAAGAACAAAAGAAAAACGGGGAGTCTCATGATAGAAGCAACCCCGGTCAGGAAAATGAGTTTCGGGTTCCGGTGACTTCCCAACCCGGGAAAGGCTGTCGGCCAGATCCCACCTTTGGCCGACGCGATTCGACCAGCTAATCCCCGACGGACCATTCAGCGGAGGTCTGAGAAATTTGTCCAGCTACACTGCTTCCGGCTCGCTCGGCATATCATCGCTTGAACTCTCCTCCTCACCCACGTCGCCCGGCAATTTCCCCATCAACGCAGAAATCCATCGAAAATCAGAGCTGTTATCGAGCATCACTTTGACCATCATGGTCAGAGGAACCGCCAGCAACATTCCCACCGGTCCCCAGATGTAACCCCAAACCAGGACCGAGAGAACCACGATGGTCGTCGAGATTCCGAACCGTTCGCCCAATAGCATCGGCTCGATGAAATTCCCGATGGATACATTGATGACAAGGTAGCAGGTCATGACTCCGGTAGCAGGCCAGAATCCGTGAAGGATAAGAGCCAGAATGACCGGGGGAACACCTGCCATAATCGATCCGATCGCGGGGACGTAATTGAAAAGAAATGCCACCAACCCCCAAAGCAGCGGGAAATCGACACGAAAAATGACGCAGGTAAGCATCGCCAGCAAACCAGTCGCCGCACTGGCTGCCGTTTTGATACCGAGGTATTTTTGAATGTCCTGAGAGATACTCTGAAAACGTCGCAAGTCAGGACCACTCACGTGGAGAACGTCCCGAACCTTCGTCGCGTAACTGCCCGATTCAGCGAGCACAAAGATCATCACAATCAGGGCGAAAAATGATTTCGAAGCCAGCGAGGTAAACCGGTTCACCACATCAAACTGCCCGACCAATTCCAGCAGACGGTTTTCATCGAAATAGAGCTCAAAAAGCTTGCTGAATGTTATCTCTTCAATTCCAAACAGAGCGGCTCCGTCCTTCTCTTTTTCGTCACCATTCGAATTGATCTGTTCGGAATTCTGCACGGTTCCATTGGTTGGAATTGCAGCCGGCTGATTCTCCAATGTGTCGGAGCTCAGCTCTTCACTTTCCTCCTCCTGCCCCGGAAGCCGCGTTGATTCCGCCCAGAAATTTTCGAGGCTCGCAATTTTTGCGTCCATCGTTCTCGAAAAATCAGACGCCTGCTTCTGCAATCTCTTCGTATATTCCTTACTTTTTTCCTGAAAATCCCCGATAACACTGGATCCCAGCAGGACTATGCCCCCGAGAATAAGAAGGTCGACGAGAACTGTCGAGAGAACGGCGAGGGGGCGCGGAAATCCGTGACGGTCCAGCCAGTTCAGAATCGGCATCGACAAAAGCGCCAGAAAGAGGCCCAGAAAAATCGGAATGAACAGTTCAGACGCCAGCTTCAGCCCCGTCAAAACAATAACGACACTAGCAGCTGTCAGCAGGACCCGTAATCCGCTGCCGGTCTGTTTTCGTCTGGATGCTGATTCAGCCATATTTCGGGAAACATCCGGCAACGGCATGAGGTAAACAAGAGATTTCTATTCACTCCGGCCTCGCTCAAGGGCCCACTTGTCGTATTAAATGAGTATCAGGCATTCCCCATGAAGAACTTTTTCCGCTATTTCACCCTGGCCGTCATCGCGCTGCTCTGTTTTGGAGCGGTGTTCGCAATATCCTCGCAGGAAATGACGGTGACGAACTGGCTCTACCCGGTTGTCTCTCTGTTTACTTTCCTACTGCTTGGCATCTGGTATCTCGTATTCGGTTCTCCCTCTTTCAAAACCAGAATAAAGCGATTCTTCATCACTCTCGGCCTCTTTATTCTCACGGGAATTATCGGCGCGCTATTGCTTCGCTACGACGGCTCAACCTCCGGCTCCTCTTTTCCCAAATTCCGTTTTGTCTGGCAGGAATCAGGCACCGGGGCACCGATGGAAACGCCACTACTTCAATCAGACCTCAGCAAAGAGGAACAGCGGGTAATCGAAGCGGCAGCAGATCTGCACACTGTTTTTGGCCCGGACCTGGATGGAATGTGGCCGGATCCGACTTTCGCGACAGATTGGAGCACTGACCCACCGGAGTTTCTGTGGAGAAGGGCTGTCGGGACAGGATGGTCAAGTTTTGTCGTCTCGGTGAACAGAGCGATCACTCAGGAACAGGTCGGCGACGCCGAGCGAATCACCTGCCTTCACATCGCCACAGGGGAGGAAATCTGGCACTACGACGATCCGGAAACGCGCCTCCTTCTCGTCAAAGAGGAGAACGCCGGTGCCCGGATGGGCGGGGACGGCCCCCGCTCAACGCCAACGATTCACGAAACCCGTCTCTACGCAATCGGGTCTACCGGCATTGCCAACTGTCTCGACCTGGAGAGTGGAAAGAAAATCTGGTCACGGCACATGATCGAGGAGTTCGGAGGCGAGACGCAGCGCTGGGGAATCGCAAACGCCCCGCTCATTCTGCCGGAGAAAAATGCCGTGCTTATAGCAGGAACTGATTCCGTTAAAGGGGAATCGGGAGTCACCTACGCAGCATTTGATCTCGAGACCGGTGACACCGTCTGGACCCACCGCGGGGAAGGAGCCAGCTACGCGTCCCCACGCCTCCTCGCCCCCGGGGGTGTTCGTCAAATCATCAGCGTGAACCGGGAAAGCGTTTCGGGAATCGATCCGTCATCCGGCAGGGAACTGTGGAGGCACCAGTGGAAAGGCCAGTTTCCCAAAGTCAGTCAACCCCACCTCGTGGGTGACAACCGCATCCTTGTCACTGCAAGCTATGGCGTCGGAACGCGATTGATTGAGCTGACGCGTGACGGAGAAGAGTGGAAGACAGATGAAATCTGGAGCTCAAACAGACTGAAAACGAAGTTCAGTTCCGCTGTCATCCACAACGGGCTTGCCTGGGGACTCGACGAAGGGAGATTGGCAGCGATCAACCTCGAAGACGGAACCAAGGTCTACAAGAAGGAAAAATTCGGGTTCGGGCAGAATTTGCTGTTCGGAGACTCTCTCCTGATCCAGTCCGAGCCGGGCCCGATCGTCATCGGAAAGATCGGTCCGGACGGATTCACCGAAACCGGACGCATCGAAGACGCACTCAGCAGCATGACCTGGAATGTTCCCGCTGTCGCCGGAAGGCTTTTACTGGTCCGAAACGATCGCGAGGCAGCTTGTTACCTGCTACCGGAAAAGGAGTAGCGGTATCACTCTTCTTCTTTCCCGCGCAGTATCCCGACAAATTTTTCGATGACGGAAGAGTCTCCGGTTTTCCGCCACGCGGCTGAAAACAGAAGCATCAAGCGGGGCGACCTCATTTTCAGAAAGCGAACTCCTGAATGAGGAAGTGTAACCGAGTCCGCCGGTGCAAACGCGACCCCGGCTCCTCCTCCGACCAGCCCCAGCAACTCCGACAGCCCGCTCGCCCGGATCGTGACCTCCGGATCTATCCCGGCTCGCGAAAACAAATCAGCGAGGATACGGGGACGGTCGGGAAAGGTCTTTTCGCTGAGCGTCAGGAATCTTTCATCGGCCAGTTCAGAGAGATTGATCTCCTTTCGCTCCGCCAGCCGGTGATCGTCCGGAAGAATGATCTCCATGGGAGTCTCCCGGACAGTCTCGATGTGAAACTCATTTCGCAATTCCGGTCGGGGTTCACCTATGAGAGCAATATCAATCTCCCCTTTTCTCAGTGCTTCCTCCTGCTCACCCGGACTCATTTCGAAAATCTGAATACAGGCATTCCGGTAACGTTTGTTGAATTTTCTCATTCCCTCGGCGAGAAAGCCCGGCAGCGCAGTGGGAAGAAAGCCCACCTTGAGCGAAACAACTCCACGTCCTTTACCCTGTGCCGCAACAGCATCCACTAACGCACTTGCCTGATGCAAAACTTCCCTCGCATACACGAGGGCAACTTCTCCCGCAGAAGTCAACCGGAGCCCGTTTCGCTCGCGCTCAAAGAGAGCCTCACCCAGTTCATCTTCCAGATCGCGGATCTGTCTTGAGACAGCCGGTTGCGAAACATTCAGTCGCGAAGCAGCGCGACTGATATTCGCCTCTTCGGCGGCCATTACGAAATAGCGCAAATGTCTCAGCTCCATAGATCCGGCCCGTAGCAACGGGAGCTATAACCAAAACGCATAGCACTCAAATTACAAGGAATTCGCAGAAAACGGGAGACGAGGCACTTTCTTTCCATGAAAACAAAACTGGATACCCGAATCACAAAGCGCCCCGCCAACGAACGCGGTCAATCCGATCACGGATGGCTTCAGGCGCGCTTCACCTTTTCCTTTGCCGATTATTTTGATCCCTCACATATGGGATTCCGTTCCCTTCGCGTTATGAACAATGACACCATTCAGCCGGGCGGAGGGTTTGGCACTCACCCCCACGCCGAGATGGAAATCTTCACCTACGTGATCGAAGGCCAGCTGGAACACAAGGACAGCATGGGCAACGGGGCGATCATCAAACCCGGAAATCTGCAGTACATGAGTGCAGGGAGCGGAGTAACGCACAGCGAATTCAATCCCTCCGATACGGAAAAAACCCACCTCTACCAAATGTGGCTCCACCCGAATGAAGCAGGAGGTGAACCGCGCTACGCGGAAAAAGAACTTGCTGAGGTTGCGAAGGACAACGCACTGACATTGCTCTATTCCGGAGACGGGCGTGATGGATCAACCCAAATCAGGCAGCATGCCGAAATCCATTTCGGTCGCGCCGGCGCTGATACCACCCTCGACGTGCCCGGTTCTGATTCCCTTCCCCATGCCTGGATTCAGGTCATCAAAGGAAGGCTCTCCGTCCTGGGAGAAACGCTCGAAACCGCCGATGGACTTTCGGTGGAGCATGCCCCTCAGGGGTTCTCCATCGAAGCCGGAGAAGACAGTGAATTTCTCCTCTTCCGACTCTCCTGACCGCATCTCTATCCACTCTAAACACCAACCACCCTGATTTAATGAAACTACTCGCATTCGGTGCCTCAACCAGCTCCACCTCAATCAACCGTCAGCTCGCCAACTATGCCGCGTCTCAAATTGCAGAGGCGGAAGTTACCGATCTCGACCTCCGTCAATTCGACCTCCCGATCTACAGCTCGGATGAAGAGGAATCAAAGGGCATTCCCTCCGCGGCTCGCGATTTCAAATCACTCATCGAGTCCCATGACGGGATCGTAGTATCCCTCGCCGAGCACAACGGATCCTACAGCGCCGCCTTCAAGAATCTCTACGACTGGACTTCCCGAATCGATGTCAACGTGTGGGCTGACAAACCCATGCTTCTCCTCGCAACTTCCCCGGGCGGGCGTGGCGGCGCCACCGTTCTCGCTGCGGCTGAAGCCACCTTTTCCAGAATGGGAGCCGATCTAAAGGCCACTTTCAGCCTGCCGTCGTTTTACGATAATTTTGATGCCGGCAGCGGAATCACTGACCCGGAACTTTCCGCCAGATTACAAGCCGCCGTACAAACGATGGCAGGTTGAATGGTGCGGACAAAATACTTTCTCACTTCGACCAGACAAATCCGGGAACGGGCTGGAACACCTTCAGTTCCCGCCCGTTTTCGAGTTTCGGCCCCGGAGTTGAACGCCCCTTCGCGAACACTCCACGAAGATCCGCAATCATCTCTGCGACCAACTCCTTGTTCCCGGAAGCGAGATTGGTGGTCTCACCCGGATCCGCGTCAAGGTCAAAGAGCTGAAGAAACGGAGCCTGCTCCAGCTCGGTATGATCTTTCGGGTTTCGTCCGAATGATTTGATTGCGGCCCTCCAGGCCTGATCGGAATCCGGCAGCGTCGCAAAGCGTCCTGCACTGCCGCTGCCGGGGCAGAGCAGCAACTTCCACTTTCCTTTGCGATAGACATTCCCTCTCGTTCCCCGGATCACCATGGATTCACGGGCAGGCGCCGCATCAGGATCCCGAAGTTGCTTCAGGAAGCTGATCGAATCAGGTGCCTCGGACGCGGAAAGTTTTGCTCCGGAGATTTCGGCCCAGGTTGCGAACAAATCATGCAACCCGATCAGCGAATCATTCTCCGTTCCCGCCGGAACTTCTCCCGGCCACTTTGCCGCAAACGGAACCCGGTTTCCGCCCTCAAAGGCAGAGAATTTGTAGCCACGCCACGGTCCGTTGGCGCGATGTCCGTCCTTTTCCATCTCTTTCATCTGAAACGCGGTCGCCTCCAACCTCGCACCCGAATAATGCCCCGGTCCGTGATCGGAAGACACCATCACCAGCGTGTCATCGGAAATCCCCGCCTCATCCAGCGACTCCACCACCCGTCCGATGCAGGCATCGGTGTTCATCACAAAATCACCGTAGGGACCAATTCGACTTTTCCCCTGAAACTCAGGTTCCGGGGAAGTCGGCGTATGTGGCGCTGTCAGGGCAACGAAAAGAAAGAACGGCTTCTCTGATTCCGCCTGCTTTGCAATAAATCGATCGGCCTCATTGCAAAAGGTCGACAGCACCTCGTGGTCGACAAAATCTTCCGCTGCCGGACCGACCCGATTGAAGGCGCTCCACCCTTTCTGCGTCGTCACGCTTCCCTGCCACTCTCTGTTCCGGACAAACGCATACGGAAACATATCAAGAGAGCCTGGCAGAAAAAACGTATCTTCGAATCCGAAATCAGATACCCCGATTTTCAATGGTCGCGTGAAGTCCGTATTCTCCGGCCCCTGCGTCTTCCCGTCCGTCGTGGTCATCCGCGTTCCCAGGTGCCACTTACCGACATAGCCTGTCGCATAACCGGCTCTTCGGAACATGTCCGCAACAGTGAACTGTGACTCAGGAAACTGGAGACCGATGAAACCCCAGGGACCGCCTTTTTCCTTTTCTCCAAACCTCAACGCGTATTTTCCCGTCATGATCGAAGTTCGGCTCGGAACGCATACCGAATCCGTCACATGGGCGTCCGTAAACTTCATTCCGTCCCGGCAGAGGCCGTCGAAATGCGGAGTATCCACATTGCAGTCGTCGCCTCCGAAAGCTTCGATGTCCCCATATCCCAGATCATCGGCGAGAATGAAGACAATGTTCGGGCGATCCGCAGAGTGGGAAAGCGGAATTAACCATGCAGACAGAAGAAAGAGCGGAAGAAAACTTCGAATCATACAGATTCAATACCGGCAATCAGCTGAATCGCAATCCTCTGTCTACGCCCCCTTATCTGCACTCCTGCATCTTGATCTAGACTAGATGCAGAATCGTTGAAACGATAATGGCCAGCAGAAACAGCCCGACAATAAGAGGTATTTTCCAGCGAAGCTCACTGCGAATAAGTTTTCCGCAATGGCTGCAGCAACTCTCTTTCAACGGGGAGAATTTGCCGCAAGCGGAGCATACCAATCGTGGAGCAGAGATGTTCCGTCCGCAGGAAGCACATTCCGGCTCCATTGTCGCACTACTACAAAAGGGACAATTGCGCATCGCCTTACCTTTCTCCAATCAGGAAATCGCCTCAGCAATTGCCATCGCATGGGGGCGGTTCGTTTCACAAAAGGCACGATGAAACTTCGCTTTGAAAGGTTTCTCTTCCTCCTGGATAGCGATATGAGTGAACAATCCACCAGTGGACGTTTTGACGTTTTCAGACGAAAGCTCAGCGAGGGAATATTCTGTAATCGTCTTTATGTCATCCGGCTTGACCCCTTTCACCTGAATGGCAAGTAATCGCCGATCCGTAAGCACGAGAAAGTAGTTTTTCGTCAGAAGGAACACGGCGATGATGCCGGGCACGACCGCAAGCGCGATCAGAAAAATAAGCAGAAAAATGTTTGGCTGCTTCACTCCGTAGGCCCAGTGGCGGATTGATTCTCCTTCTTCGAGCTGGGGAGCCAGCGCGGCTTTTACGTCTTCGTCAGTCAGTTTTGGCATAATAACAAGCGGGTGCAATTCCACAGTCTGACGAAGACTCGACAACCATTATGCAAGCGTAAGGCCTGTATTCTGGAATCTGTACATAGAATTCTCCCGGAGCAACGGCATGGACGATCCTCCCCCCCCTTTCCACGCTATTGCCACCCTTCCATTTCTTCGTTTCGATGGAGTCATGCTCATAAGACGAATCGCCCTCGCCACGCTGCTTCTGTCCGCAACTCTGGAAGCCTCCCCCTTTCTCGTCGAAAACGGTCAAGCCCGTGCCGAGATTGTAATTGCGGAGAATCCACGACGTTCGACACGGCTCGCCGCACATGATCTGCAGCTGCATCTGGAGAAAATTTCCGGTGCCCGGCTTCCGATTGTTTTTTCTCCGTCAGGTGAGGTCTCCGTCCAGATCTTTGTAGGGGAGAGCGACCTGGCAAAGCAACACGGAGCCACCGCGGAAGGGCTCGATGCCGGAGCGTATCGTATTGTCTCGGGTGAAAACTGGCTGGCCCTGATCGGTGATGATACTGACTTCGTCCCTGTTGAACCCTGGGCAAAAAGCAACACCGAAATCGTGAACGGCACCCTGCAGAAAGCCTGGGAGGAGAAAGCGGGGTTCCCCTGGGGCGTTCCCAACCGCGGAAAATACAAACATCGCGAACGTGGCCTCCCCAACAACATTGGATTACCCGACGATGTTGACGTCCCTGCCGACGAGCCATTCGAAATCTGGAATTTTGACGAACGGGGCAGCTACAACGCTGTCTGCGGATTTCTCCGTTCGCTCGGGGTTCGCTGGTATCTGCCGGGCGAAACAGGAGAAGTCATTCCTGAACTCTACACAATCCCCCTACCGGAAATCGACGAGGTAACGAAACCGGATTTTCCGATCCGGCAGTTCAACGTTCGTTTCAGCACTGCGAGCGATCCGACGATGTGGTGGTTCATGCGTTTGGGAATCCGGCAACCCTACGGACTCATGATCGCTCACGGAATGCATGCCATGACCCAGACGGATGAAATCCTAGCAAAACACCCGGACTGGTTTGCCCTCTACGGAGGGAAACGTGACAACCAGCCGGGCGAGCGTTTGAATCACCTCTGCTACTCAAACGAAGAACTGTTCCAGAGCACCGTCGATTGGGCCCGCGCGCAGTTCGATGTGTATGATTACGAGACTGTCTCGATCATGCCGCCTGACGCCTACATCGCGATCTGTCAGTGCCATCTTTGCGAGGGAAAAGACGTTCCCGACATGGGCTCCCGCGGCAAGCTGTCTAATCACGTCTGGGACTTCGTCAATCGGGTCGCGAAGGAAGTTGGCAAAACCCATCCTGACAAAAC
>JAKSBG010000416.1 GCA_022361255.1 Verrucomicrobiales bacterium
CTCCCGCTCTTCCGCTCTTCCGCTCTCCCGTTCTTCCGCTCTTCCGCTCTCCCGTTCTCCCGCTCTTCCGCTCTCCCGCTCTCCCGCTCTTCCATACGAACGAATTCAAAGTCTGCGGTCGAATTATCAGCCACAGCCAGATTACTATCGCCACATAGGACCGCGCACACAATGTCACTCGACCGGTATCTGAGAAAAGCACCGGAATTTCACCGAATACCGTTTTCCTTTGTGAGCACTTTACGCTACCGTTCGCGCCCTCCCAAATGCGGGAGGAAATTTTCTCACAGAAGATGGCTGCAAAGAAGAAATCGAAACCAACTGCGGAGTTTGCTGACGCTCCAATCAACGCGTCGCTGACGGATGAAGAAAAGATCGACATGCTCCGGACCATGGTCCGAATCCGTCGATTCGAACAGACTTCGCTGAAGTACTATCAGCAGGATAAGATGGGTGGTTTCCTCCACCTCTACATCGGCCAGGAATCTGTCGCCGTTGGTTCGATCTCCCTGCTTGGTGATAACGATCACGTCATCACCGCCTATCGCGATCACGGACACGCTCTCTCCGTCGGGATGGGAATGAATGAATGCATGGCTGAGCTCTTCGGAAAGAAGACCGGTTGTTCGAAAGGAAAGGGTGGCTCGATGCACTACTTTGCGCCGGACAAAAATTACTGGGGTGGTCATGGAATCGTGGGTGGCCAAACTCCGCTCGGTGCCGGTCTCGCTTTCGCGCTGAAATACCAGGGGCTCACCGGATGCTGCCTATGCTACCTTGGGGATGGTGCCATCAACCAGGGTGCGTTCCATGAAGCGCTCAACCTCGCCGAGCTTTGGGATCTCCCCGTGATCTACATTATTGAGAACAACGGATACTCGATGGGCACCTCGCAGAAGCGTTCCTCTGCGCACCCGCCCGAGGGGCTCGCCGCCCGGGCCAAAGCTTACGACATGGCCTGGTCACAGATCGAGGGTGTCAGCCTTTACGAAATTCGTGCAGGAGTCCAGGAAGCCGTCGAGCGTGCTCACAAAGAATCAAAGCCAACTATGCTTGAGATTCTCACCTATCGTCACAAAGGGCACTCCGTTGCTGATGCGAACGCGGACAAATACCGGACAAAGGAGGAGATCAAACGCTACATGGAGGAGCACGATCCCATCGACTTCTGGAAGAAAACTCTAATCGACGAAGGGGTCATTACCGAAGACGATTACAAAGAGATTAACAAGGCAGCCGGAGCCGAAGCTGAGGAAGCCGCCGACTTTGCCATCAAGTCACCCTTTCCCGACGAGTCCGAAATTTTCGACGACGTTTATTGGGAGGTCGACAACAACACCGAAGCCGGGCGAACCGGTCGCCACTTCTTTCATAAGTAAAAACCTAAACTCTGTTGAGTCAGGCATCTGACCCTGTTGGGTCGCTGATCTAACAGTATTACTTTTCCCCATCTCAAACATGCCACGCGAAATCACATACCGGGAAGCTCTCCGCGAAGGACTCGACGAAGAGCTCGCTCACGACGACAATGTCGTCATCATTGGAGAAGAGGTTGCCGAGTACAACGGCGCCTACAAAGTCACAGAGGGACTCTGGAAAAAATGGGGCGACAAGCGCGTCATTGATGCCCCCATTTCAGAAGCCGGTTTTATCGGAATGGGCATCGGTGCAAGTATGCTCGGAATCCGTCCGGTCATGGAGCTGATGTTTTACAGTTTTGCCTACGTCGCTTTCGATCAGATGATGAACAATGCTGCCACCTGTCGCTACATGTCGGGTGGATTGATCAACGTCCCGATTGTTGTTCGTGGACCCGCCAACGGCGGAACAAATGTAGGGGCGACTCACTCGCATACACCGGAGAATATTTTTGCGAACATGCCCGGACTGAAAGTGGTTTCCCCGTCTGACCCGTACGACGTGAAGGGGCTCATCAAAGCATCGATCCGTGATAACGATCCGGTCTACTTCATGGAGAGCACTGTGCTCTACGGAATGACCGGTGAAGTTCCCGACAATGATGAACTCGACGAAGGAGAGCTGGTCATACCTCTCGGTAAGGCAAAAGTGAAACGCGAAGGTTCGGACATCTCGCTCATTGCACACGGGCGTGCCGTTCACACTTCCATCGAAGCTGCCAACATCCTGGAGGAAAAGTATAACATCAGCGCCGAGGTGCTCGACCTGCGCAGCATTCGTCCGCTCGATGAAGATGCCATTCTCGAATCGGTGCGTAAGACTCACCGCGCCATTTACGTCGAAGAGAACAAACCGTTTTGCGGAGTCGGAGCGCAAATTTCCTCCATGATTATGGAACAGGCATTCGATGATCTCGACGCACCCGTGCTTCGAATTGCCAGTGCCGATGCCCCGGCTTTCTACAGCCCGCCGATTGAAAAACTTCAACTGCCGCTTCCGGATGAAATTGTGGAGCGAGCTTTATCTATCTGTTAGGAATTAAAAACATCCTAACACAACAATAATCTTCTACAGGACCGCAAGACATGCCAGCCTATCTTACGATGCCAAAACTGAGCGACACGATGAGTGAGGGAACTCTCGTAAAGTGGCTCAAAAGCGAAGGTGACTCCGTCGGGATCGACGAAGAGATCGCCGAAGTCGAGACCGATAAAGCCACTATGGCGATGCCTTCGTTCGACGAAGGGGTCATTCACAAAATTTATGTGAAAGAAGGCGACACGGTTCCGCTCGGTGCCACCCTCGCGCTCATTCTTGAGGAGGGCGAAGAGCCGCCGGAGGATGCTGATACTCCCCCCGCTTCCCCGGCAGGGGAAAGCTCTACGGAGACGAAAGAGGAGAAAGAAGAACAAGCGTCTGACGCTCCTGCGGAGGAGGAGAAATCCGAAACCGCTCCTGCCGCATCATCCGGCAGCGCCAGTTCGCCCGCACCGACCAACGCATCCGGTGGCCGGATCAAGGCTTCACCGCTCGCCAGAAAAGTCGCAGAGGAAATGGGAATCGATCTTGCCCGCGTCCGTGGTACCGGCCCGGGCGGTCGAATCGTTCGCGAAGACCTCGACTACGCCACGAGCGGTGGCGGCGGATCGAATCTCGGGCTTCTTCCCTCCGGTGGTTTAAAAGACGAGACGGTTCCTCTTTCCGGAATGCGCCGCGTCATTGCTCAGCGCCTGCTCGAAAGCAAGACGACCATCCCGCATTTCTATCTCAACATCGAGATCGATACGGAGCCACTCATGGAATTGCGCGCGAAGGTAAATGAGGCAAGTCTCGCCAATGACGGTCCGAAATACACCGTCAACGATTTCATCATGCGGGCGACCGTGCTCGCTACTCAGGCAGTTCCCGAAGTGAATGCCTCGTTCACCGGTGATGCGATTCAACAGTTTGGTGAAGTCCACCTCTCCATCGCGGTTGCGATCGATGAAGGACTTGTCACTCCCGTGATTCGCTCCGCGCAGAATAAATCCATCAAAGAACTTGCTTCGGAAATCAAAGACCTCGCCGGACGTGCCCGTGATAAAAAACTCGCACCCGACGAAATGCAGGGGGGAACGATTACAATTTCCAACCTCGGCGCGTATGGAATCGGTCACTTCGACGCGATCATCAATCCGCCGCAGGCAGCCATTCTTTCGATCGGAACCATCACCAAGCAGCCCGTCGTCAACAGTGCCAATCAGATCGTTCCCGGTCAGCGCATGTGGATCGGAATGAGCTGTGACCACCGCGTCGTCGATGGTGCGGTCGGGGCCAGTTTCCTTGGCGAACTCAAGAAATATCTCGAATCCCCGTTTTTATTGATCTCCTGAACTGCTCTTTGACGGAACAAATTTAATCTTCCCACCACTTATATCATGTCATCCTACGACCTCATCGTTATCGGCGGCGGCCCCGCCGGATACGTCGGCGCAATTCGCGCTGCCCAACTCGGAAAAAAAGTTGCCTGCGTGGAGAAGGAACGCGCCGGGGGAACGTGCCTGAACTGGGGCTGCATTCCCACGAAAGCTCTTCTGAAAAACGCGGAACTTTATTACACCCTGCAGCACCACGCAGACGACTTTGGCCTCAAGATCGACGGCCTCAGCTACGACTGGGACAAAGTCGTGAAACGCTCCCGCAACGTCTCCGACAAACTTGCCGGTGGAATTGAGTTTCTGTTTAAGAAAAATAAAATCGATTACATCCGCGGAACCGGAGGCCTTGCCGCCAACGGAAAAGTTGAAGTCATTGATGCCGAAGGAAACAGTGAACTCCACACTACGGAGAATGTGCTTGTTGCCACCGGATGTGTTTCGCGGGAGCTTCCCTTTCTTCCCTACGACGGCAAAAAAGTGATCGGATCGCGTGAAGCGATGGTCCTTCCGGAGCAGCCGAAATCCATTACCATTATCGGGGCCGGTGCCATCGGAATTGAATTTGCCTACTTCTTCAATGCCTACGGAACCGAAGTCACGGTGGTGGAGATGATGGACAGCATTCTTCCCATCGAAGACAACGAAGTCAGCAAGACGCTCGAGAAGTCTCTCACTGCCCAGGGTATCCGTGTTCTTACCGGAACCAAAACCACTGCTGCAGATACGGAAGGGGACGGAGTGAAACTAACGGTCGAGCCGGCTGCCGGAGGTGACAGTGAAGTCATTGAATCTGAAGTTTGCCTCGTAGCCATCGGTATCGCCCCCGTTCTTCCCAACAATGCCGAGCAAATCAAGCTCGACGATCGTGGTTTCATTGACACCAACGATCGCTATATGACCAATGTCCCGAACGTCTACGCTGCCGGGGATATCACCGGACCTCCCTGGCTCGCACACACGGGAAGCTACGAAGCAGTTCAGGCAATTGAAGGGATTTTTGTGGACGGACACGAGCCCAAACAGGTTGGCACATTCCCCGCCTGCACCTATTGCCATCCCGAAGTCGCCTCGATCGGTCTCACCGAGGAAGCCTGCAAAGAGCAGGGTCTTGACTACCGCGTCGGAAAATTTCCTTTCGCTGCAAGCGGTCGTGCCCTTGCAGTCGCCGAATCGGAAGGCTTCGTGAAGATCATCTTCGACAAGAAATATGGCGAAATTCTCGGTGCCCACATGATTGGAGCCGGATCCACTGAGCTCATTGCCGAGATCGCACTCGCTATGAATCTTGAAGCAACTCACGAGGAAATCGAAGCGACCATCCACGCTCATCCGACCCTCGCCGAAGCCGTTCACGAAGCGACTGGCGACGCATTCGGGCATGCGATCCATATCTAGGCGCGCCTGTGGCGCGAACGTTTAACGTCGAACTTTCAACGCTGAACGTTCAAAGTTGAGCGTTGAACGTTCCCCGCATGCGCCTGGTAGCCGACGAACAAATCCACGAAGCGATCTTCAAAGATCTCATTCCGTCGGCACAGCGCTTCGTCTGGATTGCGACAGCGGATATCAAGGATCTCCACTACCAGCGAACGGCAAAGAAGTTCGATACCTTTCTTTCGATGTTTGACGACCTCGTTGGAGACGGTGTCGAGATTCGCCTGATCCACGCCAAAGAACCGGGTCCACGATTTCGGAAGGACTTTGACCGTTTCCCCAACCTGATCGAGTCCGATCTTTTCGAGCGCGTCCTCTGTCCCCGCAATCACATGAAGGCCGTCATTGTCGACGGCAAACGCGGCTTTTTCGGGTCCGCCAATCTAACCGGTGCCGGCATGGGAGCGAAGTCCGCAACGAGAAGAAACTTCGAGTGTGGTATGGTCGTCGAAGACGAAACTACCGTCTCCGAATTGATGGAGCTCTTCGATCACATTTTTATCGGGGAGCACTGCCTGAAATGCGATCGAAGGGATGTCTGCCCGGATCCGATTGTCTGAAGGGGGGCGGAAATTCGGTTTGTGGTAATCCTTGCCCTCCCTGAACTTAACCCTTCTTCTCCCCAATATAAATCCGGTGAATTGCCCGCTTCGCTCCTTTGTGAGCCTTCGCGGAAATCTCATCGGCAAGGAACCCGGCTTTGCGCAACTTCTTAGGAAAGCCGCGTTCGGGATCGGCCGCCCAGAAGGTGACTCTGCCACCGGGCTTGAGCGCATCATGAATCATCCCTAATCCGTGCGGATCGTAGAGTCGTTTGTTGTCGGGTTGGATCGGGTAGGAAGGGCCGTTGTCGACATCGAGGAGGATGGCATCGAAAGCCGCCTTGCCAGCCTCGGCGATGCACTGGTAGACATCGCCTTCATAGACGCTGACTCGTGGTTCATCGAGCAGGGGGCCATTGATCTCCTGCAGAAATGTCCGATTCCATTCCACGACCTCCGGCAAGAGTTCGGCGACACAGACAGAGGCGTCTTTGTCGACCAGCTCAAGCACGCGCATCAGACTGAACCCCAAACCCAGCCCCCCGATCACAACCTTCGGTGCGGGGCGTGGTCTCGCAAATCGGCAGGCCTCGTCGGCAAGCAGTAGCTCTGACTCCGTCCAACCGGATGTCATCAATTGCGTGCCGTTGTACTTCAGCGAAAAATCCCCATCGTGCTCGTGGAGAGAAAATCTTGAGCCGTCCGGAGTCCGCGTTTCGGCGAGGGTGTGGAATGGTTTCATGGTTGCGTCTGTCTATTCCGCAATTTGTTTTCTAATTTCTAACGTGCCAAAACCGGATCTCCCGGACGGGAATCGGAGAGGCTTGACGCACCTCTTGATCCTGGATGTCTGTTCTTCCAGTGAATTGTGTCAGGTTTGCCGGAAGAGTGAGGGTCGTGTTGCGTTATCAGGTGTCGAAATATTTGCAACCGGTGAAATATCTACTCTCCCTCGCCTCCAAGTGCAGCGGGTAGTTTTGTAATCGGGCGGAATCCGTGAATGTTTTCTTTGTTGGGATCAGCTCCGGCATCCAGTAATACTTTGGCGATCTCGAAATTGGGGCGGTTTCCCCGGGTGGCAATATGAAGGGCGGTAAAACCTTTTTCGTCAGCCAGATTGGGGTCGGCTCCTGCTTCCAGCAAAACGGGAACCATGTCCGGTTTTCGCTGTTCGACGGCCCGCATCAGCGCGGTGTAGGCCCCTTCACTCCGGGCATTCGGGTCGGCGCCCTGATCGAGGAGAAATTTGAGCATAGCGGGCTGGCCCCAGTGGATCGCATTCCCGAGCGCATTTTCTGCTACGTGCCGACTGCCCGGTCGCGTTTGCTCAATATCGGCCCCTTTTTCGAGAAGGTCCCTCGCGAATTCGATCTGTCCGGTGCGGGCGGCGTCCATCAGGAGGTGTGGGCCGGTGGTGGGAGGGGTGCCCGGGTCTATGGGGTATTCGGAAAAAAGCCAGTCGTAGAGCTCACGGTTTCCTTCGCTGATAGCGACTGATATCGCCGCTGCTATCATCGGATCACGGGAGGCGAAATCAGTGTTCAGAATGCCGGCCAGCTTTTCGCGGCTGTCATTCGCTGCACTTCTTCGAAGTGCTGATAGCCTGGCATTCGCGGGAACGGGATGAAGTTCGATGAGCTCGAGGAGAAAAGCGACGTCCTGATGGTCGGTCGCGTAGAGAACAGGACCGCCCGGCAGTTCAGGGGAATTCGACCAGAATTTGTGTCCGTTAGCGATGAGTTTCTTTACTTCCGGGAGGTTGGCCTCTTTCATCGCTTGTGCCCAGGCCAATTGATTGGCACTACGCTTATCTCGAACTTTTTCCGGTTTGCGGAGATAGTTCAGGGAAAGGAAGCCGAGCAGGCAAATGGTGATGACAGAAAGTGCGGGGGCGAATCCGGAAATGGGGTCCCTCCAGCCAGAACCGAATTTGAACAGAATCAGGAGGCCTATCAGCCAGACCAGTCCTGCACCGATTGCGACTCCGATATTTCGATACAACAGAAATCCCTTCTGCAGTTGATCGGTGGTATCCCGATGACGATTTGATGCGTCGGTCCAATACCAACCGATAATGACCGCCAGGACGAGCGCGAGCGTCCACCAGATCCGGCGATCACCCCAGAGCAGTCCCAGCCCTTTCCCAATCAGCAACGGAGTGCCGATCAGAAACTGAGCCACCGCTCCGCCCAGGGCTCCGAGAAACAGTCCAATGAGAAAGAACATAACATCCAGTTTCGTTTCGGGGAATCGTTCGTGGAGCAGGCACCCAGTATGATGAGTGTTCCGAAATCAGCTGTGATGGTCAAGGTTGTTTGTCGAAGGGGCGACCAGCTTGCAATTGAAGCTTTCACGAGAAAGGGCGCCAAAGAAATGCTGTCTATTCACCAATCACTTTCCAAAGCTCAATGATCGCTGTCTTCAGTTCACTATCAGAAGCATATATGACACCACGCTTGTTCATGAACGTGCTTTCCGCAGGATTCAAGTTGAGCGGCTTCCCGAAAATATCAGTAGTTGGTTGTCCCCATTCTTTCATCAGGCAAGCGGAGGCGGCGAAATCCCATAGCGACCCGCCGCCCTTTTCCGCCTTCGGGAATTTAAAATAGACTGCGGGACTGTGTTGAGTGACCCAGGCCCCATTGAGGGCGGCGCCGGCATGGTCGATAGTGGTGAAACCGGAGCAGCCAAGCTCTGCGGCGATCTTTCGCATGTGATCAAAAATTTCCCCCGCGTTTTCGAGGCTCTTCATGCTGCGGTCCATGATCCAGGTGAGCGAGCCGCTCTTCGACGGGACGCGATCCGGCAAAGGCTCGCGATTTTTGAAAGCACCTTTTCCGCGGAGTGCATGAAAGGTATCCCCGGAGGAGGGATCGTGGATGACACCGAGGGACGGTTCTCCGGCACGGGAAACCAGGGCAATGGAGACGGAGTACCCGGAAACGCCTTCCATAAAGGGGAGAGTTCCGTCGAGCGGGTCGATGCACCAGAAGAAATCGGTTTCGAGGCGGCTGGCGTCGTCCTCGCTTTCCTCCGTCAATAGACCGAACTGAAACTTGTCGATGGATTCGGCAAGGATTTCGAGAATCAGCTCCTGGCTTTCCAAATCCACTTCCGTTACCACCTGCGATGCGAGAGTGTTGCCGCCTTCTTTACGGTTGGATTCGCGGTGTCGGCCGACCCGGGCCTGAATATGAGCACCCGCTTTCGTCGCTGCCGTTTGCGCAAGGGCAAGGAGCTGAGCCAGATCGTGGTCGGTTAACTTCATGCGGTAGGGTTTTCTATAGATCGCCACGAACAAAACACAAGCTGGGACGAAGCGTCCTCGCCGGGCCGTGTCCAGCACCGGGAAAGGTCGAAACGTTCGTACTACCTGCTACTTTGCGCTCGACGCCTCACCGGGACGATTCGCCCTTACAATCACCACCATGTTTTCAGAGTATTCTCGTGTTCACCCGGGCTTATAATCCTGCAACCACCTCCCTGGCAATTCTTTCGCTGTAGGAATTGATCTTCCAGTGCCCGGGACACCAACCTTTCAGGAAGCGATGAAAGTCGGTCCAGGCTACGGGGAAAAGTTCCGTCCATTCCGTGATGACAGCATCGGCATCCACGTCGGGGCGGCGCCGGCGAAGTGCTTCTTCCAGTCGGGAAAAGTAAGTCGTCAGCAGTGCTTGCTCGTTTTCTTCACAAGACGCTTCATCGAGACAGCTGCCGATGAAGTAGGCAAGGTCTTTCATTCCGCACCCACCGCCGACATACTGAAAATCGAGCATCGCAACGCGATCTCCGTTTTCGGAAAAACAGAAATTGGCGAGCTTGGCGTCGCCGTGGACAAGTGTCTGAAAGCGGGCTGCCTTCAATTTCTGATCGATCGCGCCGGCGGCATTTTTCAGAGAGTCGTCATCGAGTGCTTCGAGCTCTTCCGGTCGCGTTTCAAGGTGCCAGTAAGTTCCGGTTTCCCAGAGACCGACAGGGTTCTCTCCCAGAAAAGTGGCGTGAAATTCCGCCAACCACTCCAGACAGAGTTCGATGTGATGCCACTCGACCGATGTCAACCGTGAGGGAAATCCCGACGCATCAAGATCTTCGAGAAGCAGGAGAATATTTTCCCCGTCCCGGGAAAAAGTCAGAAACTCCGGGATGCGGCAGTTGGTGTCACAGCGATCGCTCCACGACTGATACCACTCGGTCTCGACCTGATAGGAAAAGACTTTTCTCTCGTGAGAAAGGTTGGAATTCCACCCGCGTGGGTGACGGCTGATTTCGGGCATCATAATGTGCTTCGCCACGACCGTGTTGCGGTCGCCGCCGGTGAGGGCAATTCGGAGAATGCGGCCGTATCCGCTCCACAACTCCTGGATGACAGAATCGACCCGCATCGACGATGAACCGGTTGTGTTGAGAACGACGGATTCGAATTTTTCTCCGATCTGGGAAAGCGGGTTGCTCGGCATGGGAAAATCCTGTGGGACGCGGGAATTGGAAAGAAGAGGCGGGGCGGGGAGTCCGTCAAGCGGTCTTGACACGGTTGACGGAAAGGTGGACGAGTATCCTGCCAAACCGCAAGAGGTGAACTCTCCGGAGTTCACCCCGTGTGCTGAAGCCTCGTCAGTGGATCAACGGTGTTCTCCCACCGCCTCCGGCGGGGCTTCTTTTTTACCATTTTCCGTCGAGATATTTCCAGGCACCCTTGTGACGCTTGAAGCGGGAGACCTCGTGAAGCTCGCACTGTTCCCCGTCGACATAATACTCGGCGATGAACTCTACTTTTCCGGTCTTGTCCCCGCTCTGCCCCTTGCTCGTATTCAGGATCGTGAGATTGCTCCAGTTAGCCAGGTGAATGGTCTTTTTCAGATCGCGGGTCAGAGAATTGCTCCGGGTCTGAGGATGGGTAGTTTCCACCAGGTATTCGATACGGCGGAAGAAATACGCGCTGTAGCGTGATCGCATCAGTTGTTCGGCGGTTTTCGGTTTCGCTTTTCCGTAGTGAAAGGGCATGCAGCAACTGGCGTAGTCCCTCCAGCTTTTGCAGGGGCAGGGCGAAACCTCCCGCTCCCGCGGAATCCAGTCCGGAGATGGTTCGGTTAGTGGGTCTGAAACGTTTTCAATGTCGCCGGGGGGCTCCTCCATATTCGAATGTTCCAGACAGGCAGCGCCGGGGCAAATTCCATTTCTGTCAAAAGGGAACAGGAATCGTTTCCGAATCAACAGGGTTACGCGGCCGGAGCAAGGGGGTTGAGTCAGGCATGTAACCCTCTTTGCTCTCTGCTTTGCCTGTTTCCCGCTTTCTCCGACACGAAAGTTCTTCTAGGGTGAGTGAAATCTATTCATGCCGACCCGATATGCCATGCAACTTGCCTAC
>JAKSBG010000418.1 GCA_022361255.1 Verrucomicrobiales bacterium
CTCACGCCGCTCTCGAGGAATACTACTGGCGCTGGTTTGCCTTTGGTCAGGCAAGGAAACTGATGTCGGTTCGCAAGGCTCACCTGGTGGCCGCGGCCGGTTTTGCCTCCCATCATATCGTCATTCTGAGCCAGTTTTTTCCTATCGGCTGGGCACTTTTCTTTGGCGTCTGTGTCGGGATCGGCGGGGCTGTCTGGTCATGGCTCTATCAGAAATACAACAGCCTCTGGGGAGCCTGGCTCAGTCACATGATCGTTGATCTCGGTTTGATGTGGATCGGTTGGGAGGTGCTGCAGGCGGTGGCGTAGAGGCGTGTAGATTTGAATTCGTTTGATTCCGATTCAGATTGAGGCACCCGATTTGCTATTCGCTTTCACGGCTTCTTCGATACTCAATATTTTTTTCCGCGTGGCTTCTCAGCGTGGTTTTCAGCTCTTCATTCAAATTCGCTTGTTTGATGTATTCGAGAGATTCCGTCGGGTTTTTCGCGGTCCATCTTCTGAATACACGCTCCAGAACTTCCTCGCGGATCACATCGTTGCCGATCCAGTTGGATTGGAAAAAAGAACGTTTCGGATTGTGGCCGATGAATCGGTCCGCTGCTTCCCGTCTTGCGATGTCCTTGGAAAAGCCACCGGGAAGGTCGTTGATCCATTTTACAGCCGCTTCTGCATCTTCACCGAGCCAGTCTTTCGAAACCCGCTCGACGGCGTAGGATCGAAATTCACCTTCGGGCATTTCGTCGACGTATTCGAGCGCGGCGGTTGGTTCGTTTTTGAACCAGGTGGCGAGAGCGGTCTCGGCGGTTTCGATCATGAGGTGATCGGGCAGCTGCGCCGCCCATTCGATGGCGGCGACGGGATCGTGGGAGGCCCATTTGCCGGCGATCTTTCGCGTGTCCGCAGGGCTTGCTTTTGACAGTTCACCGGATTTGAGGGCGAGCGTTTCGTTGATGGTCTCGATGGACCAGTTCGCGGGACCGAGACCGGGAGGATTGCGGTAGGAGCGGAGCCAATTCGCGGCTTCCTCTTTGGTGGCGGGAGGCCAGGAAGTAGCGGTGGATTGAGCGGGAACAGGTTCTGCCGGAGCAAGCCATTGAAATTCCTCCCCGAGTTGTGCGGTAAGTTTTTCTCTGAGTTCGGGCGTAAGGTACCCCCAGTTCACCGAGCGTATCTTTTTCAGATCCTCCCGATCCTGTTCCTTGAGCCAGCGAATCAGAAATTCAGGGCGGGACGGGCCAAGGCTTTTGATCAACGTTTGCAATCCAGACTGCGATTCTGCCGATCCATCCAGATTTTCCGCGACGTAGGCGGTGGCAGCTTCGTGATCGTTGCGGATCCAGTTTTGGAGAATCGAATTTTTCGCGTGGGTTCTACGACTGCCGGGAATGTGTTCCTCGATCCAGTCGAGGCTGAATTCGGGATCAACGTGAATGGCACCCAATATCGCAACCGCAGACCTCTCCGCGATCCAGGAGTTCCGAAATTGTGCGATTGCTTCGAGGGCACGCTTTGCCTCATCGGCAGTTTTTTCGGAAAGGTTGGAATACCGAAAATTTAGTCCGTGATGCCCTCGATGTGAATATTGGCTCTCTATTCGAACAGCAGCTTCCGGGTCGCTGAACAGCAACTGACTCATTGCGGTGCTGATGACGTCAGAGTAGGAAGCCGCTTCGTCGCGATTCTCGGACGGAATGGAGAATGCGATCTGAGCTGCTTTCTCCGGATGATGCTCCGCCCATTCACCGAGCAAGCTCCATGCGATCCCGCGATTACCCATTTCGAAGACGGCGCGAATGCCTTCTTCCGTTTCGAACGCCGCCCATTCCCGCAGGACGACGGCTTCGACCTCCATGTCATTTGTCAGGTAGCCTTCTTCGAGCAACGCGAGCATTTCGGCGCGGGTGTAGGTCCCGCCCGGAGGAGGAATCGAGAAAAAGTCTCCCGTCGATGCCGTGATTTCCTCTGGGACCTCCAGCATCGTGACAGCTTTCGGTTGCACTGACGGTGCGGATCTTTTTTCCGATACAACCGACGTAGAAACCCTCGCTAGGAGCAGCCCTGCGAGAAACAACGGCACGATGATCCAAAGCACTTTCATTGCGCTCCGTAGATTCGAACGGTGAGACGTTGCTTTTCTTTTTCCGTCAGATGGGGAGAAGCAAGAATCGCCTGACGCGCTTCTGCGGGATTCCGTTTTGCCCAGACATCGACTGCTTCGCGGGTTTCCCGCAAACGGGATTGAGGATCAGTTAGACTGGCCGCGAGGGGGAATGCCTTGTCGGGTGCTCTCGATGTCAGATTGTGGAGAATCGCCGGAATTGCCATGTTCCTGTCTTCATCCTTCGGAACGGTCGCCAACCAGTCGATGGCGGCCTCGGGATCCCCCTTTGCTTTTTGAAGGGAAACGGCCCAAATCGCAGAGCCGCGATGGTAGTCTCCCAACGAATCGATCCACTGCATTGTTGCATCGGGGTCATTCGGATACCAGCGTTGTACAAGCTCGGAAACAATATCGGACCGGTAGCCGAAATCGCTCATTCGGTTTGCAAACTCGGCGACTTTCTCCGGCGGGTAGTCTGATCGGATCGCATGGGTGTAAGTACCCCATTCCAGGACGGTGTGGAGAAAATCTTCGTCACCGGTTTCTTCGGCCAGTTGAACGGAACGGTCCAGGTCAGAAATTGAGAGGGAATAGATCAGTCCTCTCTGAAAGGAGGTTCGATGATCAGGATCAGAAATTTCTTCTGACATTTCCATTGCCGCGTCAAACTGTGTTCCCGCGGCGCCTTTCCCCAATTCCCACATCCAGTGTTTCCGTTTTTCCGGCGGCGTTGACATGACCCAGTCGAGGCCATCCTCAAGGGGACGGTCACGCCAGTTCATCAACTGATGTTGCATGTAGGCTCCCTGCCATTTCTCTCCATCGAGAGCTTCATGAATACGTCGGATTTGGTCGACGTGAAAAAGTCCCGTCGCATTGTCGATCACCATTTCCCGCTTCTTTCGTGGCGGAGCATATTTGATGGTCCAGAGAAGCGAAGCTTCGGGATCGGTTCGGGCAATCCGGTCGGCGATTTTCTCGATTTGGATTCCCGATTCAGCCCCCAACTCATTCATTGCCGCTGCGGCGGCTTCCGGATCCTGCAATGCCCATTCTGCGAGTGCCGTTTCCGTGGTGCTTCGGCGCAGGCCGGGTGCGGAATGTGAGCGCGCCCACTCCAACGCAGCGGCGGGATCAGACTGTGCGACGACTTGAGCGAGAGTTTCGTAGAAATCGGTATCGAAATATCCCGGTGTCCCCTGCGTGGTCTTTGGAGGTGTATTCGCTGGAATCTCGAATTCTGAAGTGAGCGCGAGTGCGAGGCCCGGATCGGTTTTTGCGATTTGCCCGATCGCCAGTGGAACCGCTCCGGCGAGCCAGCGGTCGAGGGGGGGGTGCTTTCTCACATACTCCAGGAGGAAACGGGGTGCGATCTCAGTGGCCTTCGCTGCGGCACTGACGAGCAGTCCTCGACTTTCGGATTCTTCCAGTAACTGGAAAAAGGTTTCAGGATCCATTTGCAGCCAGACATGCTCGAGAGCGAATCGCGTCGAATTTGCATTTCCGTTTTCCTCCTCCAGGTAGGTAATTGTCGCTTCCGGATCACTCTTTATCCACTCCGCCAGCATTTCCCGGCGTCTGAGCATGTGTTGTATGGAGAGGCGGGAACGTTTCCTCGATGCTTCATACAGGCCGATCCACTTTCGAAAGTCGCCGTCGAAAGATTCTTCTTCGAGGAGAGGTGAACTGTTTGCTCCGCTCGCTTGCGAAGATTCTCCGGGCAAAATTTGCGGTTCCCCCGCAACCGAAGTGGTAAACATCATCCGTCCGCAGGCAAAACCGCCCGCCACCGCAGCAACACCCGCAACTGCTCCGATGACGACACTTCTTTTCATTCGCGAAAAGGTAAGAAAATCCCGGTGAAATTGCGATCTGCTTTTCACTCCGTTTTCACGAACGGTTCGCAAACCATTCACAGTGAAAGGCGAATCTCTTAGCGTGCGTAGAAAACTCGTAACGATGATTTTGCCAATCCGTCACTCCGGAAAAACGTGGAATGGACTCCTGCTTGGAGATCGTGGCATTGCAGATGCCTGGGTCGAAAGTCGGAGGCTGGACTCGATTCCGTTTTGCCTCGCTACCATTTTCCTCGGTGTCGGATTGTATGGCGCGTCGATCGGAATGTGGCAGGGCGGATGGCAGGCGGTATTCGTCGCGATCAAACTGCCGTGGGTGATCGTCCTCACCCTGGCGACGAACGCGCTGCTGAATGGACTACTCGCCCGCCTTCTCGGAATGGATATCGGTCTGCGCCAGACCATGGTGGCCCTGCTCTCGGCTTTCGCGGTTTTTTCCCTGATTGTTGGCTCGCTTTTCCCGATCACAATAGGGATGGCATGGGACGCACCGCCCCCGGATTCGGAAAAAGCAGGGGTGACACACCGCCATCTCATCCTCGTGCATACCGCGATCATTGTGGCAGCAGGGGTGGTATCGACGGGGAGGCTTCTGATGCTGCTGAAAAGATTTGCTCAATCCGATTCTGCTGCGGCGCGATGCCTGTTTGCCCTCCTCGCGGGAAACCTCTTCGCCGGTGCCCAGATCGGTTTTTTGCTCCGCCCGATTTTCGGACAGCCGGGACTGAAAATCGAATTTCTCCGCCCCGACCTTTTCGAAGGGAACTTCTACGAATCGGTCTGGTGGGCCCTGCGACACGCTTTTTGAAACCCTGACTGACTTATAATTATGGATAAAAAAGACCAAACACCTGAACCGCCGGAGCTTCCGGAAAAAACACATGAGGATCCTCTCAAGGATTACGAAGCGATGGAAAACTCTCCTGATCTCGCCGCAACAATCGATAATCTTCTGAAATCGCCCGGCCGGGTTTTGTATGAATGGCAGGAAGGGCGGGGTGGTCTCGTCGGACGACATCTCGGACTGATCGCTGCGGTTGCGTTTCTCCTCTTCGGTCTGATTCTCGGGTTGTTTTCCGGGGGCACCCAGTTGTGGGCAGCACCTGTGAAAGTGTTCGGCGGGATTCTCGTTTCGGCCCTGATCACCTTGCCAAGCCTCTACGTTTTCAGTTGCCTCGGGGGCATTGACATGACGCTGCGTAAAGCGGGTGGGCTACTCCTGCTCGGGCTTGCACTCGTCGGGATGGTTCTGCTCGGGCTGTGTCCGGTAGCGTGGATTTTTTCCCAGTCGACGCAGTCCGTCGGGTTTATGGGGTTTCTCGTTTTGCTGTTCTGGCTCGTGTCCCTTTGCTTTGGAGTGCTTTTGATTTTTCGCAGCGCCAGAAAATTCGGGACGGATCGCGGTGGTTACCTCGTCCTCTGGGCACTCATTTTTGTGACCGTGACAATGCAAATGTCGACCTCACTTCGACCGATCATTGGTCCGGCGGAAGAGACTTTCCTGCCGCAGGAAAAACGATTTTTCCTCGGCCACTGGTTCGAGGTGATGGGGGAGGAATGAGTCCGTGCGGAAACAGGGTCAGGTTTGCGACCCGACAGGGTTGGGTGCTTGAACTGACCCTGTTAGGTGTTCCTAAAACGGAATGTCGTCGTCGTCGTCCTGAATCGGCTCGTAGCCGGTAGGCTGCTGCTGCTGAGGTGGTGGGGACGACTGTTGTTGCGGGGGAGCCTGCTGGTAATTCTGCTGAGGCGGAGCTGCCTGCTGCTGCGGGGGAGCGGATTGCTGCTGAGGCGGGGCGGATTGCTGGTAGGGCTGCTGCTGTCCGCCGCCACCTCCGGAGTTTCCGTCGCGGCCACCGAGGAATTGAAAATTTTCGCCGACGATTTTCAAACGGGAGCGGTTCTGACCGGTATTCTTGTCCTCCCACTGATCGAGTTGGAGTCTGCCTTCGACGTAGAGCGGGCGACCTTTTTTCATGTATTCACCGATGACCTCGGCCTGACGGCCCCAGTAGGTGATTTCGACGAAGGTCGTTTCCTCACGACGTTCCCCGTCGTCGAGACTGTAGGAGCGGTTCACGGCGAGGGAGATATCGGTAACGGCAGTTCCTTTGGGTGTGTAGCGGACTTCCGGGTCACGGGTGATGTTTCCCATCAGCATCACTTTGTTGAGATTCGGCATAAGAAAACTGTATAGGACCCGGGGCGGATTAATCCAGTTTTTTTACGCGCCTGTGTTGGTCTCTTCCCTCTCGTGAAACAGCCGTGAACTGGATTGAACGAGAAAAATGGAGGTCATTGCCAACCCGCACGTCACCGTGACGAGTGTCGGGATGTTCGACCAAAGCACGAGATAAAATCCGATGAACGGTGCCGCGAGGGCGCGGAGGCCGGCGCAGAAGGTGTGAACGGACATGTAGTCGGCGATCTGGTCAGCAGGGGCGAGTTTGGTGACCCAAAGATTAAACATGATTTCCCCGCCACCGCGTGCGAGACCGAAGAGTCCGCTCCCGATGAGGATAATCCACATCTGGTGGGGAAGAAAATAGAGCAGAGTCGCCAGGACAAAGATGCTGTTGATGACATTCCGCAGCCGGAAAAAATCGACGCGGTCAAAAAGCAACCCCCAGAAAAAGGTCGAGAGAAGCCGGGTCAGTGACGGGACGATTCCCGTGATGAGACTGACTGTCTTTACATCAAACTGCAGACCGTGATCCGGATTGGCCAGATAGTCGACACGCAAAGCCGAAGCGGACAGCACACCGATTCCGAGGGCCATGGTTGCGACGAGGAGCCTGACGAAAACCCTGTCGTGACAACTGACATGAACGGATTCCAGAAAGGGGTGCCGCTTTTTCTCCGAAATTCTCAGAGGAGCTTCCGGAATAAGAAACTGGCAGACCGCTGCAACAGCAGAGGCTCCGGCAACGACCCAGAGCAAATCGGGGAAGCGGTCGAAATCGTGATCGAGATACACACCGAAGGCCCAGCTCACGATCATGGAGGTAATCGCACGGACGAACACAGTGGCGGAGAAGAGTTGCCCGCGCTTCGCATCAGGGTAGTTGCTTCGTATGTAGTGTGTCTGCAGGGGCATCGCCATCGCGAGAATACCGATTCCGAGGGTGACTCCTGTCACAAAGATCCACTCGGTTGCAGCTCCGGCGGCAGAGAGGGAAAACCCGATTGCGCTGACGAGACTGACGACACCAGCGGCCCGCCCCGCCGTCAGTTTGCTTCTCACTGCGAGCGGAACAATGATGAGGCTTCCCAGCAATCCCACGGCTGGCGCGGCAAGGATGAGAGCTTTAATTGAGGGGCTCGAGTCAAAGCGGTTTACTGCGATGAGAATCGCGAAGGTAGCGAGAATCGTTTCGATTGTTCCCGCGCAGGCGGCCCGAACGAGTTCCAGTCGGAAAGTCGTGCGAAAGCGGTGGACGTCCGCGTCATCAGTGCTGTCTTTCAAAACGACGGCTACTGTTCGGCCGGGGGCTCAATTTCGCGAACTTCCTCTTCGGTTCCCTCGCTTTTCTCACCCTCCGCGCCCGCTTCTGCAGCAGCTTTTTCTGCGGCAGCTTTCTTTTCGGCCTGCTTCTTCGCAATGAGGTCCTCCCATTGGTGAAGCTCGTATCCTTCGCCGATTCCCCCGATCCCTTCGAGCAACTCGCTGCACTTTGCATGCCAGGCCTCCAGATCCGGTGGTCCTTTGGTTTCGTCGCGGGAATCCGGGAAAATAAGGTAGGTGATTTTCAGATCGCTGACCGGCCGGTTGTAGGGGGAGGCTTTTTCGTTGAGCGTTTTTGCGATGCGCAGGGATGCCTCGCCGAATTTCCAACTCGGACCAGCGTCGCCGGCAATAGCTGGAAAAAGCTGGTTTTCGTAAATGATGACGCCGTAGTCTCCGATCGCGGGTCCGAATTCGTTTTCATCGCGGCGCCCGAGAAAAGAAAGCGGGAGGACGAAGAACGGGTCGGCTTCCGCGATCAGGTAGCTGCGGGCCTCCATGTCTGCGATTTCGGGACCGAGTGTTTCGATCTGGGAACGGAGAAAGCGGTTCCGCTCGATCGAAAGCCCCTCGATCGCGAATTCCTCTTCATACTTTTTCAGGTTTTC
>JAKSBG010000489.1 GCA_022361255.1 Verrucomicrobiales bacterium
AAGTCGTCCTCAAAAAAGTCGGAAACCTCGCCAAGCGAAATGTGGCCGGTCACACCTCCAGCCCGACCGCCTGTGATTTTGACAAGGATGGAAAACCGGACCTCGTTGTGGGTGCAGAAAACGGACGAATTTATTTCATCAAGCACGATGACTGCATTCCATACAGCGGTGACCAGATCGCAGCACGTGCGGCAAAGGAAGCACCGAAACCACGCTTTCCCGGCTTCGTCGAAGAAGGCTTCATCTACAATAAGGCGTCCTTTCCGCAGTGCCACGCATCCACACTTTGCGAAACCCCGCGCGGAATTATCGCCGCCTGGTTTGGCGGCACCAGGGAGAAAGACCCCGACGTCGGCATCTGGTCCAGCTACCACGACGGCGGTGGCTGGAGCTCTCCGAAAGAGTGGGCGAACGGCATTCAGCACGAAGGACACCGCCACCCCTGCTGGAACCCGGTTCTGTTCCAACCACCAGGCGACGCACCGACCATGCTGTTCTTCAAAGTGGGACCCGATCCGCAAACCTGGTGGGGCGAAGTCATGGTCAGTTACGACTTCGGACGTTCCTTCCGCGACCGGCGCCGCCTACCCGAAGGAATCGACGGGCCGGTTCGCTGCAAACCCTACCTGCTCGACGACGGAAGCTTGCTTTGTCCTTCCTCAACTGAACACGACGATGACTGGAGATTTCATTTCGAAATTCTGACTGACCTCCAAAAGCCGGAACTCGGCACCTCATGGAAGAGGGTGGAGTCGGAGACCCAACCCTATCAGGTCATCCAGCCAACCCTGTTGACTCAAAGCGACGGATCGCTTCGCGCGCTCTTCCGTTCGAAACATGAACAAATCGCCGAAAGCTATTCCAAAGACGACGGCAAAACGTGGTCCGAGCTGCAACTGATCGACCTGCCGAACAACAATTCCGGAATCGAGTCTCTGACCCTGGATGACGGTCGACACCTCCTGCTCTACAACCACACCGGCGGTCGTCCCGACAAGAAGGACGGCTGGGGTCGACGCAATGTGCTGAACCTTGCCATCAGCGAGGACGGGAAGACCTGGAAGGAAGTCGCCACCGTCGAGAAGGAGGAGAAAGGCGAATTCTCCTACCCGGCCATGATCCAGACCAGCGACGGGCTCGTTCACATGACCTACACCTGGAAGCGTCAGAAAGTGAAGCACGTCGTCGTCGACCCGGACAAGCTCGTCGCCGGCAAAACGCTCGATCTCGAGTCCGAGTAATTCCCTGAAGCTCCGCCGAATGAGAGGCTTGCTCATCGTTTTCGTTCTCGCATTGGCGGTCCACGCCGACGCGAGAACGCCGAACGTGGTTATGATCGTCGCCGACGATCTCGGCTACGGAGATCTCGGTTGCTACGGAAACGAAGCCAACCCGACCCCGCACATCGATGCACTCGCGAAGCAGGGAATTCGTTTCACCGACTACCATTCCGCCGGAGCGATGTGCAGTCCGACCCGGGCGTCGATGCTGACCGGATTCTACCCCCAGCGTTTCGGTGCGGCATTCGATGGAGCGTTGAGCAAAGCCAACGCGCACAAAGAGGGACTCCCTCTTTGTGCCGTGACGATTGCGGAAGCCCTGAAGACAAAAGGTTACGCCACCGCCTGCTTCGGCAAATGGCATCTCGGATACGCCGCCCCGATGATCCCGACCCGCCAGGGATTCGATGCCTTTCGCGGGCTCCTCAGCGGCGACGGCGATCATCACACCCAGATCGATCGATCCGGTCACGAGGATTGGTATGCGAATGAAACCATCGCGATGGAGGAAGGCTACACCGCCGACCTCATCACCCGGCACTCGGTGGATTTCATCGAGGAAAACACAGACAAGCCGTTCTTCCTCTACGTTCCACACCTCGCGATTCACTTCCCCTGGCAGGCCCCCGACGATCCGCCGCAGCGCAAGAAAGGAATCGATTACATGAAGGACAAATGGGGAATCATTCCCGATCCTCAAAATGTCGCTCCCCACGTGAAGGGAATGCTGGAATCACTCGATGCCTCCGTCGGCAACATCGTCAATGCGATCGAAGAAGCGGGTCTTGCGGACGACACCCTGATCATTTTCACCTCCGACAACGGCGGCTACATCAACTATGGCCCGCGCTTTCAGAACATCTCCAGCAACGGCGTCTATCGCGGCCAGAAGACGGAGGTCTACGAAGGCGGCCATCGCGTTCCGCTGATTGTTTCGTGGAAGGGCCAGATCGAATCCGGAGTCAGCGATGCACTCACTCACAGCAACGACTGGATGCCGACTCTCCTTGCCCTCGCCGAGACCGGGGAAATG
>JAKSBG010000419.1 GCA_022361255.1 Verrucomicrobiales bacterium
CACATCACAACACCAATGGTCGCCCATCAATTGTTCACCCTGCACCATCAGTCCGTGGAATTTGCCGACGGCCATGGCTGGTAGTCATTGCCACCCGCCCTAGGGCAATCGGTGCCTTGCCCATCCCCAATAGGCCTAGAGGGCCCAAAAAAGATGATCGAACATTCCTCATCGGTGAATCTGGTGCGGTTGAAATCAGCGGCAAAGAACGCGGTGGATTTCGCGCTGGCCTACTATCTCGGTCGCGCCGCACTGGCAGATCCGGGCGCCTGTTTTCACATCATTTCGAAGGATACCGGATACGACCCTCTGATCGATCACCTTCGCGGGTTGCACATCAAGGTTCGGCGTCAGTCTGCCTGTGCGGATTTGCCTTTCACCTGGCCGGGCAAAGCGGCTGCCGGCAGTGATGCGACGGGCAAAAAGGCAGTCGCAAAGAAGGCCGTGAAGAAGAAGGCGGCTACGAAGAAAGCAGCGACCAAAAAAGCGGCGAAGAAGAAGGTGCCGGCAAATGTGGCTCTCCCCGATGAGGCCGAAAAAGTGATAAAAAATCTGCGTGAGCACCCCAAAGCCCGACCGGCAAAGCGGAAAAAATTGATGGCGATGGTGAGCAGTCTGACCGGCGAAGATCCACAGGGGGCGGAATCCGTGATCGCAGCATTGGTGCGGGCAGGAAAGCTGTCCTTTGATGAAAAGGATGTGCCCCGGTATAAATTGTAAGGGCAAGCCGGTGGCGGGGCAGGCAGGCGGGATGCGAAGGTTTAATCAAAAAGGCAGGCGGAGCGCCTGCCCTACAGGGGTGTGTCCCTGTGCGTTTGTCTTGTAGGGCGGCCGCCCCGGCTGCCGGGACGTGACCTTTATCAAAAAGCATGCCCGCCGCGATTGATGCCCTCTGGGTAACTCTGCGTATTTGGTTCGCTTTGCTCACATTTTTTATCCGTGTGCATCGGTGCTGATCCGAGAGCTATTTTCCTATTTTCTGGTGAGGCTGAGGAAGTTACGTTATATCAACATTTCGCTAACGGACATATCGCCAAGTTCACACAATTTGAATAGCAAAA
>JAKSBG010000100.1 GCA_022361255.1 Verrucomicrobiales bacterium
AGCCTTGAAACAGGGAAAAGAATTTTCCGTCCAAAGTGGTAGGATCGTTGACCAGCATGGGGAGGTCGATCTTCGGAAGGTTTGCGGCGGCAGAGGGCATGGCGGCCTTTTTCAAGCCTGCTATCTCTGCCTTCAGTTTCTCGATTTCAGCTTTCAGCTTGTTGATCTCTGCGGTGAGTTTCGACTTTTCGCCTTCGCAGGTTTTCTTCTGATCTTCGAGAGCTTTCTTCGCATCAGCTGCGGCTTTCTCTGCTGCGGTCAGTTTCACTTTGACCTCGCCATGTGCTTTCGATTCTGCAGCGAGTTTCTTTTTCAGCTCAGCAAGAGCAGCACTTTCTGCGGCGAGCTTCTTCTTCAGCTCAGCGAGTTCCTTTCCGGCGGCATCGGCGTCGCCTTTCATGTTTGCGGAGGCGCTGACCTTTTTGGTCAGTTCCGCTTTTTCTGCTTCAAGCGCTTTGATTTTTGCTTCGAGCGATTTGATGGATGCCTGTAGTTTGCCGTTGCCGGTTTCAAATTTCCGTTTCCAGTCGTCGCGCTCTTTGTTGGCGGCGGCGAGTTTCTTTTTCAAGCCATCCAGTTCGACAGAAAGATCGCCGGATTTGGCTTTCATTTTTCCAAGATCCGCGAGTTTGGTTGAAAGCGAGGCTTTTTCTTTTTCCAGTCCGGAAAGTTTCAGTTTGAGACCGTCGAATTCGCCCTGGAGGCTGTTCTTTGCCTTCGCGGAGCCGTCGAGTTTCGCTTTCAGTTCGTCGCGTTCTTTCAATGCAGCAGCGAGCTTTGCATCGAGTCCTTCCACACGAGAGCGCAGGGCAGCGAGGCGATCTGCTTTTCCGCCCTGATTGGACAGCTTGACTTTCAGCGCGTCCAACTCAGCCTGTAGGTCGGCCCGGTCGCTTTTTTCGTTTCGGAGATCGGTGGCGAGTTCGGCCCGGCGCGCGGATTCAGCTGTGAGTTCCGCTCTTGCCCGGTCCAGTTCCGTCTGCAACGTTGCGTCACTGTTCGCGGTTACGGGAACCGGGGTCAAAGTGGGGTTTGCATCATCGGCGCTTCGATTGAAGAGCCATGCCATTAAGAAGAGGGCGGCGAGCCCGGCGAGAAGGGCGAACACAGTGGCGCCCACGTCATTTCGTATTCTGAATTCTGCCATGGTTAAGGGGAGGGGTGTTTGTCCTTGCGGACAAAATCTGTAGTTTCCCACCGAATAGTGGAGGGAAAATTCAGATATTGGCTACATTCAGAAGCAGATTTTGTGAAAAAGAATTTCACAAAATTTCTGTCACTGAAGCGCTCAGCCTTTCACGAGATACCCAAAAGCGAGGGCCCCTGCAAGGAGAAACACAATTGCTACTACGATTCCGGTAAAGATTGCCATGGCGGGATTTTAGGCAGAGTTTGGGAAAATGCCAGCGGTAAGATTGCCCTGACTTCGGGCAATCAGGCGGCTGCGGTTGATTTGCGGGACGCCGGGGCCTCGCGCCTTGAGGCCTTCCGGGCACGGTTGGAAAACCAGATTACCACTCCCATGAAGAGGAAAATCCCGAGAATGGCCCAGGAGGTGTAGAGGGCACCCCAGACTCCTTCCGTAAAGCCGTAGCTGTGGAGCCCGACACCGAGATTGTTCACGCCCCACCAGCTGAAGGTGGTAATGATCGCGAGAAAAATGCTTTGCATGTGAACACCGAGGTCCCGGATCCAGCCGGCCATGCGACCATGCAGGATGACGAGAGTCCAGAGGCAGATCATGAGCGCTCCGTTTTCTTTCGGATCCCAGCCCCAGAAACGTCCCCAGCTGTAATTTGCCCAGATTCCACCGAGAACGGTCCCGACAAGGGAGAAGAGAAGACAAAAGCAGATAATTCCGTAGTTCATACGGGTGAGGGTCCGGAAGAAGTTTTTCTGATCGCCGCTCGCGTCAGACTCCCGCCGGAACGGAATGGTCGCCCCGTAAAAAACCAGGGCAATTCCGAGATACAGCGCGAGGTATTGCAGTGCCTTATCGGAGGGAACCTTTATGATCAGGAAAAGGACGAGTACCGTCGCAAAAATAATTCCGTGCCACTTGGCGAAGGTATCAAAACTCATGGACCGGAGTTTGGAAAAGTAGAGAGCCCCCAGGTAGACAACCCCGATGACAGCAGCAGCGAGGGCCGCGGCATAGCCGATGTTGATAATGGTCACATGCGTCGCGAGCCAGAAGTTGGTATCGAGCACCGCGACGAGCGGATCCATGGTATCGGACGCTTCCTTCGCCTCGTATTTGATGGAAAGAAACATTCCCCCGACCCCTGCGATGACGGCAAGGAGTGTGCCGATGCTGATTCGGGTGAAAAGTTCAATAAGAAGTCCCAGGAAGACAGCGGTCGCGGTGATGAAGATAATCGTGTCGTAGAGATTGGTAATCGGAGGCCGCTGGCGAACAATGCAGCGAAGCCAGATTCCGTAGACGTCAAATACGAGTCCGGCCAGAGCAAGCGCACTCGCGATGATCAGCATGATCTTTCCAAAGGTGCTTCCCGGTGCGAGCCAGCTGAAAGCCAGGACGAGGAATGCCCCAACGAAAAAGTAGAGAGCTTTGTGAAACGGCATGCTCCGGTAGAGGGAAATTTCCTGATCCACGTAGAGTCCTTCACCGGCCGGATCGGACAAGGCATGCTGACTTTCGACGAAAGAATCGATCGCTGATCGGAAGTTTTCTTCCCCCTCTTTTTCGGCGTCGACCAGTTTTTCAATAGACTCCAGTTGATCAGCGCACCAGGGGCGGGCTTCCTTGCTTTCAAGGCCTTTGATCATGACATCGCTGGCGGACAGCCATGTCTCGACTTCCCGGTCCTGTGGTGGGAAGAGATTGAGGCCGCGCGATGTGTTCGCGAAGAAAAAGTAGAGTCGGAAAACATCCTGCAGGGTTTTCTCCGCCTCATCGGATGCGGGGGGCGATTGAATGACCCGGACGAGCTGGTCGATCGACATTTCGGGCATGGGCATTTCCCGAAGCATCTTCATCGGGCTGGTCTTAGCGGCAAGGTCGAGCAATTCCTGCGGCAGAATATTTTCATTTACGAGGATTTTCCCGTCCCGTGCGAAACCGAGTTGTCCGACGAGGAATTCAAAGGAGCTGATGTTTCCGCCAAGGTTGCGAACCATTCCCTCTACCGGGTCGAGTTCGAATTGCCGGTCACGTTTCTCGCTCTGGATGAATTTCTGGTGTTTTTCGTTGTACTGAGCGGAAAGCTCTGCAAGCCGTGCGCGACCGGGCACGAGGTCGTTGTAGGAGTATACGGTCCGCTTCTTTGACTTCGGGGATACGCCGATTTGCACGACCGCCTCGGAGTTGTCGACGACGAATACAGGAATGTCCTTGGCGATTTCGCCGCGGAAGAGAACGTTCAACATCCACTCGGAGTAGTGGAGGTTGTGCTTTTCGCCGTCTTTCGTCTCGAATTTGGCCCGGGATTTGCCGCTGAAAGACATCAGGGTGAAGCGCGAGACGGTGTAGATCGGCTTTACTCGTCCGCCGTCCTGGACGAGGATTCTCTCGAAGGCATGAACGGTTTCCGGATCCCATGCTTCGTAGGACTCGAGATTTGACTGGGGTAGATCGCGCGCTTGCGTCAACCCGGTGGTGAAAAATGCGCAGAGCAGGAGAAAGAAAAACTGTTTCATGACGCAGTGGTTTTAGAAGGCCTGGTGAAGGAACGGACGACGAAGGAGATTAGCATGATGAGGAAATGGAGAGTCATTCCGATTCCGGTGACGACGAGCGACCAGAGCGGCCACTGGTCGGCAGGATTGTTCGCGACAGCAAACTGGGAGAACATTTCATCGCCCGGCTCTGAACCCTGTGGGCCGAACGACTCCTGGAAAAAGGTGTATCCCTGGTAGCGCATCGGTTCATTCATTTTGATTTCCACCGGTTTTTCCGGCTGGCCCTCTTCGAACCGGGTGATGCGGCTCTCGTAATTTCGTGCCGTGGAAATTCCGGGATGGCGTTCGAAGATGAATTCATTCAGTTCCACCTCGAATGGAACAACCCAGGTTTTCTTGGCGAGGAGGGCACCGTATTTTTGCCCCTCCACTTCGAAAGTGAAGGGCATCGGTTTTTCTCTCGGATCGAAGCGGAAAGACCCTGCCCAGAGAATTGTTTCGATCGGGTCGCCGTTTTCGGGACGGAGCTCGATGTAGCAGCCGGGAAGGTTTTGCTCAGCATTTTTGGAAGTCTGCTGCTGAGAGAGTTTGAATCCGTCGATTTCTTTTCCGTTTGCTTCCGATGCCATCGGGGCGGAGACGGGGATGGGCGTGGCATTCTGCGAAAAGCCGTTGATCACGATATCGAAGGGCAGATCGGCCGTTTCGTAGCGGCGTTGCTCGTCAGAGCGGATGCTCTGCAATTCATCGGCAGGCAGAACCCAGGCTTTTTCCGCCTTTCCTTCTTCGCTCAGGGGCATGATTTCAAGCTGCCAGTCACGGTAGCTTTCGACCCGGTTTGACTTCATTCCCGGGTAGAGAGCCATGTAGCCGTCGCTGGATGCTTTGTGAGTGACAAAAGCGCCGGCAAGCAGCATGAGCATCCCGAGGTGTCCTACCAGCATGCCGAATCCTTTCCAGCGCTTCCGGACTTTTACGAGCGCCCCGAGGGTCATGTTGATGAAGAGAACCCACATCAGTAGCATTCCGCCGGGAACGAGAAGGGGAATGTTCCACACTTTCTCAACGATAATCCAGGAATAGAAATAGCGCTCCTTCGCGGCGTGGAGTCCGTGTTCGACCTGATACAAAGTCCCCAGCAACGTGATCAGCGTCATGAGGACAAAGACGACCGTGGCCACCTTGAAAGAAGTGAAAAGGCGATAGATAAGCTGCGGCCAGTTGCCGGGAGACAAATCGATAGGTTTCTTTGCCATGGGAGAAAAAATTACGAATCAGGAGCCGGTCGAGACGTCCAGGGAGGAGACGAAAAGGTCGAAGTTTGCGGCGTTTGCTTCCACCAGTTCGCGCGGGCCGGTCATTTTCACGAATACGGCTCCGGACGATTCTGCCGAAAGAATGACCCCGAGCAGTCGATAGTCCTTCTTTGCCTCGCCGGCGCCCATCCCGGTGAAGTCACCGTCGACTGAAAGGAAAGTGGCAGGTTGGCCGAAAAGAGGTTTTTTGGGCAGTGCCGCAATTTCCTCTTCTGATAGCGGAGCGGCACCCATCTGGCCGCGCCAGCGATTGACGTTCGCGGTAAGCCCTCCTCCCGCTCCCGGGAGGCGAGCCACGTAGCATTCTCCCTCCCCGTTTTCGCCGAAGGTGAAATTGACATCCCGCATCATGGATCTGCCTTCGTCCGTCCAGCCTTCAGGCGTGGTGTAGACGAGCTGCGGACCTGTAGACTGCTCCCCGGCAGAGTTTGCCGGCCGCGACTGGTAGCGGAACCGCTCCCTCGCAGAGTCGACCAGTTTGAACTCGCGATGCGCTTCGGGGATCTCGCGGATCACGATCTCACGACCTTCAGGCCCCATGTCGGAGTCATTGCACGCGGTGACTGCGACAAGGACGGCAGTGAGGGTGCACGTGGAGATGGCCTTGGAAAAACTGTTCATGTTGGGGGGGCATTTAGCTCTTAAGAGCTCGGTACTCAATACGAGTTTCACAGAACAAATGACTTTGCTCCTGCAGAAAACTCCGCAGTCAGGGCAATTGTTACGCCTCTTTCTTTTCCGCAGGTTTCGGGGCCGGAGGTGTATCTGCCTTCGGAGCAGGTTTTGCAGCGGGTTTCGGCGCCTCTTTCGGCTTTGTTGCTGCAGGTTTGGGAGGGGTTTTTGCCTTTTCTTTCCGGGCCGCCGGTTTTGCCGGTGCCGCAGGCTTGGGTGTTTTGTCGGCTTCCTTCTGAGCCGGTTTCGGTGCGGGTTTTTTCTCCGCAGGCTTGGGTTTCGGCTTGGCAGCAGGCTTGGGCTCCGGCTTTTTCTCATCTTTCGCCGGTTCCGGCGTCTTCGGTTCTTCCGCTTTGGCGGGTGCTGCCTCGGCAGAGAGATCGACTCCGGTATTGATTTCCAGATTTACCGACCTCTCGTAGGCTTTGGCCTGTCCTGCATCGACCTGAGTCTGCCAGAGGTAGACTTTGCGGAGCAGTGGCATCCTGGCGAATGACTCAAAGACCCCGTTTCCGACCTGTGTTCCGTAGAGGTTGAGGTATTCGAGATGGGGCATTGGGCCGAGCTTGGCGATACCGGCATCGGTCACCTTCGTGTTCTCGAGGTGGAGCCGTTCCAGTCCCTTCATTTTTCCGACCACTTCGAGACCGGCGTCTGAGATCTGGCTACGGGCAAGATCAAGCCAAGCGATGCGATCAGCCACGGGTTCGAGCAGCTTCAACTGGTCGTCTCCAAATTCTTTCGCGGCATTGATCACATTGATACGCAGCCGGTCGTCTTCTGCGGAGATCGGCATGACGGAGAAGTGATATTTTTCCGCCTCGACCATCACATCATCCATACGCTGCTTCTGCTCTTCCGGGGGAAGGGTGTCCCAGACAGAAGTCAAAGCGATGGACGCGGTTTCGACGACTTCCTCCTCGCCGGAATGAATTGCCTCAACCGCGAGCGCAGCGACTTCGATTTCAGGGTCGTCGCCCAGTCCGGCGATTGTTGTATCGGTCTTGGCGCCGGCAGCAATCCAGAGACTCAGAATCTTGATTTCATCAGGTGTGAGCGGGTCTCCCTTCGGTGGCATGAACTCGTCATGATCCTCCTCCAGCATCACTCTGACGATCAACTCGGATTCGTCCGCATTTCCGGGAATGACGGTGGGAAAATCAGATCCTTCCGCTCCGGCGAGCAGCAGCTCGTGGGTATCCATGCGCAGCTTGCCCTTCACCTTATTCTCGTTGTGGCACTCGTTGCATTTCGCATCGAGAATCGGAACTACGAAGTCGTTATAGACATTACGTTCAGAGAAAACCACTTCCGTGACTTCCTCATCGCCTTCGCCCTCCGGACCCTGTTCGGCATCCCCATGCGTTTCTATACCAACGAGAAGCAGCGGTTTTAACGGCTCCGGAGCATGCTCGGTGAGATATTCGGTGTCATGAACCATCGCGCCACCGAAGTGACCGCTTGCCATAGTGGTAAAGACGGCACCGGCGAGGAACAGAGTGGAAAGAGCTGCCAGTTTCCGAAGAGAGAAAACCAGAGCAAGAAGACAGCAAACGACAACAGCGAGACCGAACCACATATGCATGTCCATGGCCCGCCCCGCAAAGCCCTCAACTGACATCAGCATATATCCGACAATGGTGGCGCCACAGGCGGACAGGAACGAAATCCAGTGAATAAACGGGAGAGAGTCTTTGAGGTGCCCGAATTTTTTGAGCCGGGAGAGAATGTCCATCCCGAAGCCGAGAAAGATCACGCCGATCGGAACATGGACGATGAGGACGTGAAAACGACCGATGAAATTGACGATGCCGCCTCCGTCTCCTTCGGCGTTGCGGTAGGCATACCAGAACGCGCCGATGACAGCGATCCAGAGAACTCCGAGGAAAATCGCAATTCCCGTGCCCTTTTTTCCTTTGGGAGCTTCATGTTTGACAAAAGTGCTCATGATAAATCATCGACTCCGGGACTCATACATTCAATCGCGTGTTGGCGTGCGATTTTTTTGCGTAATCTCCCGATTTCAATGACGTTGCAGGCTGATGACCGAAGGTATGCGAGCCATGAAAGGTCACGGGATAGGAACGATTGACAGGTGGAGTTCGCGGAACTTCTCATTCGACCGGGAGGACCCCGGTTGCCCGATTGTACTTTCCTCACCGGACCCAGCATGATCGTTGATAAACAAATCCCGTTTGCGAGTGCTCTCAATTCATCGTAAGCAAGGTTCCAGAAAATGAGTGAAAAATCTCCCGCCGACACGCACCTCTATTTCATGGGAATTTGCGGAACAGCAATGGGTTCTGTTGCTGCCGCATTTCGAGACGCCGGATATCGGGTGTCTGGTTCTGATTCGCATGTCTACGATCCGATGAAATCCTTTTTAGAGGACAGTGGAATCGAAATTCTCGACGGATACAAAGCGGAGAACCTTCCGGATGATGTAGATTTTTTCGTTATCGGGAATGCCCAGAGCCGCGGAAACCCGGAGGTTGAAGCTGTTCTGAATCAAAAGCTTCCCTACATTTCCCTGCCTCAACTGCTTCGTGAGAAGGTTTTGCGAGGTAAAAGCAATTATGTGGTTTCAGGCACCCACGGCAAAACCACTACCTCCTCGATGTTGGCCTGGATTTTCGAATCCGCAGGGCGAAATCCGGGGTTCATCATTGGCGGGCTTCCCGGCAACCTGGAGCAGGGAGCGAGGTTTACTGATTCCGGGATCAATGTCCTTGAGGGGGACGAATACGATTCCGCCTTCTTTGACAAGCGGTCCAAGTTTATTCATTACCTTCCCGAGGTAGCCATTGTAAATAACATCGAGTTTGATCACGCCGACATCTTCGATGACCTTGATGCGATCAAAAAAACTTTCGGGCATATGATCAGACTTGTTCCCGGCAACGGGCTTGTCATTCTCAATGGAGACGATGAGAACTGTCTCGCTGTTTTCGAGAAAGAGGGGCATTCCCCGGTTAAGAGAGTCGGATTTTCCGATTTGTGCGAAGCTCGCATTGAAGACGTTGATTATTGCGCTGACGAAACATCATTCACGCTTGAGGGGGAGCGTTACCAGCTGCCCATGAACGGCGAATTCAATGTGCGAAACGCTTCCATGGCGATTACGGCAGCGCGTTTCGGAGGTCTTTCCCCGGATGAAATTCGTGAGGCCCTTTCGAGCTTTCGGGGAATTAAGCGACGCCAGGAAGTTCGAGGTGTAACGGATCGTGGTATTACCGTGATCGATGATTTCGGGCATCACCCGACTGCGATCAAGCAGGCAATCCGCGCTTTGCGCCCGAAATATGAGGGTGCGAGAATGTGGGCTCTCTTCGAGCCTCGCTCCAATACGACGCGGCGGAATGTATTTCAGGAGGCGCTTCCGGATGCGCTCGGCGAAGCAGATGCCGTGTGTATCGCCGCTGTTGCGAGAGCGAATCTGCTTGGCGAAGAAGAAAGGCTCGACACCGACTTGCTCATGGAGACGCTCCGCGCAGGCGGTAAACCGGCCTACTACGAACCGGATGTCGATGCTATCGTTGCGAGGCTCGAGGCGGAGGCAAATGACGGTGATGTTGTGGTGGTCTTCAGCAACGGGGGGTTTGGAGGCATTCACGATCTCCTTCTTTCCAGGTTGTGAAAAATACGATTTTTGTAATTTTCATCGCTTTGGGCGCGGATCGGGCCTACCTTTCCCGGTCTTGAATACGAAACTCATTCGGTCACTTGCCCTGACCATTCTCTTTCTTCCTTTTCTTGCTGTATCTTCTGAAGAAGAACGCGTGCGCTCTCTCGAATCCGTACAAGAGGTTCGCCGTGATGGAACGATACTCCTGGAATATCGTTTCTCTGTTCAAGCGAATGGAGATGCGATCAAGCGCGGACCGTGTTTGAATTTTCTCACGGTATATCGCGGTCCGGGAAATCTCGTATTGAAGAAGCGAATCTCGGAAATCGAATTGTTCCGGAACGGCGAAGCCGAGCCGTTTCGTGAATCGATAGGAGAAGGGACGCATCAGATTTTCTGCGGGGAAGAGAGCGTATTGCTAAACCCGGGAGTGCATGAATACGACTTTCGCTGCATTATTGATGGTGACTGGAAGGTTGCCGGCGGAGAGGCAATTGGATCTTTTGATGTCAGTGGGCCGTTTCAGGGACTACCCGTCGACTCCGCACGTTTGATTTTGCGTTTCCCCGGGGAAATTCGTGCATCAAAATTTGCACCTTCTGTTTACGGCAACACGGGTCCCTCTCCCGGCTACGAAGTCAGGCAAGGGGGCGCGGAGCTTTTGGTTTCAACAACGAGCCCCCTCGTGAAAAACCATTCCTTTGAAGTCCGGGCGATCTGGCCGGCTGCCGGTTTTGCATCGCAATCCCGTTGGAGTGAAGTGCTGCGACAACATCCAAAGATTCCGATCACAATGGTCACCGCCCTCGCGCTGCTCTGGATTCTGGGAATCCTGACAGTTCGGCTCGTCAAATCCGCAGATCGGCGGAGCGTGAAAACCGGAAATCCGGCTACTCAGACCCCGTGACCTGATTGATCGCGTCGAAAACCATATTCGGGGTAATGACGCCATCGCCCAGGGAAATCGGATCCTTTGAGGTATCGGCAGGATAGAGGAGGTAGAAAGGCACGCCGGAACGACCGTGTTCTTTCAGAACCTTTGTGATGCTCGGGTCTTCATTGGTCCAGTCTGCGATGAGGAATTCCACGTTGTTGTCTGCAAATGCCTGCTGAACCTTCTCCGTTTTGATGGTTGTGCGCTCATTGACTTTGCAGGTCAGGCACCACTCAGCGGTGAAATCCACGAACACGTGTTTTCCGCTCGAGCGGTGATTTTCAATGATCGCGGTGAGGTCGGTTGACTCAAAAGGCGCCCGTTTTTTGACTGCGCTGACACCAAAGAAAATACTGAGGACCAAAAGAACGAGCGCAAACACGCGGCCTTTCGTTCGAGCCCCTTTCGACCTGTCCGGAGTGGCAAAACGGCCGATTGCCCAGGCCGCCATGGCCAGAAGCAGGACGCCGACGAGGCTCCACTGCAGGCCAGCTACGTTGAGCTGTTTCGAAAGAACCCCGATCAACCAGATTGCGACCGCGAACATGGGGAAAGACATGAACTGCTTGAAGGTTTCCATCCATCCGCCCGGAGGGGGGATCATGTCGAGAAGTTTCGGAAAAAGTGCGAGGAGGAAATACGGAGCTGCCATTCCCAGACCGAGCGCAGAAAAAATCAGGATCATGATCGGGGCGGACTGGGCAAATGCGAACGCGATGGCCGGCGCCATCAGTGGCGCGGTGCAGGGAGTCGCCAGCAGAACCGCGAGAGCACCGCTCCAGAAACTACCGGCATACCCGGATTTTGAGACCAGGTTTCCACCCACGCCGGTCAGGGAGGTGCCGATTTCAAAAACGCCCGCGAGACTCAGCCCGACCAGCATCATCACAAAGATGAGCCCGAGGACAAAACCGGGCTGGCGCAGGAGAAATCCCCATTGCGGATCATGGCCGAGGGATTTCAGCACGATGATGATAGCTGCGAGAAGCCAGAAGAAGATGAGAATTCCCAGCGTGAAAATCGCGGAGTGCATGAAGATTTTTTTCCGGTCCTCGCCGGCCTGGCCGACAAAGGACATCACTTTCAGCGAGATCACCGGAAACACGCAGGGCATAATGTTCAGGATGATGCCGCCAAGGAAAGCGCCGATGATTGCGCCGATCAGTCCGCCGCCGAAGGGGACTGAGACGGGTTCCGCAGCACTTTCGGATTTCGTATCCTGAGTGGGGGCTGCCGGTGCATCAGTCATCTCCCCCGTGGATACCCGGAAGCCTTTTTTCCCCGTCGGTGTCTCTGCGATAACGATGCCGGAAATGTTCTCCGGAGCAGACTCCAACTCCTCGTACTTATCGAAAGCAAAAGTGACCGTTCCCCCGTCTTTTGTAATTTCCGGTTCCGAGAGCTGATCAAATATATGAACCTTATCAGGGAAAAAATGGAGGGGTGCATCTGCGGGGAGCTTTCCGGCTTCCGCTTCCACCGAAACCACGACTTTTCCCCCCTCCAGTGCTACAGAGGTGGGCCAGTCGACTTTTTCCGGAACTTTACTCGCGTAAAGATTAATCGTTGCCGCATGCGGTGAAGGCAGGGCTTCGCTCCCGGTGGGCAGAGAAATGGAGAGAGCGGCTTTTCCGGGAACACAGGTATTCGGATCGCACATCAGGAACGTAGTGTTTCCGGAAATCGTGATCGTTTCCCCGGCCTTGAGATCCTCCGGAGCGGTCACTTCAACGACGTGAACCACGGTGTACTCATAGCCGAATCCGGCTTCGAGAATCTCCATGACATTGGGGATGCTGTAGTCGACCACGAATCGCTTCGGAACGGGAAACTGCAATTTGCCGGCTGTGAACCCGTCCGGCAAAGTGAGATCGAGCGTTGTCGGTTTGCCTGTTTCGCCCGGATTGCTCCAGTAAGTGTGCCAGGTATCGTCGATCGTGAATTTCAGACCGAGCTGGAAAGTTTGCCCCGGTGCGATGGTTGCGTGAGAGGAAATCAGCTGCGCTTCAACATTCTTGTCCCGAACCGGTTCGGACTCCGCGCTGTGTCCAAAGGGGGCAGTGAGAGAGAAGAGCAGAGCAGAGAGAAAAGCGAGTCGCAGTTTCATGGGAGAGTAAGACGGGGAATTCAAAAAGAACTTACCAAATGTCAGACGAATCCTGCGACGATTCAAGCCATAGCGCAGCGGAAACCCGTAGTAGTGGCTCCCCGGTCGCCGCCCCGAACAGGAGGCCGGGACGATGGGGAAATGACCCGACCGTTTCGCCCGGGTGACAATTTCGTTTCGCGCTTGTTTACCGACCCAATCGGCGCGAGAAACGGAGGATGAAACCGGTTCTCGAAGTCTTCCGTGAATTTCTGATTCTGGGCCTCACCTCTTTCGGTGGGCCGACGGCACACATTGCCTTTTTCCGGGATCGATTTGTTGAAAGGAAAAAGTGGCTCACGGAAGCAGACTTCGCTGATCTCCTGGCGCTTTGCCAGTTTCTTCCCGGACCGGCGAGCAGTCAGTTCGGACTTTCCGTCGGCTGGAAACGCGCGGGGTGGGCAGGGGCGTTTGCGGCCTGGTTTGCTTTCACGATTCCCTCGGCGTTGTTACTTGTTCTCTTCGGACTCGGCGTGATGAAATACGGTGGCGGACTGGAGGGCGGGGCAGGTTGGTTGAAAGGACTTCAGATCGCCGTAGTCGCCGTCATTGCCGGCGCCGTCACGTCGATGTGGAAGACTTTGTGCACAGGCCGGTCGCGGCAGCTCATTGCCCTTGCCGCTGCCGGTATTCTGCTCGGTTCCGGGATCGCCTGGATGCAGCTTGTTGTCATTGCGCTTGGTGCGGTGGCGGGTTGGATGCTGTTTCGTGGAGACCAGACAGGGTTGGATGAGGGACCTGACCCTGTTGCGTCGTCGACCAGACAGGGTCAAGTGTCCGGCGTCGTCTGCCTTGTCGCTTTTTTCACTCTGCTTATCGGTTTGTCTTTCCTGACAAAGATACAGCCCGGTCAGCCGCTGGAGGCGTTCACGGCAATGTATCGAAGCGGGTCCCTCGTTTTCGGCGGAGGACATGTCGTTCTGCCGCTGCTGAGCCAGGAGGTTGTTGAGCCGGGTTGGGTCGGTCGTGAGGAATTCCTGGCAGGTTACGGTGCAGCCCAGGCTGTGCCGGGGCCTCTTTTTACGTTCTCCGCCTATCTCGGATCCCTCATTGAAGGATCCGGGGGGCCGTGGGGAATGGCGACGATCTGCCTGATCGGGATGTTTCTCCCCGCCTGGTTGCTGGTGTTGGGATTGATGCCGTTCTGGCACTCTGTCGTAAAGAAGCCGGGTATTCGGGCGGCTCTTGCGGGAACGAATGCGGCGGTGGTCGGCTTGTTAGGGGCTGCGTTGTACAATCCGGTCTGGGTCGGAGCGGTTCAGTCGACGAAGGATGTGGTTTTTCTCATCGCCGTAGCAGCGGCCCTTCTTGTCATGAAGCTCCCTTCCTGGGCGGTGGTGATTGCAGCTGGCATTATCGGCCATTTTGTCTGGTAAGTCGCCCCGCATTCGATAGCGTGAGCGAGACATTACAAACGGAATCGGAATTTCCACCGGTTCCATTCTTCGGATTTTCGTGGCGGGCCCGGTCCGCGGGAGGAATCACTTCACCTGACCCGTCCCGAAGGCGAGATACTTGTAGCTGCACAACTCCTCCAGAGCCATGGGTCCGCGGGCGTGGAGCTTGTCGGTGCTGATCCCGATTTCGGCACCGAATCCGAATTCGGCTCCGTCGCTGAAGCGGGTGGAACTGTTCCAGAAAACGCAGGCGGAATCGATTTCGAGCTGAAATTTCGTTGCTGCAGCCTCGTCGGCAGTGACGATGCTTTCGGTGTGGTGAGAACCGTATTCGTTGATGTGAGCAATGGCTGCGTCGAGGTCGTCGACAACTTTCACCGCGAGAATGTAGTCGAGGTATTCCGTGGTCCAGTCACTCTCACTCGCCGGAATGACGGAGTCGAGGCCGGCGAGTTTCCGAAATTCCTCATCGCCGCGCAGCTCGACACCTTTCGCGCTGAGTGTTTCGGCGATTGTCGGGGAAAATTCGGCGGCGACGTCGCGATGGATCAGGAGCGTTTCCAGTGCGTTGCAAACCGATGGCTTTTGGCATTTGGAATTGATCACAATTGCCTCGGCCATATCGAGATCAGCTGCCTTGTCGACGTAAACGTGACAGATTCCGTCGTAGTGCTTGATGACAGGCATCCGGGCCATCCCGACGACCGCTTCGATAAGACCGGCTCCGCCGCGGGGAATGATGAGATCGAGCCACTGGTCCATCTCGCACATGTGCTGTACGCTTTCCCGATCAGTAAATGGAATCAGCTGAATCGCGTGGTCAGGCAGGCCTGCTTTCTTTCCGCCTTCGTCGAGAGCGGTGGCGATGGCGCGATTCGAATGAATGGCTTCTTTTCCGCCCCGCAGGATGGTCGCGTTCCCGGTTTTGAAACACAATACAGCAGCGTCGGCGGTGACATTGGGACGGCTTTCAAAAATGATTCCGATCGTGCCAATCGGGGTTCGCTTTTTCTGAAGGCGGATTCCGTTGGGCCGCGTCCAGTCCTTGATAATTTCCCCGGTGGGGTCATGAAGTTCGGCAACGTCGCGGATACCCTGAGCGATCGCGGCGATGCGATCGCTGTCGAGGCGCAGGCGGTCTTTCATCGCATCGGTTAGTTCGAGCTCGTCTGCTGCATCGAGATCTTTTTCATTGGCTTCGAGGATGGCTGCTTCGTGGGCAACCATTCCGTCGGCCATCGCGAGAAGGATTTCGTTTTTCTGTTTTGTTGTCAGAGTAGCCAATGCGTGAGCGGCGGCACGAGCCTGTTTGCCCATTTGGAAAACCTGTTCGCGGATTTCTTCGGAAGTCATGATGAGAAAGTGATTCAGGATTTTGCGGGAACGAAACGGGTGCCGATACCGTTGCCGTCGACGAGATCAGCGAGTTGTTCCGGATTGTGACCGCTCGCGATGATCGTTTCGACGCCGTGAGTGACAGCTTCTTTCACGGCCTGGAGTTTGCTGGCCATTCCTCCCATGGAGAGTTCGCCTTTTTCATCCCGTGCGAAATCGAGAACACTGTCCACATTTTCGACGACGCGGATGATATCGTCCGCTGAAGTGGCGTCAGGTCCGGTCAGTCCCGGGACGCTGGTGAGGAGCACGAGAAGATCGGCATCGATGAGGCGCGCGACGATGGAGGAAAGAATGTCATTGTCCCCGACTTTGAGTTCGTAGACGGAAACGGAATCATTCTCGTTGATAATCGGGATGAGCTTTCGGTGGGGAAAAAGCGCATTCAAAGTTGCTAGCACATTGGCGCTGCGTTTTTCGTCGCGCAGGTCGTCGTGGGTTACTAGCAGTTGAGCGACCGCAAGCCCGTGGTGGCCGAACTGGCTTTCGTAGAGATGCATCAGTCTCGCCTGGCCGGCGGCGGCACAGGCCTGAAGAAGTTCGATCTCTTTCGGCCGGGAGGTGAGCCCCAGCGTGGAGAGGCCGGCTCCGACTGCTCCGGATGTTACCATGACAACTTCGTGACCGGCTTTGTTCAGGTCTGCAATCGACTGCGAGAGCCGTGCGAGCATGGCATGATGAATCTCTCCCCCGGAATCCCGGGTGAGAACGCCGGTGCCGATCTTGATGATGACACGTTTGCCTGGAGTTTGCTTGCTCATGAAATGTCGCTTCTGCGAGAGACTTCAAAAAGGGCGGGACGATATGGCCGCGAATCCGGAGTGTAAAGCATCGGTTTTCCAACAGCGGATGCATGGCCTTGGCCGGAAAATGCGGATAGGACTTGCGAATGTTGCGATGGGGCTACATCTTACGCGCTCCCGGCCCGGAATGGTTTCTGCGAAACCGGGTCCGGTCTTGCGCACCCATAGTAAAATGGATATTACGTCGGTCTCCGGAACCGAAGGTCCAGGTTCGATTCCTGGTGGGTGTATTGCTGAAAGGAATAGCTACGGTGCCGTCGTAATCGGCTTCCCTAGCTGACGAGTTGCACGTCAGGGTTTTTGCAACTCGTTGAGGACCCGCAAAATATCCCCGGGCTCCGCGCGCTTGGTGTAGTCGGATTCCAGGAAAGCCCAGGCGATTTTTCCGTTCTGACCAATGACGTAGGTCGCGGCGAGGGGGAGCTCATTTTTTGCTGCGTCCTCACCGTTGTATTCTGCCATGTCGAAGAACCCGGCATAGTATTTCTCGACGTCGGGTGTCAGTTCGAAGACCAGTCCGTATTCAGCGGCCACCTTCAGGTTTTGATCAGAGAGAACCGGGAATTTGAGATCGTTTTTCTCCGTGGTGCTGAGGGCGCTGTCAGGGAGTTCCGGGGAAACTGCAATGAGCTGCGCACCAAGTTCTTCAATTTGCGGGAGAATCTGCTGGTAGGCAGCCAGTTGAATGTTGCAGTAGGGGCACCAGCCTCCCCGATACCATGCCAGGACGACGGGGCCTTTTTTCAGCTCGCTGGAAAGATTCACGGTTCCCCCTTTTGCCTCGGGAAGAGTGAATTCCGGCGCTTTTTCGCCCTCCTGTTTGGCAGATTTGGTGATTTCTGCTTTTCGCACCGCTTCAATTCCGGCTGCGTAGGCGGCCAGTTTTTCGGGGTCGGCTTTGGCGCGGTTTTTCGCTTTTGCTGCGTCGATCACCGACTGCAGAGTTTTTTCTTCGGCAAAAGTGATCGCAGTGGCGAAAAGAAGAACGGCGGAAAGGATGTATTTCATGATATCTCGGACGGGATGACTGCTCCTTCCTTACGGAACCTGCCGCATCTTTTTCCTGAAAGGGAAATCCCGGGGTTCGGGGGAGCGGTGCGGAACCTCAGGAATCCGAACTCTTCATCCAGGGAAGCACCAATCGGGCGGCCCAGGAGGCGACGGTGAAAATTCCATCAAGATACTGTGTGCTCGCGGCTCCCATAACCCGCTCGACGCCGACCCGTTCGTCCAGATTGCGGAATACCTTCAGCTCCGAAAGTTGTTTTTTTACCCTTTCTCCCGCGTCCAGCTCGGTTGGTATCGTCGCCATATTCCAGAAGGCGATGAGGGACCAGAGCAGAAGAGTGAGGGGAAAGAGGGCTTTTGAACTCAGGACCATGGTGAATCCCGCGATGATGAGCAGAGGGATGCTCAAGTATACGGTCCACCGAATTGCGGTTGCGCGCCAGAGGACGGGACGATGTCCTTCGTGATGTTGAATTGCTTTTCCGGCCTGCTGCGCGGCCATAGCGAGGGACGGGAAGTTGATGCCGTCAAAGTGGTGCGGGGCAAGCGAGAGTCGCTTTTTCTCGGGAGCGTAGAAGTCCTCGAGAACGCCGCGCCCTTTTACGACGGACACGTCGGTGATACCGCGGTTTTGTAGAATGCGGTTGGCAAGCTCGCCCCCGGTGATTTTGGAAGGCAGAGAGAACTCCACTTCCTGGCCGTAGATTTTACGAAAGCGGTTTCGTCCCCACATCGTGAGGGCGAGCGCGATAATAAACGGCAGAAGAAAGAGCTGCATGCGGCGGGATCATCGCACGATCCCGCCCCGGCGGCAACAGCCACGCATGCGGTCCGCGACTGCGCCAAGGTCCACGCAGGAAACGGTCGCATGGCGCGTGCCTATTTCAGCGGTATGGCCTGCTCCTGTCCGTCGACTTTCAGCTCCCAGGTATCGTAATTCCAGCTGGAGCTTCCCGAAGCTTTGCTTCCTTTCACGTAGATCTTGCCTTTGCCTTTGGGGCCGGAAACACCGATTTGCAGATCCACTGAGCCTTCGCCGTTCGTGGTGGAAATGTTCCCCGTCGGCATGAGGCCTTCTTTGATCGGCTCTCCGAGTGCCGCGACGGCTGCCGGATTGTTTTGGACTGCGGTTATGGAGTCCTTGTACGGGTTGTTGCTTTTCATCAGCTTGGTAAAACCGAAAAAGGCGGTGGCGCCTCCGATGATCCCGAGAAGGACGATTGCGGCACAACCGCAGCCAATGATTTTTCCGATGCTGGATTTCTGTTGATGGACTTCGCTCATGATGTGGATGGTTTCAAAAATCGGTTCAATGTGCAATTCGAAAGCAACGGGGTGCTTTCAAAGCAAACAGGGTTAGGCGGTTGAGCAAACCCTGTTGCATCCCTGACTGAACCCTGTTTGCCGGAAAGAGGGACGAATATGACGGGGGAGTTATGTGACAAGATTGATACGGGCAGGGATTTGAAGAAAAGACAGTAGCAGGGCACTCTTCGGCGGATTCGGGAAACCGGCTCCAAGCACAAACCAACTCTGAAACCAAATAATTTATGAAAAAAACACTAGCCATCATTGCTGTTGCTTCTCTTTTCGCAGGAGCCAACGCTGAAGACAAAATCGTGATCAAGGGATCCGACACACTGGGAGCCAAGATGGTTCCTCAGCTCGCTGAAGCATACAAAGAAGCCGGAAACGAAGTGACTTTCGAGATCGCCGCTGAGGGATCTTCCACTGCTTTCACTCACCTCCAGGCTGAGCCTGCAGGAATCGGAATGTCCAGCCGTAACATCAAAGACTCCGAAGTGGAGACTTTCACTGCCAAGGGCATGGAAATCAAAGACTGGACCGGAGCTTACGACATGATCGGCGTGATCGTGAACGAGAAGAGCGGTATCGAAGGTCTGACTCTCGAGCAGGTTGAAGGCATCTTCACCGGAGACATCACTGACTGGTCTGAAGTTGGTGGCGACGCCGGCCCGATCTCTGTTTACACTCGCAACACTTCCTCCGGAACTTACAAGTCCTTCCAGGAAATGGCGATGAACAAGCGTGACTACGGTTCCGACACTCAGAAGATGGCCGGAAACGAGCAGATCGCTGAGGAAGTTGCCAAGAACGCAAACGGAATCGGATACGTCGGTCTTGCTTACACCGAAAAGGACGGGATCAAAGCGATTCCTGTTGACGACGTTGAGCTCAAGCCTGAGAACGCTAAGGACTACCCGATTGCTCGTTCTCTTCACTACTACACGGTTAAAGGCAAGCTTTCCGAAGCGGGTGCCAAGTTCCTCGCCTGGGCGACTTCTGCTGACAAAGCGGCTGAGATCGTTGAGCGCGTTGGCTTCATCCCTGTGAAGTAATCAACCACCTTAGAATTGACCTGATTGATTCAGGTCGAATCCAAACACTTTGATAGGGTCGGGTCACTCCCGGCCCTATTTTTTTCCCTCAGGCTCCCCTTTGGGGACGGGGACAGGTTACTGAATCGTCACTCTTTCATTTGAGACAATTCGCAGACTTGCATCCTACATAACGAAGCTGATAAAACGCTGGAAACTGACCGAAAGACCACTTACAGCGCTTCAGACAAACGACTCCGACTCAAAGCGGCAGAAAGAATGAAAGAACCAGCATTCAAGAGACGTGGATTTCAGTTCCTGGGACTGAACACTCAGGATTTTATCCGAATCTTTTTCGGCGGTAACGCGAGCTTAGCGATCGTGGTGCTTGTCCTCATTTGCGTGTTTCTCGCGAGAGAGGCATTCATGTTTTTTCCGGATCACCACAAAGATCTGAAGACCTACCGGCAGTCCGGCCAGGAATTCGTCGATTACATCGGTGATGAGATCACCGCCCACACCAACCTCTACAGCTCTCTCAACATCGCCTACTACGCAGAGGTGAATAAGAGTTCGAAGGAAGAGGATTCCATTCTCCGCGCAACGAGGGCGGTTCTTGCGAACGTTGAGAATCTCACCGCCAAGACCTGGGGCAGATTCGAACGGGATCTGGACAAGTTGGAGGACGTGAATGACGATCTCGAGGATCTTGATTCAGAGAGCGAGGAAGACCGGGCGAAGATTCCCGTGCTGCAGGCGGAAAAGGCTCGTTTGGAGTCGGAAGTCGACTTGCTGCGCGAGAAGCTGAAAAAGGAAATTGCAGAGGTCATTGAATCGGATGCGGCATGGGAGCTCGGTGTAGGGACGGCGAAGCCGCCAGAGGAGGCATACCCGAAGATCAAAGAAGCGGTGCTTTTCGCAGCTTCACCGGAAGCCGACGACGACCATCCCTACATCGAAAATCTCAAGGATGTGGCCAGGGAGAAGAAAAAAGTGGCTGCTGAGCAACTGGTCGCCTACAAGGATACTCTCAAGGCAATGCAGGCCGCGGTTCGGCCGCTGAAGTCATTCCACTCAGAGCTTCGCGATAAAGGGTTGGAGAACAAAAAGAAACTCGTGAGTTTTTCCACGGCTGCGACACGCAAGAAGGCCTGGGAAAAGGGGGCTGAAGTGGCAGAGGATCCGGCTGAAAAAGAGCGGATGCTGGCAGAGGCGGCGAAAGTTGTCATTGAGGAACCTGATTACGAGGGCATCAACCAGGTCTTTTACGACTCTGTTCCCCGGCATGCCGAATTGGCCGGACCTTTCGAGATGGAGATGGCGAAGCTCTATGAGCAAATTCCTGCCCGGGATGAAGTCGCTACGAAGAGCGCAAAGGAGAACCTGAAACGTGGCGAGGTCTTCTACAAAAGGTTTGAGAATCGACTCAGTGAAGGGCGTGAGGGAGTGAAGGAATGGCGCCATGATAAATCAATCTCGGTTGTGGAATCCGTTTCCTCTTTCCTTTTCGGTCGTGATTGGATTTCCAACAGTTCGTGGCATGATTTCTACGGATTGCTTCCCATTTTTACCGGATCTCTCCTGATCTCACTGATCGCATTGTCAGTTGCCGTTCCTTTCGCCGTCGCTGCCGCTATTTATGTGAATCAGCTCGCATCGTTTCGGGAGCAGAATTTCATCAAGCCTGCGATTGAGTTTATCGAGGCGATTCCTTCCGTGGTTCTCGGGTTTTTCGGTATTCTGGTTTTCGGGGAAACCCTCCGGGCGGTCAGCCAGGTAGAATGGTTGCAGTGGGTGCCCGGGTTTCCGATGGCTGAGCGCCTTACCATCCTCAACGCAGGACTCCTTCTCGCGTTCATGGCGGTCCCCACCATTTTCACACTGACGGAGGATGCGCTGAACAATGTCCCGAAAGCTTTCGCGGAGAACTCCCTTGCGATGGGTGCGACGAAACTGCAGACCGTGTTCCGTGTCGTCGTTCCGACCGGGGTTTCCGGGATGATTGCGGCGGTGCTTCTCGGTTTTGGCCGAATCATCGGGGAAACGATGGTCGTTCTTCTGGTTGCGGGTAATAAAATCAAAATTCCGGATTTCACCGAGGGGCTCGGGGTGGTTGCGCAACCGGCTCACACGATGACGGGCATCATTGCGCAGGAGCTGGGGGAAGTGGATGCCGGTTCGCTTCACTGGCGCGCGCTCTTCATGGTGGGCATGATTCTGTTCTGTATCTCACTTCTCGTAAATTTTTCCGCGCAGCGCGTGCTGAAACGCCTTCAGAAGGTGTAATCCCATTCAACCTGCAATCCTGAATCTCTTTTCCCATGCACGACCAAGTTTCAGACAATCCCATCATGCGATCGGAAAACCCTCTCCTGAAAAAACCGTCCGCAGTCAAGCGGAGGGACGCTGCGGTATCCGTTCTTCTGCGAGTGGTGACGTATTTCATCCTGATTTGTGCCGCCTACATATTCTGGGACATTACGAAAAAGGGCGCGCCGGTTGTCTTCAAGACCTCTGCTCCCTTTGTGAATACTTCCTTTTTTACCAAGAGTCCCGAAACACTCATGACCTGGGAGACGGAGGCGGGGAAGTTTCACCGGATGGACTTCACGGACTACTCACAATGGAAACGTGACAATCCGGAAGAGGTTATTGTTGAAGAGAAATCCCACGCCTATTCGGGGGGAGGGATTTTTGGTCCCCTCGTCGGAACTGCGCTCTTAACCTTGATTTGTATTGTCGTGGCTCTGTTTGTCGGATTGACCACCGCCGTGTTCCTGAATGAATACTCATCGAAGGGGCGGTTCATGGATATGATCCGGCTTGCGATCATGAACCTGGCAGGGGTACCCTCGATCGTTTTCGGGCTTTTCGGGCTCATGTTTTTCTGCCTGTTTGTGCCGGTTCTCACGCAGGAACCTCTTGATCGCTCCTTTCTCACCATTCCGCTGGGGGCTGGAAACTTCATCGCCTTTCAGGGGTGGGGCACCTGTATGCTGGCCGGTGGATTCACACTCGCAGTGATGATCCTGCCGGTCATTATCGCAGCCTGTGAAGAGTCCCTGAAAGCGATTCCAATGGGATTCCGGGAGGCTTCTCTCGCTCTTGGCGCAACAAAGTGGCAGTCGATTTCCAAATCGGTGCTGCCCTATGCCTTTCCCGGAATGTTGACAGCTTCCGTGCTCGGTATTACCCGGGTCGCAGGGGAGACCGCTCCGATCATGTTCACTGCTGCGTTGGCTCACAAGGATAAGCTGCCCTGGCAGGAAGTGAGCAGTCTGACCGGGTTCTTCTCCCAGTCAGTTCAGGCGATGCCCTATCACATTTACACCGTGGCTGCCCGGATTCCGCAGACGGAATACACCAAGCCAATGCAATACGGTTCCGTATTTGTCTTTATGGTGCTGGTGATGGCTCTCGCCGCGCTTTCTGTCTATTTGAGAATCAACTATCGCAAGCGCCTGAAATGGTAACAGCAAAATCACTCTGCGTTCATTAGGAGTAGCCTCGCGATAAAAACAATCTTACCATGAATACAACCATGTCCGATCAAGAAAGGGAAGATACCAAGACCCCTGACCATACACCGGTGTCCTCATCGGCAGAGCGTCCAGATGCTGCCGATGTCGTCATCGAAGTAGATGACGTCAGTTTTTCCTACGTCAAGGGAACGGAAGTCCTCCGGAATATTTCCATGAACGTGAATCGTGGCGAAGTCACCGCGTTCATCGGGCCATCCGGCTGCGGGAAGTCGACCCTGCTTCGATGCTTCAACCGAATGAATGATCTCATTCCGACAGCAAGCATTACGAACGGGGCGATTCGAATTCTCGATACCGATATTTACGATCCGCTGGTCGACCCGATCGAGCTTCGGAAACATGTCGGGATGGTGTTCCAGAAATACAATCCGTTCCCGAAAAGCATCTATGAGAATGTTGCCTTCGGTCTCCGTATTCAGGGGATCAACAAAAAGTCCGTTCTGGATGAGGCAGTGGAGCGCAGTCTGAAGCTGGCCGGCCTTTGGGATGAAGTGAAGGACCGCCTCGACGCGAGTGGGCTTGGCCTCTCCGGTGGTCAACAGCAACGCCTCTGTATTGCAAGAACCATCGCGGTGGAGCCGAAGATCATTCTCATGGATGAGCCCTGTTCGGCGCTCGACCCGATTTCGACTGCCACGATCGAAGATCTTATCACGCAGTTGAAAGATGAGTTCACAATCGTGATCGTGACGCACAA
>JAKSBG010000421.1 GCA_022361255.1 Verrucomicrobiales bacterium
CGGCGAGCTTTGCGTTGATCCCTACTGTCCCGTCGACTGATTCGATTGCAGGGACCCTTCCGGCAAGAAAGGAGAGAGAGCTTCGGTCCATTTTAGCGGTGGCCAGAATCGACTCTTCAGCAAACTTTCGTTTTCCTGTTACCCAGTCAGCGGGGAAAAAGGGGAAATCTGCTGTAATTGCGAGTGGTTTCAGGTCGGGATGGAGAAAGTTCCCGGCGAGACCGGCTTTCTCGGAAGCGATATCGATATCGAGATCGAGCCTGCCGAGGGGAATGTCACCTTTCGGGTTCGGGAGAATGATCTTATCGAGCTTCAAATCCCCGGCCACTTTCGGGACAAGGGGGCTGCCGGAAGCGTTCAGATCAAAATTCAGGTTGGCGCGGATCGGGGATTCTTTGAGAAAGAGCCGCGAAAACGAAGCCACTGCAAGGTCGCTGATTTTTAAGTCGAGATCCAGCGGGTCTTCGCCTGAGAGCCACTGCGGGCCGAGTGAATCAGGCGTCAAGGGGAGTTCTGCGTTTAGAGTGAAAACATCTCTTTCTTCGTTTTTGCCAAGCCAGTTAGATAGATTCAATGTTTTGCTGTCCCAAAGGAGCGATCCATCGAGGTCGAAGACAGAGCTGCGCAATGCAAAATCTGGGAAATTCGCCGATTTTTCCGTGTAGGAGCCGGCAAGCGCGAGGTCGATCGGTACCGCCCCGTCCGAGAGCGTCAGTCCGGTAGTGTCGAGTTTCAGGTCACCCCGGTGCGTTTTCTCTTTCAGATTTCCTCCTCCTTCCCATTCCAATCCGGTTTTTGCGGGAAGCAGTTTGGTGATGTTTCTTCCCGAAAGCAGCCGATTCAATTTCCCCTGCCCGGCGATATCTGCGCGAATAGCCAGCGCGCCGTCGTAAAGTGCGTCGCTGAGGTGATAGCCGATCTGGCCTTCAGCGGCGCTTTTTTCATCCAGCTGGACATCGAGATTTGCAATAAGATGGTCCGGTTGATCTACAAGTGCATCGATCTGAATGGACTCGAAGGGCTCCCCGGAAACTTCGAGCGTTTCACTTTGGACGAATGCCCGACCGCTCTTGAGGGATCTCTCTTGGAGCCGAAAGCCGTCGAGTTCGGCGTGAAGCGAACCGTCCACCGGTAGCCCGGCGAGATTGGGCGGGGCAAAATCCCTGATCAGCGCTCCGACGCTCTCAACAGCGAGTCTGGCATCGAAATCGATTGGAAGTGCGCTCAGTTGCCCGATCGACTCCGCCCGGGTGAGGTCAACGAGGAGGTTGGCATCGAATTCCGTTCCGGCATGATCCAAAAACAAATTTCCTGCGAGGCGGTTTCGCACGTCGAGGATTTCTGTCCGCAGATCCAGCGTGGCGGTGCCGAGCTCGACATCCCGGTAGCGTGCTCCGGAAAGGTCGGCATCGACCGTCGCTTTCCAGGTCCGGGGAGCCGATACATTGCCGGAAAAATCGAAATTCAGGTTCAGTTTTGAATCGTCGCCGACGTGTTTGTTTGAGGGGAGAAATGCGAGATCTCCATTCGCAGCGAGACCATCAAATGGCCCCGAGGTTTTGATGCTACCGTTGAGATACCCTGCCACAACCGGTTCCGTCTCCCAGATGGACAGGAGTGATTCGATTCGGAAGTTTCGAAATTTCAGGTCTGTTTCCACATCGCCTGCCTGTCCGAGAAAGCCGTTCTCCCGGTTTTCCTCCATGGGGATTTTTGCACTGAGAGAGGCGACTTCGATCATTTTTTCGAGAACACGCCATTTGGTGAGGTGGATCGAGTCACCGTCCCAGTGCCCGGTTCCGGAGAGAGCCAGGGGTCCGGCCTGCAGCAAAAAACTTCGTAAGTCGAATCGGGAATTTTCGTAGTCAAAAGAAAGTGAAGACTCGACTGGTTGCATCGTGCCGGCGCTCAAACCCTCGATCGAAAGGCTGCCTGCGCCTTTGTGTCGGGAGGGCGAGACGCCGCCGGATCCGGACCAGCTCAATGCGCCATTCCCGGAAAACGGCCCCGCATCTTTTTCCCTCAGCCATTCCGAGATGGTCGCCTCGGCATCGAAGTTCGCCTCTGCTTTTGCAGTGTAGCTTGCCGCGTTTTGATCGTAGTGACCAACGACACGCAGGTGGTTCGATGAATCGATTGCGGCATCTATGGCGAGGTTGATTTGATTCGGTTTCTCAACCAGGCCGGCGAGTTGCAGTTTCCGGATGTCGAGTCCGTCGTAGCAGAGTGATCCGGTATCGAGGAGTAGATTGCCCGCGAGAAGATTTCCTTTCGTGTCGAGTCGAATTCCCTTCGCTCCCAGGTGGAGGGATCCGTTGACCGGAACTTCGAGCTCGAGGTTCGAAAGCAGGGTTTCCATTTCAGGAACCTTCGCGCTGGCTTCGATGTTGATGGGCAAAAGGGTCAATTCGTCAGTCGATTCGACGGTCTCCAGTGGCACAAACGCCTGGACGTTTACGGTGGCATCGGGACGACTCAATTCGACGGAGACCGTGTTGCTCTGGACTGTCAGATGCGCTGTATCGAGCGCCTTTCCCGCCCAACTGATTTTTTCGCCTTTGAGTCTCGCAGCAATGTCCCAGCGGGAGGGAACTGCAAAAGGATTATGAAACTGCAGGTCCAACTCGGAAACGGTCCCGGCCAGAGGGAACTCATCTGCGCGCTCCGGAAACAGTTTTGCAAGACGAATCGTCGTCCCGGGTTTGAGTGATGCAACCAGAGATTGTTGTTCTGTAAGGGCAATCCGGATTTCTCCATCAGCAACCTGTGCGGAAATGCCTACGGTGAAAACGCCGGGGCTTGCCTCGGCAAATTTCAGTTCGTGGATTTCGCCAACCGGTGCCAGCGAAACGGGGCCCAGCGAAAGTTCGTGTTCTCCACCTTTGATTTCGAACTCTACATCCGAGACAGTGTCGTATCCTGGCAGGGTGATGGAGCTGAGACCGATTTTGCCGGGTTTATCCGGGATCGATTCCAATCCGAAGCCATTCACCACGTATTCCCCCGATCCCTGCTGAATCTTCGCAGAAAAATTGCGGATGCGTATATCGGAGCGCAGAAGGTTCCAAGCCGGATGAAATTCATCGCGCGGAGAGGTTTCTTTTTCCGTCGTCGTATTCTCTTTCTTTTCCGATTCGACCGGCTCCGGGAGGGCGAGGACCAATTCCACAGTATCGAGTTCGAGACGGTCCAGCCAGCCAAAACCTGCTGCATTCCGGATTATATCGATCGCGCGGTAGGAGACTCCGAAATTCGAAACCGTTACGGAAACGATTTCCGGTTTGGTGATCTCTTTGCCGTCTTCCCGTGGTGAGACGAGATTCCATTCCAGATCCTGGATTCCAAAGCCGGACCAAAGTGTTCCCGTGATGGTAAAATCTCCCTCCAGTCCCTGAGAGCTGGCGAATTTGTCGGCAGCAAGGGAACCGATGATGCGAAATCCCGGTCCGTTCAGGAACAGAATTCCCGCGAGCAGGAAAAGCAGACAGCCCACAGCAATCCACCGCCGTCGAAATCGTCGTCGCTCGGGTTTCCGCTGATCGGGAACCTCTGGCAGGGGAGGCTTCTCCAGCGTCTCGTCGAAATTATCGAGAGGCATGCCTGAGATAGAAAGGGTAGGGAGGAAAGTTAGGGAAAAACCCTTCGCGACGATACATGAGATTAGAGCGATCGGCAACGGTGATTCGGAAGAGCTGAATTCTGAAAACGGTTGGGAAAGCAGGTTCTGTTTCCGGCTTGAGAGGGTTCTTGTGTGAACTTTCTCGAAAGGAAAGGGCGCGCCGGTAGGGGGAGGCGGAAAAGGATGGAGGGCTCGAAAAAATCAAATCCAGAGACGGGTAAAAGAGAAGCAGGGTTTCCCGGATTGCAGGCTGTTGCCTTCTTTTAAACGTCTTCCGGGGGCTATCTATAGATCGTGATGCGGTAATCGAAGAAATGGAAAGATCGATGAATTCTATCTTCGAGGAATACGTCTGACTTTGTGTTCCGGTATTCCGCAACGAAATCGACCTGTTTCTGCTTTGGCATGAAACGATTGAGTGGCAGTATACTGCTGAAAATTTATCGCTATGAGGATTCTTGCTGTCGCGTTATTTGTTTCTTTGTTCTGGTCCTCTTTAAAAGGAGAGTCTCCCCGCCTCGTGATAGATTCGCACGGTCACTCCGGGATGATCAAGGATCTCGTGTTCACTCCTGACGGGAGCAAAATGATCAGCGTGGGGATGGACAAGGTCATTCGGGTCTGGTCGGTTTCGAGCGGGGACCTCATCCGGTCGCTTCGCACCGAGATCGGGGATGCGGAGGATGGCAAGCACTATGCCTGCGCGATTTCCCCGTCCGGGCGGTTTCTCGCTGTGGCGGGTTGGGGGATTTCGCAGGGAGAAAAATACGGGGTGATTTCGGTGATTGATCTGGTGGAGAACCGACTCGCAGCGACGCTGCACGGACATACCGACGTGGTTCATTCCCTCGATTTCTCAGCTGATGGGACGTATCTTCTTTCCGGAAGCTCTGATATGACGGCGCGGGTCTGGTCTATGGATAACTTGAACGGCGCCGGCGACCGCGCTGCGGTTCAGGTGAATGATTCGATCATTCTGAAAGGGCATGTAAACAAGGTCTACGGTTGCCGCTTTCTCGGAGACGGGGATCGTATTGTGACAGTTTCGTTTGACCACTCCGTCCGGTTTTGGGAGCGGGCCGGAAACGGCTTTTCGGAGAAAGCGCTGTTCGGTGATCATGCGGCTGCGATAACTAAGATTGCCGTATCTCCGGACAGCAGGTGGATTGCGACAGGTGATCTCGATGGAAAACTCTTCCTCTGGAATGCACAGTCTTTGGGGCTTTCAACGAAGTTGGATACGAAAATGGAACTGATGGTGGGCGCTCTGGCGTTTTCCCCCGACAGCTCGCGCCTTCTGGCTTCTTCGGTGGCGGCAACGGGAGGAAAGTCGGCGATTTACCGGATTCCTGACGGAGGAATGGAGAAGACTTTTTCTTTTCATGACAACTCGGTGACGGCCGCAGCCTGGCACAAGGACGGCAAGCTTGCGGCTCTGGCCGGGAGCAATGCGAACCGAATTGATTTGTTTGAGGTAGATTCCGGGAACGTCGTCCATTCCTTGCAGGGAAAGGGCGCTGCCGTCTGGAATGTGGCGATGCATTCGGAGGGGGCAAAGGAATTCGCGATCGGATTCCTTCCGCCGGAACCCAATCCGACCGTGCAGGCCGTTTTCGATTTTTCGGGATTTCATTTGAAAGGAATCCAAACGGCGGAGGAGGCGATGCAATATCACAATGCAATCGGCGGATCGAAGGAGAACGGCGCCTTGAATTTTGAATCTCTGGGTCGTTTGCAGGCCGGCAGCCTCGGAGTAATAACGAATGAATATGACCAGAATGATCGCTTCAACGTAGCTTCGTTTTCCGAAGCCGGGGATTCAGTCATACTCGGTTCGAGCTATCACCTGCGGCGCTATCAAAAGAAGGGAAGTAAAATGGCAGTCGTAGCGGAATACGATGGTCATGAGGGCGGGGTTCGAATGGTTTCGCCTTCGATTGATGACGCCTACGTTGTGTCCGGAAGCCTCGATCAAACTGCCCGGATATGGAATCAGGAAACAGGTGACTTGCTTGCCTCGCTTTTTGTCGCCAACGACGGCGAGTGGGTGCTCTGGACGCCGGAGGGTTATTACGCCGCTTCACCGTCCGGGGCGAACTATATCGGGTGGCATTTGAATCGCGGTATCGATTCGCTTTCCGACTACATTTCCGGGGATCAGTTGCATTCGGAGTTCTACCGCCCGGATGTCGTAAAGAAGGCAATTCTTGAACGCAGGGCAGCAGGAGAAGTTGTCGCGGAGCTGGGGCTGAAGTTCGATGTGGAAGAAGCGATCGACGGGGCGCCGGTTGCGGAGATTGTCGATCCGGTCGGGGATGTGGCAGGTTCAAACCGCCGGATGACCCTGCAGGTTCGTGCAGTCGATGGAGGGCAGGGAATCGGGGAGTTACAGGTTTTTCACGACGGAAAACGCCTGCAAGCGGATGGGCCGGGTGCGTTTCGTGACGGGGCACTGCAGGTGCCTTTCACCATCAGTCTTTTATCAGGAGTAAATGAAATTCGTGCCGTCGCGGTTTCCCCGGAGGGAGTGGAGTCTGTTCCCGCAGTCTCCAAAATCAGTTTTGAAGGCACGAAAGCAACGGCGAGGTGTTTCCTTCTCGCTGTTGGATTGAACGAATACAAAAATCCCCGTTTCAATTTGAACTACTGTCGTCCTGATGTGGACGCA
>JAKSBG010000423.1 GCA_022361255.1 Verrucomicrobiales bacterium
CCGTCGTTATTGGCATCAAAAAATACGAGCCCTCCGTCAACTCTCGCAGCATGTCCATCAATCTGCTTTGTGACGCCGTCCAGGTTCTTCGAACGCGCTACCAGTCGCGACGCGTGGTCTTTTCCCCCTCCAAAAAGCAGCTCGGCCTGGCCGTCCCGATCGAGGTCACCGGCTGCGAGAGAGGGTCCCGTCCGGCTTATTGCTCTGGGAATGAATGGTTGCACCTGATAGTCATCGAAAGGGTTCTCCATATAGCCCACTCCACCAAGGGAATTTGTTCCCAGATAAAGCGGCCGCTGAGTTGCAGAGCGAACGACCGCAGGGACAAGACTGAAAGCTTCCCGGATTTCGTATCGATTTCCCGCAGACAAGTCCGTCAAAGTCGTCATGGCACCCGATGAGGGCCATCGAACCGTAAGACGGTCAATTTTCTCTGCAGCCCCCAGACCGAAAACACAAACCGGTTCGTTCGATTGTTTGAATCCCCCTGTCGGATAGATCTGTCGCAGGTATTTTTTACCGCCCACCCTGGCAATCACTTCAGCGCCGACTCCGAATCGGTTGCTCTTCTCCCCTTTCAGCGAAATTACAATCCGGTTTGCCTGACTTCGGTTTCGGTAGAGAATGACATCCTCTCCAAGCGGGCAAACAACAAGATCGAGGTCTCCGTCCCCATCGAGATCCCCCTGCCCCGCAGCGTAGCTCATCCCGGGGTGATCAACTCCCCAGGCTTTGCTGACATCAAGAAATTTCCATTCGCCTCTGTTTTGGAACGCAACATCACGCTCTCTCCGCTCCGGCTGGCCCGAAAGAATGTCCCATCGCGTTTTCCCTGTCAGAGATTCGCCAGCCAATTCACCCGATGGAAGACTGGTCCAGTCCCGAATGGAGCCCGTTGTTACGAAGCAGTCAACACGACCGTCCCCATCATAATCCCCTGCAAGAGCTGCCCAAGATGTTCCTGTTTGCGCAATACCGGCCATCCGCGCCATCTCACGAAACCGGATTGTGCCGGTATTCTGAAACAGGGTATTACGCGTCACCTGGAGAGCTCCACCCGTGCGGCTGACCCGGTCCACGTCCTGGCGAAACGGTTCACCATAGGCGAGTCGATCCCGGTGTGACCGGAGGTGCGAGCCTGTTGCGAACAAATCAACCAGCAGATCATTGTCAAAGTCAGCGGCAACTGCTCCGCGTGACCACCAGGGGGTATATGGCAGAACCACATTTCCTGTTCCGACAAACGATCCGCCCCCGGAATTTCGGAGATTTAGATCAGGCATATGACTGTCATTCGACAGATACAAGTCGGGATACAAATTGTGATCGAAATCCCACCACGTCTGCGAAGTCGAATATGATCCCTGCGCTCCCAGATTGGACTTCGGATGAGGAAAAAACTGACCTTTACCATTGTTTCTTAGAAACTGATTGGGGAGAGGAGCTTCAGTCCATTTCGGAATGTTCCCGCTATCGAGATAGCCGAGATAGGAGTTTCTCCACTTCTCCTCCACCCTGACATTCTTACCATTCGCTTCCGTTTTGATCTCTTCGGGGCGCCCCCCCTCCGGCTCGATGTGATACGTCTGGAGATATAGATCCAGATTCCCGTCGCTGTCAGCATCAACAAAAGCGGCCGAAAGCGCGCCCGTTTTCAGATCCAATCGATAGTCCTCTGCAAGATCCACAAATCGAATCAACCCGCCTCGGGAAATATTCATGAAGAGGCGATTCGGACTGTTGTAGTTCACAACGTAGATATCGAGATCCCCGTCATTCTCGATGTCTGCTAGAACAGCGCAACTTCCCCATTCGTTCTCTCCGCCGAGCTGCGCCATTTCGGTCACCTCTTCGAATCGAAATTCGTCGCGCTGTAGAAACAGACGGTGGGGTCCAGTCGTTCCCGGAAAGAACAAATCAGCTTTTCCATCTCCGTCGAGATCCCCGATTGCCACATTTCCCGTAGCCCAACCGTATGGGTATAAACGGCGCAACGGATGTTCCGGATCAAAATCGTAACGCATCGTTACGCCGCTTTTCGAAGCTGGAATCTTCTCAAACAGCGGCCCGTCGGCACCAGGGGAAGGAGCTTCCAGGGGCGACTTCGCGATTACCTCTTCATCGCCCGTCTGTTGTGACCGCAGAACATCAGTTGCAAGCAAAGAAAAGAAGCTGAGAACGAAAAGAACTTTCATTTATTGAACAGAAAAACCCGGCCAGACCATCGGCAGCACACGGATTCTTGTCTGTCCCTGCCCCGGCGTGACGAGAGGCTACCATAACAGTTCCCCGCTCCTTTGTCGCGAGAGGAGAGAATCTTTTCGCATAAAAGCAGGAACCCATTCGTCACCCACCTCACGGAAAAAAACCGCTCCGAAAGGAGCAGAGGTTTTCCTCCGCGATCACCCCTCCCCACCCTCCCCCTGTTATGATCAAGAAAACCCTCATCCTTTCAGCCTGCGTTGGGCTCAGTCTCTTATTTACTTCCTGCACTCCCGGAGAACGCGGCGCGTTCGCCGGAGGTGCCATTGGTGCCGGAACCGGTGCTATTGTCGGTGACGAAACCGGCGCCATCATTGGCGGCGTTCTCGGTGCCGTCGTTGGATCTGAAATCGCAAGGGACAACGCCTATTACCGGGACAGGGACAGCTACGGATATCGTGGCAACCACTACAGTCCCCGCCGTGGTTACTGCCCCCCTCCTCGCGGAAGGCGGGGCTACGGATACTGATTGCCTTTTGCCACAATCAGGTCGCGCGGGCTTCCGCTCTGCTCCGATGCGGAATAATTGCTAGATCCAGGCACAGTTGAAACGGCGCAGTCGTGACTTAGTCGTCGTATACCCGGCTACTGAGCCATCCGGGGACGGTATCCGAGTCATACCACACCCGGTCGAGCCAGAGCCCGCCCGCCGGGGCTGTGGGCCCCGCTTCCTCCCGGTCGCGCCTTGCGAGAATCTGCTTCATATCCTCCGGAGCGCGGCGACCTTCCCCGATCTGCTTCAACGTTCCCGCGATCGTTCTCACCATTTGCTTGAGGAACCCGGAACCGACGATCCGAACCCGGACCACAGACTGCGTGGAAGGTTCGAAAAATCCCGGCGGAGAAACCAGATCCCGCGTCACTTCCGCTTCGTAAATTTCCCGGACCGTGGATGAGACATTTGGATCCGCATTGCTGAATCCCGCGAAATCTTTTTTCCCAAGTAGATATTTCAGCGCTTTATCCATTGCTTTTTCGTCGAGCGAACGGCGATTCCACATCGTATAGCGACGGAGGTGAGGAAGGTTGGCCGGCCCCTGCTGGAAATAGTAGCTGTATTGCTTTCGTGTGGCGCGCTGTGCACGAAACGACTCCGTGACTCGCTCGATTCGGCAGACGCGAATTGCCTCAGGGAGAAGCGTGTTCAATCCGTCAAGAAAATGCAGGTCGGACTCACGGGGATTCAGGAGGTCAAAATGCGCGACCTGACCACTCGCGTGAACGCCCGCATCGGTCCGACCGCTCGCAACAAGCGTAACCTCTTCCCCACACAGTTCATCGATCGCCGCAGTAACGACTCCCGCGATGCTCGGCCTGGGATTGCGGTGCACCCCAACCCCACCCTGAATCTGCCAACCGCAGAAATCAGTGCC
>JAKSBG010000424.1 GCA_022361255.1 Verrucomicrobiales bacterium
AGCGGATAGTGCGGTGCGGTATGGGCGATGTAGTGGAAGAATGGTTTTCCAATCGCGGCGTGTTTCTTGATCGTTGCGATGGCGTGGTCGGTGAAGGCGACGGTGGTAAAAAAGTCTTCCGGGAATTCGGTGATTTGCTCGTCGTTTTGACCAAAGAAGCGGTTTCTGGCTCCTTTGAATTCCGGATCCTGAATGGAAGGGTCGAAGAAGTTACAGCAGCCGTCCCACAATCCGTAGCTGTCCTGGAAGCCTCGATCAACCGGGCGATGCGGGGCCTTGCTTCCGTTGTGCCATTTTCCGCTGAGCCCTGTCTGATATCCGGCTGCCGAGAGAACTTCCCCGAGGGTTTGCATGTTTGGCGTGAGGATTTCGATGCCTTTGCCTCCTTTGCGCGGGTATAGCCCGGTCAGCAAACTGGCACGGGTGGTGGTGCATTTTCCATTGTTGTAGAACTGGGTGAATCGCATGCCTTCGTTGGCGAGCCGGTCAATGTTGGGCGTGGGGATTTCTCCCCCGAAACACCCGATGTCGGACCAGCCCATGTCGTCAGCCATGATCAGGATGATGTTCGGGCGCGGGGCATCGTTGGCACTCAGGGGGACGGAAGTCAGAGCGAGAACGGAAAAGATGGTGACACAAATTCGGGGCATGGCGGTATTCTACTCCGACGATTCGTCGAGGACACGAAAACAATCGCGCCACTCCGCAAAGAGCGGCGTTGTTTCCAGGGTTGCGACGAATCACCAACTCCGATAGACTTCGCGCCATGAAAAATTTCCCCTGCCTGCTCGCTTTGCTTGTTACCTCAGTGGTTTTCGCTGAAGAGAAAGCCGGAGAGACCAATTTACCTCCGGATCCTTTCGGGGATTTGGAGGAAATCAAAGAGGCTGCAGACTATCCGGTCGAGCTGGACAGGACTCGCGGGACTTTTCTAATCGATGCAGAGGACGGGAAATACCAGCTGGGAAGCCACTTTGCGAACTGGTTCTGGACGATGGAGGCGGAACGTTGGGGAAATTATTATGTGGGTCTGCTCTATGAGTCTTCCCGGCCGAAACTCGGAGTGCAGGTGAAGATCGGTGAGGAAGTGTTGAAGAGCTACGCCTCCCGTACGAGCGAGCGAACCATGCACGAGCCGATGATCCTCGGGACAGCCTATCTTGAAAAACCCGGAGAGTATCCGGTGATGATGTTGACGGGTGATCAATCGAACGTTCCTGCTTTCCAGGTAAAAGGGTTGAAATTCATCCCCGCTCCGGAAAGTGAGCCGCTCGGGCAGTCGATTGACGGGGAAATCATCCTGGAGGCAAAAACGGCAACGACGTATTCAGAGATGATGCGCTATGAGCCAAAGCCGGAAAAAAACTGCCTTGGGTTCTGGATTCACGAGGAGGACTGGGCGGAGTGGGTGTTTGATGTGAGTACCCCGGGGGAGTTTGACATCACGGTGACTTACGGGTGCGGAAACGGAAACGAGGGAAGTGAAGTTGCCGTATACGTAAATGATCAGACCCGAAAATTTACGGTCGGAGATACCGGCGGCTTCCAGTCGTGGAAAGAAGTGAAGCTGGAGAAGGTAAAGCTCGAGGTCGAAGGGGAAAACAAAATCGCGATTGTTCCGCAGTCGAAGGCGAAAAAGGCGGTAATGGACATTCGGAAAATCGTTCTGACACCTGCGTCGTAACCGGAGTTCCTTTTCCCGATGGAGGCGGATGCCGGCCCGGTCCCTGTTGCGTTGAAGCAATTCTCCGACCGCCTCAGTCCGGTATTTGTCCGCGACCTCAGGCAGGGATTGCGGGCGCACTATCTGGTCTGGGCGTTCATTCTCTTTCAGGTTGTCGGATTGCTGGCGACTTTGCTGGAGGTTTCTTTTAAAAGTTTCTTCGATGCTTCGGCCGGAGGGATCCCGTTCGCAGCTTTGCTGCAGGTGGCGTTTGCTTTCGGGTTTGGATTGATTTTGCCGCTCACACAATTCGCAGCATTACAGTCTGAAATCGGGGTTGGCAGGAACGTTGAGCTGTTGCTGGCATCGACCCTGACGCGTTGGCAAATCGTATGGGGAAAGTTTCTGGTGGCGGGTTCTCTCAGTGGTCTGCTTCTGATTTCGCTGCTGCCATATTTGCTGCTGCGGTATTTTCTTGGCGGTGTGGAATTGATGGCGATAGGAGGTTTGGTTGCCAGTACCTACCTGGGCAATCTGGTGATGAATTCCATTGTGATCGGTGCATCGGGTTACCGGAATCCCGTGGGAAGAGTGGCGGTGATTGTTTATTTCTATCTGATTTATCTGTTCACAATGCTGGGAGGGATGAATTCCCTGTTTTTGCGTGGAGTTTTGTCGGGCGGTGTCTTTTTTTCTCTGCTTGCCTACGTGATCGCGAGTGCTGTCATGATCAGTCTGACGCTTCAGCTTGGCCGGGCGCGACTCAAACTGTTTGAAGACCCGCTTGATCCGCCTTCTGCTGCCGGGGTGTTCGCGATTGCGTTTCTGATACCGGTTTCGAATGGAATTGCCATGGCGATCGGTGGCGGGATTGCCTCCTGTCTCATTCTCGGGCTTTCGCTTTGGTTGATTCTGATGATTGATCGCGGTCCCGGGCGCCACTTTGAAGGGCGGGGATTGCAGCCGTGACTTGCGATCTCGTCGCTAAGGTGCAGCTTTCCCTTTTTACCGCTATGCCACATTCCGAACTCTTTTCTACAATCCTGTCTGCGTTTCGTTCTGCCGGGTGGAACTATGCAGAAGTGGAGGGACGCGAGGTGATTCGAGCTGGATTCGAAGCCCATCACACCCGTGTGGAACTGCATGTTCAGGCCTTTGAGCAAATGGCAACGGTTTCGGTCGTGGCGGAGTCTTCGGAGAGAACGGATGATCCTGCGAAGCGGGAGCGCCTTGCTGAGCTGGCGATGCGGGTGAATCAAACACTGACGATAGGGAATTTTGAGCTCAACTGGGATGACGGGCGCATGTTTTTCCGCTGCACCAATTTGTTTCCCGATATTCAGGGAAATGCGGAAATCATTCAGGGAATGGTCCACAATACAGTCGGGGAGATGGATCGTATGGCTCCTCTGGTAGCAATTATTCACCGTACGGAAGGTCCGGACCTGGCGGCCCTGAGTATCGCTGCCCTCATGGAGCAGGACGATTTGATACCGGAAGTTCCCGTTCCTAAAGGGGATGAGGGCGGAGCCGGCAAGTAGTCATGAGCGAAGATTTTCCGGTCAAAGAAAGAATCTTCGTTCTCGAGCACGACGAGGCTCTGGGGCCGTTTACGGTCGACGAAATTCTGGCCCATATTGACACAGGGCGCTTTGACTACCATGCGGTCTGTCTGAGAGAGGGGGCGCTGGAAACGGAACGATTGCGTGATCTGTTGGACTGGAGTGAGGAAGAATTGCGACCGGGGAAATCAGAGCCGGATTCCGGGCCGGGCGAAGAAGGTGATTTCTGCGAGGAGGAAATCACTGAACAGCCGGATGGCGAATCCTCCCTTCCCCCCTCTGAGATTCTGTATCGGGGTAATAGATCCATCGTCACCTTTCCTCTTTGCATGATCGGTTTGGTGGGAGGAGCGGTTGGTTCGGTCTGGTTATTCTCGATCGATATCCGTTTCGCAGTTGTCTGTATTGCTGCGTTTCTGTCATCACTTGCGTATCTCACCCTGATGCGTTTCACCTGTGAATACTTTGTGACGCCCCGCCGGGTGGAATTGGAGAAAGGGCTGATTGCAAAAAGTTCCAATGAAGTTCGTATTGCTGACATCAGGGCGATCAACGTCACTTGTGTTGGTTTGTCAGGAATTATCGGCGTGGGGACAGTGGACTTTTTCACAACCGGTGATGATCCTGAAGTGACGTTCCGGGACGTCTGGGCAGCGAAAGAGGTGAAGAAACTCGTCCGCCGGTTGCAGGATGAGAGCGACCGCTAACTCAATTGGTTCTGGATCGAATCAAAGATTCGAAACGAGATCCAGGTGATGGGAAGAATCATCAGCGCGAGATAGACCCGATTGACGAGGTTGGCGAAGCCGGTTCGCTGCAACTGGCGCCGGTAGCGCTCTGAAATCCAGATAAAAGTTAGCAGAAGCGGGAGGAACAACGCCGGAATGATAGCGTTGGACTCAATCACAGGGTCACCGATTCCAGCGTGAAAGAGGGAGAATGCCATCGTCAAAAGAAGAAAGAGAAGCATCCAGCGTGCACTGGTTCCGCGGACCAGCCAGGTCTCTTCGTTCTGCTTCCAGATCGCCCAGCGGTGGATCGCTGCGACCACTACAAACACAAAAAAAGTATAAAGAAGGATCCAGCCCTTTCTCCCCAGCATGCTCGACTGGAATTGATTGAGTGCCCCGGTCCACGCCCTGCTCAGCAGGGTGCGGATGCCGTTTTCTCTGACGAATGGAATGGCTCCGGGGCGCTCCTCTTTTGGAATGGAGGCGATTCCGTTTTCTTCGACGGCCTGCTGGAATCTTGCGGCATCGGCCGGAGTATCCAGCCAGAGAGTCAGGCCGGTGACGTTGTGGAGCGCGCTGTCATGTTCCTTGGCGGAGTAACTCATCATCGGACCGACTACGAGCAGCATTGCTGTTGCCAGTATCGCCAGTCCGACGACCTGGTTCGCATCACTCCAGAGGGAATCGATTTTTTCCCTTTTGCGGCGTCCTGAAAAAGCTCCAGTGGCAGCGCGAATCAGGGACGTAATGAGAAAGCCGGCAAGAACCGGCCAAACGGGAGACTTGGCGAGAATAGTCAATCCTAACAGGGTGCCAAACACCCCGTATAACCAGAGAAGATTCTGGCGAATAAGGCTGAGCGCGCAAAGCCATGCAAAAACGAAAAGAAGAAGATAGAGAGCGTCTGCAGTGAAATAGGCAGAGCGTTCCAGGATAACTCCGAAGCCGCCCATAAGGATGAGAGCAGACGCTCCGGAAAAGGAGAAAGCATTTGCGGCCGCCAAACCGATCAATACAAATGCACAGCAGGAGAGGAGAATGTTGAGACGCTTTCCTTTCTCGAACAATTGATCCGGCGGGGCGTCCGCGTAGTTGCTGACCAGCCAGGGCCAGAGGGGGGAGACGAATCCGTCGGTCACCTGGGGAAAAAGACGGGTGAATCGGGCTGTGATCGAAACGTCCGAGTCGAATCGACCTTTTTCAAAGGCTGCTGTCCGGTAGGCTGCTTCAATGTATTTTTCCTGAATCCCGTCTGCGCGGGTGGTGTTCTGCGCTGTGACGAGGATACCAAGGTAGGTGTAGGCCCAGGCAAAAACGAGGAGGAAGAGGAGAAAGAAAGCCCACTTCCAGCCCTTGCGCTTTTTCGCGCTGTTCCTCAGGGTCGTTGATTCACCGGTCATCTCAGTCATTCCGGCCAATCCGGGATTCCGTTTCCGCGAGGAAGGCTTCGGATTGCTTGAAATCAATCAGACCCGCCAGTTTTTTAGCGTCGGAAACCGATCCCGGTAGAATCCGCAGCTCGACATGTCCGACCCGGGCCCCGGGAAACTCATCCAGCTTTTCCGGAGAGCGCGTTGAAAATGCCAGAATTTTCGGGCGGAACCATCCTCCGTTGAATTGAACTTTCTCAACCTCGCCGTAGCCGAACTCCACTGTAACGGTTTCGCTCTTGCGAAATGCTCTGTCCTTTTGCTTAAACTGGAGCTGAAGCGAATCAATTCCACAATAGAGTTTTCCCTGCACCGCGTTGTAACCCATCGCGTCGGTCGCAGGGTTTTCGAAGGAAATAGAAAGTTCGTCGAAAGGCGTCAATTCCAGAAAGCTGATTCAGGGGGAAGCATTCGTCGGATCAACCGCTTCCGCAAGTACCTTCGACCATTCCTCCACTTGCTGAGGATCCAGTGGCTCGGAAAGATCGAAGTGGGCAAGCAGTCTCGCTTCCGGGCCGTGAGCCGGGAAAACGGTGTGCCAGCGCCCGTTCTTGTCGCGAACCTGTGATCCGGAAACATTCTGAAGCCCGCTCTCCTGCCCGGCGGCCTGAAGTGAGCGAATGATCCGAAGTTCCTCTGAAACGGACATTTCGAAAGGATCATCACGATAAAGATATACACCGTCGATATCGGAAATGCTGACCCGCGGATCGCCGAGCTCGCGGTGCGCGAGTTCGGCAAACTGATCCACGCGGCGTTGCAGAGAACCAATACTCTCGATCTGAAATTCGGCCAAAAGAGAGGAATTTTCCTCAGCTTCAACTTCCTCCTCAGTGGCGGACGCCTGGTCCGGTTGGTATTCCGGTTTCGCCGCGACAGCGATGTTTTTCAGAAGCCTGGAAGAATCGGCCTGATTGCGGGCTTGAGCAAGAGATCGGATCGCTCTCGCAGCGTCGGATTCTTTACCTGAGTCATTTATCTCCGCATTTGGAAAATCACCGAGAAAATGCGGTGTGTGTTCGACCACTTCTTCGCGGGGGCTGAAATCAGTTACCTCCACATGACTGATAGGATTGGTTGGCGAGACATCTTCCCCGTTTCCAGGGAAGCCTGTCTGATCGTCCGCATCTGAATGGATAGATTCGATAGGAATTCCAACGCTTTCCCCGATGAGCGGTGATGAGATTTCCAAACCGGGAATAGTTGCGATTTCGTAGCCGCTGTCATCGAGGGTAGAGGATTCGCCAGCGGGGCCATCAACGACTGGAGGGGAATTCCCCGATTTTTTTTCGGAAAAGACACTGTCCAGAACGGATAAATTTTCATCGACCGCATCGACCGCATCGACCGCATCGACTTCATCGACTTCATCGACTTCATCGACTTCATCGACTTCATCGACTTCATCGACTTCATCGACTTCATC
>JAKSBG010000475.1 GCA_022361255.1 Verrucomicrobiales bacterium
CCAGGGGCTCGGGAAGTTCGTCTGGGACATGTATCAGAACGGAGACACGATGAGTACGGCCCAAATCATCGTTGCCGTCTTTGTGATCGGAGGAATCGGATTTCTTCTGGACCGGATCATGCTCGTATTTCAACGCCTCGTCACCTTTGAAGAGCAGAATATCTAGGGCGTAGAAGAGGAGTAGAGAATCGGAGGAGTAAAGAATCCTCAGCTACCGAACTTTCATCATTTTCTACTACATAACTACTCAACTCCTAAAAAAATGGCATACATCGAACTTAACAATGTGTCAGTTGGATTCGGATCAGGAACCAACCGTTCTGAAGTCCTGAAAGACATTACTCTTCACGTCGAGAAAGGCGAATTTATTGCCATCCTCGGCTACTCCGGTGTCGGCAAGTCGACGATCATGAATTTGATCGCCGGGCTTGTTCAGCCCGACCACGGGGAAGTGATCGTCGACGGGAAGAGAGTCGAAGGCCCCGGCCCGGATCGGGGGTTGGTCTTTCAGAATTACTCCCTCCTTCCCTGGTTTGATGTCTATCGAAACGTCGCACTTGCGGTGGAGGAAGTTTTCCCCGGGGACAGCTCTGCTGAGAAAGACGAAGCCATTCGCACGGCTCTCGACCGCGTGAATCTTTCCGACGCTCTTCACAAAAAGCCTGGCGAACTCTCCGGAGGCATGAGGCAGAGGAACTCTGTCGCCCGAACACTGGCGATGAACCCTGCCGTGTTGCTTCTGGATGAACCACTCAGCGCACTTGATGCCCTGACCAGATCGGTCATTCAGGATCAGATACTCGGTATTTGGAAAGAACTCGATCAAACGATTCTTCTCATCACCAATGACGTCGATGAGGGCCTCTACATGGCAGATCGCGTCATTCCTCTCAGCGTCGGTCCGCCGGCAACATTTGGTCCCGAAACGGTGGTAACGCACGAACGTCCCCGCGACCGGAAAGCCATCACTACCGGGAACGAATACCAGGGGCTGCGGCAGGAAGTGATCAATTTCCTTCTCAGTGAAAAAGAAAAAGAGCGAGCTGCTGCGAAAACGAAGCAGACCACGCTTCCTAACATCAAGCCAATGGACATCAGCCGTCACCGGCCAAGCTGGTTTGTTGGTCTCCGCCCTAAACAACGAAAGAACCTCAAATCTGCCTGAACCATGGCCTATTTCGAAGCAATCAATCTTGGCAAAACGTATAAAACGCCGTCCGGAGATGCCGTCATTGTCGACGGTTTTGATCTCAACATGAAGAAGGGGGAGTTCGTCTGCGTTCTCGGTCACTCCGGCTGCGGCAAGTCGACCGTTCTTTCGATGGTCGCCGGTCTCAATGAAATTACCGAGGGCAGTGTTCTCCTCGACAACCGGGAAATCGAGGGTGCCGCGCCGGATCGCGGAGTGGTATTTCAGTCGCCCTGCCTCCTCCCCTGGATGACAACCCGGGAGAATGTCATGCTCGGAGTAGAGCAGGTTTACTACCACGCCACCGCTGAGGAAAGGGCGCAGATCGTCGAATACTACCTGGCCGCAGTGGACCTTTCTGAGGCAGCTGACAAACGACCTGCAGAACTTTCCGGAGGGATGCGGCAGCGCGTCGGGCTCGCGCGGGCGTTCGCACTTTCCCCGAAGATGCTGCTACTCGATGAGCCTTTCGGCATGTTGGATAAGCTTACCAAGTTTGAGCTTCAGCAGGTCCTCCTGGATCTCTGGAACCGGGAGCGCCTCACGGCAATGATGATTACTCACGATGTGGACGAAGCCATCTACCTCGCTGATCGCATCGTCATGATGACGAATGGCCCGGCGGCCCGGGTCGGGGAAATCGTTACGATCGACTTTGAACGCCCCCGCGACAGGCGGGACATCATGGCTGATCCCCGCTACCTCGAATACAGGGAGCAACTCATCAGCTTTCTCGAAGAGCGTGTGTATCAAATGGACAAAGCAGCCTGATCCGGAATGATGAAAGCGTTGCCTGTAATTCCCCCTTCCGCTCCTTTTACGGAGGAACAGAAAATGTGGCTCAACGGCTACATTGCGGGTCTCATTTCGGAGGCCGATGAGTCTCCCGTTATCTCCAGCAAGCCGAAGGTCAGGGTTCCGGTCCTGTATGCCAGCCAATCGGGGAACAGCGAGGGGCTTGCCGAAGATTTCGCAGAACGCCTCTCCGGGAGTGGATTCGATGCTCCCTGTTTTTCCACGGAGGACCACGGAGATATTGACCTGACAAAGGAGAAGCACCTCCTTCTCATTTCCAGCACCTGGGGGGAAGGCGATCCGCCGGACAATGCGGTCGAGTTCTGGAAGACACTGGAGAGCAGTGATCATCCGCGCCTCGAAGAGCTTTCCTATTCCGTTCTCGCTCTCGGCGATTCCAACTATCTTGATTTCTGCAAACAGGGGAAGGCTTTCGACGCCCGTCTCGAACAACTGGGAGCAAAACGCATCGCTCCCCGCGTTGATTGTGATACCGATTTTGAGGAGCCGGCTGAGCAGTGGTTTTCCGCCGTGGTTGCGCAACTCGGGGGAGAGGAGGCAGGCCAGCCTGCCAGTGCAAGGCCCTCGTCCTCAACGGCAACGCCGGTTGGGTGGTCGAAGAAGAATCCGTTTCGCGCAAAACTGCTCGAGAACCGGAGGCTCAACGGCGAGACCTCCGATCGCGATACGAGGCACTTTGAATTTGATCTTACCGGGTCGGGATTGAGCTACGAAGTTGGTGATGTTCTGGGTGTCTATCCGAAAAACAACGCTGCACTGGTCGACGAGATGATTGAAAAACTCGGGTTTTCACCGGACGAGCCGGTGCCGACGTCTGACCGGGGAGAGCAAGCTCTTCGGGTGGCCCTGATTGAAGACTACGATATCACCACGCTGAGCGCAAAAGTGATCAAGGACTGGGCAGAGCGGTCCTCTTCGGAATTTCTGAATGCACTTCTTAAGGAAGGAGACGACGAGCTTCTCAAGGACTACATCTGGGGGCGTGAGTTGATTGATTTGGTCACGGATCATCCTGCGGAATGGAGCGGCGCCGGAGAATTTGTCAGCATCCTCCGAAAGTTGGGTCCGCGGCTCTACTCCATCAGTTCGAGTCCGGCAGCGCACCCTGATCAGGTTCACCTTTCTGTCGCCAAGGTGACCTACGAAACTCACGGGAGAATTCGCGAAGGGGTTTGTTCGACCTATCTGGCGGACCGGGTCAACGGCGACGGAACGGTTCCTGTTTTCTTTCAGCCTGCGGCCCATTTCAAGCTTCCGGCGGATCTCGCTACGGATGTCATTATGTGTGGGCCGGGAACCGGCATTGCTCCCTTCCGGGCATTTCTGGAAGAGCGGGAAGCCACAAAAGCTCCCGGCCGGAACTGGCTCTTCTTCGGAAACCCGCACGAGCAAACCGATTTTCTTTATCGCGAGCAACTTCTTGGTCAGCAGGAAAAAGGAATTCTTAACCGGCTCGATCTTGCCTGGTCACGGGACGGCGATAGCAAAGTCTACGTTCAGGACAAGATGAGGGAGAGTGGAGAGGAGCTCTGGAACTGGCTGAACGGTGGAGCTCATTTCTACGTCTGCGGCGATGCCAAGAGAATGGCAAAAGACGTCGACGCTGCTCTGCATCATATCGCGGCGACACACGGGGGGCTCGGGGAGGACGGGGCAAAGGATTTTATCAATCAACTCAAGAAAGAAAAACGCTACCAGCGTGACGTTTACTAATGAGCACACTTCCTAAAGAAATCGCGGGCGCTCCGCTTTCCTCGGAGCAGACCCAATACCTGGACGGCTTTTTTCAGGGCATGAAAAATCGCGGGCTTTCATTCTCTGATGCAGCTCCGGAAGACGGTCCGAAACCGAAGAAGAAGAAGCTTACTCCCGAAGAACAGATCAAGCAGGCGAAGGATCCTTTTGACGGCCTTGCCGATATCCGGGCTAAGGCAAAAAACAACGAGGCGCCCGGGAAGGAGGACATCTTCCGCTTTAAGTGGAACGGACTTTTCTGGCTCGCACCGGTCCACGAGGGATACATGTGTCGTCTCCGGATCCCAGGAGGAGTGGTATCCACGACTCAGTTCCGTGAGCTTGCATCCATCGCCGATGATATTGCGAGTGGATATCTGCAGCTCACGACGCGAAACAATGTCCAGATCCGAATTATTCAGCCGAAAGATACCCTGGAGCTGTTGCAACGGGTCGAGGCCTGCGGTTTGAAGACTCGCGGATCAGGTGCCGACAATCTTCGCAATTTTACGGCGACTCCTACCTCCGGAATTGATCCGTATGAACTCATCGATGTGATGCCATTCATCGATGATCTGGCTCACCTCGTTCAGAATTCCGCTGAGTTTTACGACCTGCCCCGCAAGTTCAATATCTCCTTCGACAGTGGAGGGATCATCGGGGTTGCCGAGGACACCAACGACATCGGAATGCGGGCGGTGAAAATGGGAGGCGAAGTTTTCTTTCGAATCCTTCTCGGTGGCGTTACCGGTCACGGAGAGTTCGCGGAAGATGCCGGTTTTCTCTGCAAACCGGATGATGCCGTGGATGTCTGCGCGGCACTGACCCGAGTCTGGATGCAGAACGGAAGCCGGAACAACCGGGGAAAAGCGCGGATGATCTATCTCATCAAGGAATGGGGTTACGCGAAATACATGGAGGAAACGCAGAAGCTGCTCGGATTTGATCTCATTCCCTTCAACGAGAGCGACCTCGACGAAATCAAAAAGCCGGTCGAACCCCATCCGCAGATTGGCTCCTATCCGCAAAAGCAGGACGGCCTGAACTACCTTGGCGTTTACACGCCGGTTGGACTCCTGCCCACAGCTGAGGCGAGGGCGATCGCGGAGATCGCCGACCAATTCGGTAGCGGCGAACTGCGGCTGACGATTTTTCAGAATCTGCTCATCCCGAATATTCCCGATGACCGGCTGGATGCCGCAAAGGCTGCTCTCGATGCAGCGGGAATCAAATACGAAGCGAGTTTTCTCCGGGGCGGAGCAGCCGCCTGCACCGGCAACAAGTATTGCAAATACGCCAGTTCCAATACCAAAGACAACACCCTCGATCTGATCGACTATCTTGAATCGAAAATCACTCTCGATCAGCCGATTAATATTCACACGACCGGATGTCCTCATTCCTGCGCCCAACACTACATCGGTGATCTTGGTCTGCTCGCGTGCAAAGTGAAAATCGAGGGGCAGGAGAAACCGGTCGAGGGATACCACGTCTTTGTCGGCGGAGGGTTTGGAGCGGAGAAGAAACGACTCGGCCGGCAACTCCTCAAAAGCATTCCTGCCGGACCGGTCCTGCATGAAAAGATTGAAGCCCTTCTTCTCGGGTATCTTGAGAAACGGATGCCCGGGGAGACTTTTCTCGATTTCACGACCCGTCATTCCATTGAAGAACTGGAGGCGCTTGTCGCAGCATGAAGCTGGTCTCTGCAGAAAACCTGATCGATGAACTACTCGCCGAGCAGCAGTCGCTCACGGCTGTGGAAAGGTTTTCTCAGTTCCATGAAAACGAGACGACGCCACTTCTTGAGAAACGATACCGGAATCTGATTCCGTTTTCCCGACCGGGAGAAGGGGAGCAGTACAGTTTCGAAGTCGACCTCGATGCCTGTAGCGGCTGCAAAGCCTGCGTGACGGCATGTCACAGTCTCAATGGATTGGATGAAGGGGAATCCTGGCGGGATGTGGGAGCACTTGTCTCACTCGATGAAGATTCGTCCTCTCAGCAAACCGTCACCACCGCATGTCATCATTGTGCGGATCCGGCCTGTGCAAACGGTTGCCCGACGCTGGCCTACGAGAAGGATTCGGAAACAGGTATCGTGCGCCATCTCGACGATCAGTGTATCGGGTGCCAGTACTGCACGATGACCTGCCCCTACGATGTGCCGAAATACAATGACGCGCTGGGCATTGTCAGGAAATGCGATATGTGCCAGTCGCGTCTCAGGGACGGTGAAGCTCCGGCCTGTGTCCAGGCCTGTCCGAATGAAGCCATTAAAATTCGCATCGTTCCCGTCGAGGAAGTGAAGAGCCGACCGGTCAATGGAAGTTCCATCCTTCCCGGAACGGCACCGTCCCGGATTACAAAGCCCAGCACCACCTTTCTGAATTTATACAATCCGGGAAAAGGAAGAATTGTTCCCGCAGACCATGATTCTCTCAAGCCGGCCCACGCACATTTCCCTCTTGTTGCTATGTTAGTCATGACGCAGGCCGCATCGGGAGTTCTTCTTTTTGATGCCATAGCCGGGCCCGGTCGGTGGCATACCGTGATGGGGGCTTTTCTCGCCGTGGCCGGACTTGCGGCGGCAACACTTCATCTCGGGCGACCGCTTCAGGCGTGGCGCAGCTTTCTTGGATGGAGAAAATCCTGGCTGAGCCGGGAGATTCTAGTTTTCGGACCCTGGGCAGGGCTTGCTCTGATTGCGGCCGTGACGCCCTTTTTACCTGTTCCTCCTGTGTTTGGGGATTTCGCGATTTGGGGTGCGGCAACATTGGGAATCATCGGAGTGTTCTGCTCTGTCATGGTCTATGCTTTTACGCAGCGCCCCTTCTGGAACCTGACCCAAACCGGAACCCGGTTCGGGCTAACTCTGCTGGCAGCAGGAAGTCTTTTTACCTTTCCTGTGCTGAGTGTGGTGGCTATGTTAGGAAAAATGGCGGCAGAGTGGTATGTCAGTCGTCCTGACACATCGCCTTTTCCGTTTTCAGCCCGCCTCATCCGGGGGGCGCTTCAGAGTTTCTGGAAGGCGCGGCTTGTGACGGGCGCAGTGGCGTTGTTGCTTGCGGCGACTTCTCTGGTGATTCCCGTTGTCGCTTTTCCGGCCTTCGGATTCGTCCTTCTCTCGGAGTTCCTTTCGAGGGTGATTTATTTTCAGGCCGTCGAAGAACCGCACATGCCGGGAGGTGCCGCGTCATGACCACGTTTTCGAGGGCTTCAGCGGAAATTGCAAAACGGGTACGGGCCTTTGACGGTCCGCTGACAGAGCAACTCGTTCGGCAGCCGGGATCGTTCGGTCTCGGGCAGGTTCCTGTGAGCAGGGTTCCGAACGCCACGACAACGTCGGTCTGTGGATTCTGTGCCACCGGATGCTCGTTGAACCTTCATCTCCGGGATGGAAAAGCGACGAATCTGACCCCGAACGTTGATTATCCGGTCAATCTCGGAATGGCCTGTCCGAAAGGTTGGGAGGCACTTGCTCCGCTCGATGCCACGAACCGGGGGACGACACCTCTTCTCCGTTTGGCAAAAGGGGAGCAAAGGCAGGCTGTCAACTGGCATCAGGCGGCGGAAACCTTTCGCAACCGGATGAAACCGATTATCGAAAAGCATGGTCTGGAATCGGTCGCTTTTCTCAGCACCGGTCAGATCTGCACCGAGGAAATGGCCTACCTGGGTTCCTTTGCCAAATTCGGTATGGGAATTCGGCATGGAGACGGAAACACGCGGCAATGCATGGCCACGGCAGTCCGTGCCTACAAAGAATCGTTCGGCTTCGATGCTCCACCCTACAGCTATGCCGATTTCGAGGAGTCAGATGTGATTGTTTTGATAGGGTCCAATCTCTGCATTGCCCACCCCATCATGTGGCAGCGGATCTTGCAGAATAAACGAAACCCGGAAATTGTTGTCATCGACCCCCGTCGCACCGAGACCGCGATGCAGGCGACGCGCCACCTTCCGATTCGTCCGAAGTCCGACCTCTACTTCTTCCAGGCCATTGCAGCAGAACTGATCCGGAGAAATCTGATCGATCGCAAATTCATTCAGGAACGCTGCGATCACTTTGACTCGTTCGAAAGAGAGATGGAAAAAGTTCCTCTTGCTGCGGCATCCGCCGCGAGCGGAATTCCGGAAGAGGAAATTATCCGGTTCGTCGAACTCATCGGAAGCGGAAAGCGAGTCTCCTTCTGGTGGACAATGGGGGTGAATCAAAGTCACGAAGCGACCCGCACCGCTCAGGCGATCATCAATCTCGCCCTGATGACCGGAAACATCGGCAAGCCGGGAACCGGGGCAAATTCGATCACTGGCCAGTGCAATGCGATGGGATCACGCCTGTTCAGCAATACGACGAATCTTCTGGGAGGTCACGACTTCGAAAATCCGGCACACCGGCGGAAGGTGGCGAATGCTCTTGCGATTCCGGAGGAACGAATTCCTACACAAAACAGCCTGCCCTATCACGAAATCATCGATGGAGTTCGAAAGGGGAAAATCAAAGGGCTGTGGATCATTGCCACCAATCCTGCCCATTCCTGGATTGGTCGGGATGATTTTGAAGAAGTCATGGCCAAGCTCGATTTTCTGGTGGTTCAAGACATGTATTCTGACACGGAGACTGCCGCTCTCGCCGATCTCTACCTCCCGGCCGCAGCATGGGGGGAAAAGGAGGGGACAGTAATCAATTCGGAGCGCCGTATCGGAATCGTGAAACGGGTGGCAGCAGCGCCGGGAGTTGCTCTGAGCGATTTTTCCATCTTTCGCCTCCTGGCGCATAGTTGGGGTTGTGAGGAAATGTTTGAAAACTGGACTTCACCCGAGGCAGTCTTTTCGATTCTCCAAAAAGTAAGCCGGGGACAACCCTGTGATATTTCCGGAATCGACGGATACCGTCAGATCGATGAAGAAGGAGGAGTGCAATGGCCGTGCCCTCGCGGAAACACTCCTCCGGGGCGCGAGAGGCGACTTTTTGAAGACGGGAAGTTTTTTACCAAATCCGGGCGGGCGAAGTTCGTCTTTGATCAGGTCACTCCGGATCCCGAACCGCCCTGTGGGGACTACCCGCTTCGTCTTCTCACAGGTCGCGGCAGCTCGGCGCAGTGGCACACGCAAACGAGAACGCGGAATTCCGGAGTTCTTCGCAAGCTCGGGCCGAAAGAAAACCACATGGAGATTCATCCTTCCGATGCCGGATCGCTGGGCATCTACCCGGGACAGATTGTCGACATTTCCTCCCGGCGTGGAACCATTTCAATCCGGGCTTTCATCACCCCGACGGTTCCGGAAGGCAGCGTGTTCATCCCGATGCACGAAAAGGAGACCAATCGGCTCACCAAGGCCGTTTTTGATCCTCATTCTCATCAGCCGGGTTACAAGAGTTGCGCGGTGAAGGTTGCGGGAAAATGATCCAGGTCCGCGAGATCAAAACCAAGTTATACCGTCCGCCCCGCTACCACCGCTTTCGCGACGACGAGATCTCCCGGAACGGTGATCTTGGTATTCGGCTCTTTGTTTTCCACGAGGGAAACGGATCTGCCGATCGATTCGATGGCGGAAACTTCATCGGTTACGAGTTTGCCTGTTTCGAGAACCGCTGCGTAGGCCTGCCGCAGTAGAGTAACGTCAAAAATCTGAGGCGTTTCCATCGCCCAGAGATTCTCCCGGGATACGGAATCGCAGACTTCATTGGAATCATTCCCGCGCTTCAAGGTGTCTGCGACGCGATGGGCGAGAGTGGCGGCACCGGTCTGTTCGGCGACTTCGGCACACTGGGAGATCGCTTCCGGCGTGATCAGCGGGCGCGCTCCATCGTGAACGGCGACGAGCTTGCAAGTCTCACCGACCCGGTCGAGGCCGGCGGAGACGGATAGATGTCGCTCTGCTCCCCCTTCAACGCATTCGACGAACTTGGAAATCCGGAGCCGGTCCACGGCTTCAAGAATGTCGTTGTTTTTCTCCGGGTTTGTCACGACCCGGATCTCGGAGACATCGGGACAGGCCTGAAACGCGAGGAGGGACCGAACCAGAACCGTCTCACCGTTGAGGTCGGCGAGCAGTTTGTCGAACCCCATTCGGCGACTGCTGCCTGCAGCGACGATGACGGCGGATACGGGCCCCACGCTCATTTTCCTTTTCTGTATTTTTTCCTTTTCTATCGGTGATGGCTGCCCCGGAAAAAGAAAAGGATTGGGAAAATGAAAAGGAGTTTTAACCCAGCCGGCTCATTATCGCCTGCGAGAGGGTTTTGCCATCCGCTCGACCTGCAATTTCGGCTTGAACGATTTTCATGACCTGACCCATCTCCTTTCGCGACGTCGCACCCACTTCGGCGATGGCGGCGTCTACGATTTTCTCGATTTCTTCTGTGGAAAGAGGCTCAGGAAGATAGCCATTCAAAATTTCAATCTCGGCCTTCTCCTGCTCGGCGAGTTCATCCCGGCCCGCTTTTTCATACTGCTCGATGGAGTCCTGGCGCTTTTTGACTTCCTTGCGAACGACTGCCATGACTTCAGCGTCTTCGAGCTCGGCATAGGCGCCGCCTTTTTCGATCGCGGCATTCTTTACTGCCGATTTCAGCATGCGGATGGTATTCAGGGCGACGGTGTTTTTTTCACGCATCGCCGTTTTCATGTCCTCCGTAATCTGTTGGGATAATTCGCTCATGCGTCTAGGGTAGCCGCAATCAATCATTTCGCGACGTGAAAAACGACTCATCCAAACCGACTCAACTCAGTGGCCGAATCTGGAAAATCGTCATGGGGCTTTTGCTCGTGGTGGTGGGATCTGTATTCGTGAACTATCTCTGGAATGCCTACCAGCGCGCCGCAAAGATGGATTCCTGGGTCGAGACGCCTTGCGTCATTGTTTCCTCATCCATTGACGATTCCGGTCGCAATCAAAAAGGCCTGCCCAAGTATGCTCTCGAAGTGGCCTACCGGTATACCTATGAGGGCAAAGAGCGGACTGGAGATCGATTTAAGCGGCTCCCGACCGAGGCGAGCGATCCGCGCAAGGTGAAGAGCAAGCTGAAGAAACTCGACCCCGGGAAGAGCACGGTCTGCTACGTGAATCCGCAGGCTCCGGGCGAGGCGGTTTTGAAAAAAGATACGAAAGCGGCTCTGTATTCGATCTGGTTTCCGTGCTTGTTCGTCGTCGGTGGATTGGGCATGATCGGTTCAGCGATTTTTCGACGATGAAAACCGGACTCCTTCTCGACCGCGAATTTTGTGATCATGACCCGGGGGCGCACCATCCGGAAGCGCCGGGACGCATCGAAGCGATTCTCGGAGAGCTAAGCGAAGCCGGGCTCGATCAAAGCTGCGAAGAAATTGCGGAGCGGGACGTGACGGATGACGAGGTCCTTCTCGCCCATACGGATGGATATTTGCAAACCGTGCTCCGGGAACTGGACGGCAGCTCGGGCCAGCTCAGCACGGGAGACACGAGTTTCGGACCCCGGTCGCTGCCGGTTGCGAGAAAGGCGACGGGAGGTTTGCTGAACGGGGTCGACGGAGTGATGAAAGGGGATTTCGACAACGCGTTTTGCGCGGTGCGCCCTCCCGGTCATCACGCGACACCGGACCGCGGAATGGGATTTTGCATTTTCAACAATGCTGCAGTGGCGGCTCGCTACGCGCAAAAAGAGTATGGACTCGAGCGGATTGCGATCATCGACTGGGATGTCCATCACGGGAACGGGACGCAGGACATTTTCTACGAAGACGGCAGTGTTTTCTATTTTTCCACTCATCAGTCCCCCTGGTATCCGGGGACAGGAGCGAAGGATGAAACGGGAGCCGGGACAGGTCGCGATACGACGCTCAATATTCCGCTTCCCGCCGGTAGCGGAATGGGAGAAATCGGAAAGGCGTTTCGCGGTCCGTTCACGGAGAAGATGAAAGATTTCAAACCGGATCTCGTGATTATTTCTGCCGGATTCGACAGTCGGCAGGGTGATCCGCTCGGTGACTTCACGCTGACGGATTCCGATTTCGTCGATCTCACCAAAATTCTATTGGACATGGCGGGCGAATTTGCGGACGGGCGTCTCGTTTCTGTTCTCGAAGGGGGATACAATCAGGCCGGGCTGGCGAAAGCGGTGAGACATCATGTTGAGGCGCTGCGGGGTGAGTGAGTCCAACGAACAAAGGTATATGAAATCCATTTTCCTTTCTGTTTTTCTACTTCTGACGGCGTCCCTTCAGGCTGCCGACAAGCCTAACTTCATCGTCATTATGGTCGATGATATGGGCTACGAGGGAGTGAGTTGCTTCGGCAATCCGTATTTCGAAACGCCGGAGATTGACCGTCTGGCGGATGAAGGGATGCGCCTGACAGATTTTCACTCCTCCGGAACCCTGTGCTCTCCAACGCGTGCAGGATTGCTTACCGGGCGTTACCAGCAGCGGACGGGAATTGAGGCAGTGATTCATCCGGTGGCTGATCATCCCGAGCACAAAAAAGGACTGCAACTCTCGGAAACGACCTTTGCCGAGTCCCTCCGCGAGGCCGGCTATGCGACGGGACTGATCGGGAAATGGCATCAGGGTTACCCGGTCAATTCGGACGACTATCATCCCCAAAATCACGGCTTCGACGAATTCATCGGCTATCACAGCGGCAATATTGATTTCGTCAGTCACGTCGGTGATCACAATGAGCACGACTGGTGGCACGGAAAGAAAGAAACGCAGGAGGAAGGTTACGTAACCCATCTCATCAATCGCTACGCCGACGAGTTTGTGCGAAAGCACGGAGTTGGGGAAAAGCCGTTTTGCCTCTACCTCGCGCATGAGTCGATTCACAACCCGGTTCAGGTTCCCGGTGATCCGGTTCGCCGCACCAAAGACAACTGGGATCGCTGGAAATGGCGTGAAGTGTCAGAAGAGGAGCGGATCGCGAAATACAAAGGGATGACTCTCCCGATCGATGAAGGTGTCGGGCAACTCCGGGAAACCCTCATCGAATTGGGGATCGAGAAAAACACCTTCGTCCTCTTTTTCTCGGACAATGGAGCGTCGGGGGATTTTCCGAGCGGTTCTCCCGCGCTTCGCGGCAACAAAGGCAGTGTCTACGAAGGCGGTCACAAAGTCCCTGCAATCGCATGGTGGCCGGGGAAAATCCGTCCGGGAACGGCGAGCGACCAGCCCGTGATTTCCATCGACGTGATGCCGACTCTCCTCGGTTTGGCGGGGGCGGCAACAGAGAAAAAACTCGACGGAGTTGATCTGGCTCCGCTATTGCTCGCGGACAAAACGTTGTCTCCACGGCCGCTCTACTGGGCCTCGATGGGGAACAATGGAAGCCGGTCGGAAGCGATGCGGGACGGCCCCTGGAAGCTCGTGGTTTTCCATCCGAAGGCAAAGCCCGGAACATTCGAAAACGAGAGGGCCGAGCTGTATCACCTCGCCCGTGATCCGGGGGAAACGAATGACCTGGCCGGAGACTATCCTGACCGAACAGCCAACATGCTGTCAGAGCTCAAGAGCTGGTTTGCTGATACGCAAAAAACCGCGACGCCACAGGTGGGAGGTTGGCTGACTGATTGAATCCTACTTTTGCTCCTTTTGATAGCGCGCCAGCGCCTGCCCCAGCTGTCGCCCCACTGCCTCATATCCGTCCGTCGTACTGGCGGAGGTGTTCCATGCTGTTTCCAAAGTGACGGAAATGGCATCTGTTCCAAGAAGAGCAACCCAGTTCTTGGAGATTGCATTCCATGCTTTGGGATCGTATTTCGATCCGGATTCGATGGTCTGCCCTGCGAACCGAAGTGGTTCTTTCATTTCCTCTTTCACCAATGCGAGAAACCGGAGCTGGTTCGCGTGGGCCCGCGGTGTCAGGATATCTTTCGGGGGGACGTAAAAATAGGGAAAGCGTGAGCCGGCTCCCGGATTGTGAAGATCGATGTAGGCGGCCAGTCTTCCCTCTTCTGCGGCAGCGCGGAGTTCTTTCTGTGCCGCGGCGACGGCATTCCAGTGCGGGTTTTCGGTCCAGTCGCGGTTGTGATCCTGCGGCCTTTGCGATTTGCCGCCAGCGCCGCGAAAGACATTGTCGATATCCATCACGGGAACAAAAACCACCTCCGTGTCCTGCCGGAACGCTACGGAATCCGGTGCATTGGAAAGCAACCATTCGGCAAATCCTTTACCTACCCAGCTCGAACCGGATTCCCATGCATGCTGCCGCGCATGAATCCAGATCAACGGTTTTCCCTCTCCGGATTTCACTCGCAGCGCCGGTGTTTCCCGGCCTTCTTTTGTGGTGCAGAGTGAAAAGGCGGATGCCTGCCCGTTTCGGGCCGCGAGCCGATTCACCAGGTTGGCAGAATCCTCCGGAGTAAACGGTGGCCCCCAGGCAAGGAGGATAGGTTTCCCGGTTCCCGTTACCCGATAGCGAATCCGCTTTTCTTTTCGGGTCCCGGGATGCGTATGCTGCCAGTTTTTTCCATTGTCGAAACTGACGGAGGCCTGATCCGGAGTGGCCCACGGGGCATCGCCCACGTCTACCGTCCAGGCCTCGTTTTCCGGAATTCCGAGGATCTTCACGTACCACCAGCAACGCCAGCCCTTATCGGCGTGGTTCGTCGGATGGAGAACCACAAGCTTTTCTCCGGCGTCGATCCGTTCTACTTCTCCCGATCCACCGGGAAATTCTGATTCGATTGTGATTTCCTGAGCTTCACACAGAGTGGACAGGACAACGGCAACGAGGAGTGTGCGAGTGAAGGCAGTCATGATGGAAGCTTCGCATGGTAGAAAAAGAGGGGCGTCCCGCCAATGGCCCGGTTTCCGTATATCTGCCAGATCGAGAGCTTGCCCGGCGTGGGGCTGATAGCGAACACTTCGGGCATGCTGCGTATCATCTTTTTGCTGTCTGTCTTTGCCGGAGTTGCGCTGGCAAATGAAGCCACCGGAGTTGTCTTTCACGACAAAAATGGAAACGGGATCCGCGACGAGGGGGAGCCCGGCATTCCGAATGTTGGCGTCTCGAACCAACGTGAAGTCGTCGTGACGAATGCGGAGGGGAAATGGACCCTCCCTCATGATGACGACACCATCTTCTTCGTGATCAAGCCGGGCGGCTGGAAAACTCCGGTAAATAAATTCCAGCTCCCGCAGTTTTACTATATTCATAAACCGAAAGGTTCCCCGAAAGATTTTCGCTACGCCGGGGTTGAGCCGACAGGCCCTCTGCCGAAGTCGATAGACTTTCCTCTGTTGAAAGCGGAAGAGCCGGACACCTTTAAAGCCATTTTCTTCGGAGACCCTCAGCCCCAGGGAATCGAGCAGATCGATTACATGGCTCACGATGTCATCGCTGAACTGATTGGGACTGATGCGAAATTCGGGGTCACTCTGGGCGACATCCTGTTCGATAATCTTGATCTGTTCCGGGCTTCCAACGCCAACGTCGCGATGATCGGAATTCCCTGGTACAACGTCGTGGGCAATCACGATATCAATTTCGATTCACCGAACGATGTCGATTCCGACGAAACGTTTCACAAACACTTCGGACCGAACTACTACAGCTTTGACTACGGAGCGGTGCATTTTCTTGTTCTCGACGATGTCGAGTGGGGACGAACCAGTTCGAGTGGAAAGAAAACCTACGTCGGTGGTCTCGATGAGGAGCAACTCACATTTATCAAAAATGATCTCGCCCTCGTGCCGGAGGAAAAGCTGGTCATGCTGATGATGCACATCCCGCTGACGACCGTGGAGAATCGAACGGAGCTCTACCGGTTGATTGAAAAACGACCGTATTCCCTCAGCATTTCCGGCCACACGCACTGGCACGCGCATCAATACATTACCAAAGCAGACGGTTGGGAGGGGGAGGAGCCTCATCACCATATTGTAAATGTGACCGTGTCAGGAACGTGGTGGAAGGGGAGAAAAGACGAGCAGGGCATTCCCCACGCCACGATGCGGGATGGTGCGCCGAACGGGTATTCCATCATGACTTTCGACGGAGTCAATCATACGCTGGATTTCAAAGCAGCCCGTCAGCCCGCGTCCTACCAAATGAACATCCATGCCCCCGATGTCGTGGGGGCGTCCGATCCCGAACCGAACTTCGTCTATGTGAACGTCTTCAACGGATCGGATAAATCGAAAGTCAGTATGAAAGTGGGATCCGGCGAATGGATTGTCCTCGAAAAAGTTCTCGAACCGGATCCTCACTATGTGGAGACGAGGGATCGGGAGTTGGCTGCCGATCCGGAAACACGGCAGCTGAACGGTCCGGTGCCTTCCGCTCATCTCTGGAAAGCGGAGCTTCCGTCCGGATTAGCAGTGGGTAGCCATCTCATTCGGGTGAAGGCGACTGATGCCTACGGACGCGAGCACTCCGGTCGGCGAATTGTCCGGGTCGAGTGAGCTGCGAAGCTCGCGGGGTTCGAACCAGGTCAGATCGGAACTTTCCGTTCTACTCTTTGATTCGCCAGACATCATACTGGCGGTGCGGTCGATCAGACTTTCCGATTTCAAACCCGTTGGACTCCGCGAAATTCCCGGCGATTTCCCCGCATCTTCCGGAATCGTATCGGCCGGAGTGTGCATGGAGCAAATAGCGCAAGGTGAGCGGATTTTCTTTCGTGACTTCCCACCCCTCATCAAAGCAGAACGACGCGCCCATCCAGCCGTCGGAGCGGACATGCCATTTCGTCGGGTAACGGGGGTTGTCCGGATGGTCGAAAAAGGTGATGCCTTCTTGAACCACTTCTCGTTTCTCTCCCGTCCCGACAGCGACTGGTCCCGAGTAGTCGACCCACTTCGCCGATTTTCCGAAGATTTCTTTTTCCCCGACTGCGCCTTCGCTGTTGGTGATCTGTCCTCCACCAAAATGATGTGACAAACTCTTTGCGACGCGCACGGCGAGAAAGCCGAAATTCGTTTTTCCGAGCTCGACGCTCTCTTTTCCTTCCGGCGGGCGCAGCGTGATCTGGATTTCGAGAACGTGTTCACCCGATTTCCCCGGGAGGGAAGCCGCGACGAGATCCTGAATCATCAGCACGTCACCCGCTTTTCCAACATATTCCAGTTTCGTCGCCATGATGGATTCCTCCTTCCCGTCCCGGTAGGCATACCAGTGCTTTTGACGAATCTGCGTTTCGCCGGAGTCGCCCCAGAAATTTTCTCCGGCCACATCCATGTGAGCGAACCAGATGGAACGATGGTGATCGTGATTCTCCGCTCCGGGATGTCCCATCCGGGTCAGCGAAACGCCAGAGGGTCCATTGAACGGATAAAAAAACGGGCGCGGATACTGCCCGCCGAAATGCCATTTGGTTTTCAGCTCGCCTTCCGCCCGGAATTCCACCTGATTTTCGGGGAGGGGGATGAGTTCACAGCGATGGGGTTTCCATTCTTCCTGAGACAATCCCGTTGTTGCTATGGCGAGGGCGCAGATCGCGAATCGAACTGTTTTCATCGCTTCATCAAAACCGAATCGTACGAAAGAAAGCAAGAGCTCGAATCCCTGATACGGGTATCGGGCGCTCGAAAGTAGCCGCGCTCGCAAGAGCGTGGTCGGTCCGCAGCCTCCTGCCACCGTCTTGCGACGGCGGCTACTTTCCGTTGATCGGGGTGGAAAATCCGGCTTTCTTATCCTATGCCCCGCTCCACTTCGCTTATTCTTGCCGTATCGCTCTTTCTTTTCCCGTCAGCCGGGGCCGGATCTCCGGAGGACGTCATCGCTGAGATGGAGAAAATTCAGGACGAATCGGCGACAAAGACGGCTTCGCTCGGGCTGTGTCTCATTCCGGTGGACGGCGAACCGTCCGATGCCTTTGGCTATCACACCAACACCGGACTGATCCCGGCGTCGACGATGAAAGCGATTACGACCGCGACGGCGAATGAAATCCTCGGAGGCGACTTCCGCTTTACGACGGAGCTTCAGCTGGCGGGTGCTCTGGGGTAGGACGGCGTGCTGAAAGGTGACGTCATCGTTCGCGGCGGCGGCGATCCCACACTCGGTTCCTCAAATATCGCTTCGACTTTTGCCAAATGGCAGGCTGCGCTGAAGGAGGCGGGGGTGAATTCGGTCGAAGGCTCCATAGTCGGTGATGCCACCATTTTCGGAAACAAACTCGTCCCGGATTCCTGGCAGTGGAACGATATGGGAAACTACTACGGGGCAGGAGCCTGCGGTCTGACCTTTCACCAGAATCTCTACTACTGCTCATTCAAGACTCCGAAAGTCGGAGGAAAAGCTCCATTCGTCGGCACCGATCCGAAACTTCCCGGACGGGAATTTTTCAATGAAATGCGGGTCGGTTCGGCGGGGTCTGGCGACCAGGGCTACATTTTCGGAGCACCGTACGGAAAGGTGTTTTATCTGCGCGGAACGGTTCCTGCCGGAAGCGGGTCCTTCACCATCAAAGGGTCTCTTCCTGATCCGGCTTTCTTTTGTGCCCGGGCTTTCTCGAAACATCTCAATAACAACGGATTGGAAGTATCCGGTGAGCCAACCACGATCCGGATTCTCTCCGCTGCCGGGAAATCCGTCGCGGCGCGCAAGGTGATCCACACGCAGGAATCGGAAACGCTTTCCTCCATCATGTTCCTGACAAACATGAAATCGAACAATCTGCGTGCCGAGTGCATTCATCGCATGATCGGTGTGGAGAAAAAAAAGAAAGGCACGATCGAAGCATCTTCCGACGCAGTTCGTGAATACTGGGCGGCGAAAGGAGTCGACATGCGCGGTTTTTACATGGATGACGGATGCGGACTCTCCCGGGCGAATCTGGTGACTCCGCGCCAGATGGCGGAAATTCTCTATCACGCCGCGAAGGGGGATTCTTTTCAGACGTTTTACAAGACCCTGCCGGTCGCGGGCCAGTCAGGAACTCTTCGCAGCATGGGTCGGGGGACTGCATCCTCCGGCCGGATTGTGGCGAAAAGCGGAACGATCGGGCGCGTCCGCAACTATGCCGGATACGTCAACGCCCGGTCCGGGAAACGTTACGCATTCAGCATTTTCTTCACCAATTACTCAGGCGATCTCAGCACGATCAAATCGCAGATTGTACGTGTCTGGAATAAGATGGTGGCTTTGTGAGAGTATGTGCCTAACCCGAATGAAAAACGGAGTCCCGCCTACTTTTTTCCGTTACCAGATGAACGTGCGACGTCTTCTTTTTTGCCTTGTCGCCGGCTTTTTGGCTTCATTCGCTTTTGCCATTGATCCCCATCCGGACGCCGTTCCGAATACCCATCCGCCCGGGCATGTTGATATCGAAGCAAATGTCGCTTTCATCGTTGCCGATCCTGCTGAGCTTGAGGGCATTGTACTCGACGAAACCGATGCCAGTCTGGTCGGGGACTGGCAATACTCCACTCATACGCCGCCTTACGTGGGAATTGGCTATCTCCACGATCAGAAGAAAGGAAAAGGAGAAAAATCCGTCACCTGGGAACTCGATCTCCCTGCAGCCGGGAAATACGAAGTGCGGGTTTCGCACTGCTACAACGTCCGGCGTTCGACAAAAGCGCCCGTCACCATTCATCATCGTGACGGAAAAACGACGGTTCGTATCAACCAGCAGGAAGTTCCCCCGCTTGGAAAACTGTTTCGTTCTCTCGGCATTTTCTCTTTCGATGCCGGAAAGTCCGGTCGCATCGTCATTTCAAATGACGGGACCGAGGACAACAAAGTTGTCATCGCCGACGCGGTGCAGCTGATTCGGTTGAAATAGGAAAGGGCGCGGGGGGGCGGACAGGGTTGAGTTCCCTCCCCGATACGGTCCTTGACGCTGCAACGCCACGGGCTAGAATCGCGGGACATTTTTTACTACCAAGACCCCATGAGCGAACCGCAAGTGAACGAACAGGAAGATGCCGAACTGGCCGAGCTGGCTGACAAGCCACTCGGAAAGCGCCTCGGCTATTACGCGAAGAAGACCGGCCCGGGCTGGTTGCAGGCAGCTATTACTCTGGGTGGAGGATCGCTTGCCGGCGCCCTTTTCCTCGGGGTGATGATGGGCTATAACCTGATGTGGCTCCAGCCGCTCGCGATGATTCTCGGCGTCGTCATGCTGAGTGCGATTGCCTATGTGACCCTCTCCACTGGCGAACGTCCTTTTGCAGCGATCAACCAGCACGTCAGTCCTGTCCTCGGCTGGGCCTGGCTCATCGCGGCAATGATGGCGAACATTGTCTGGTGTCTGCCTCAGTTTGCGCTGGGAACCGGCGCGGTGACGCAAAACCTGGTGCCTTCTCTCGAAAGCGTCGGCGCAGCACCCTGGATAGTGGGAGTGGTTTTGCTTGTTGCGGCAGCTTTCGTCGTGCGGGCCTACGACTCTGACAGCAGAGGCGTAAAGATTTTTGAGGGAATTCTCAAGGGGATGGTCGGAATCGTCGTGATTTCCTTCTTCCTCGTCGTGATTCGCCTGACGATGACCGGGGGATTGAACTGGGGCGAGATTCTCGCCGGATTTATCCCGAGCCTTTCGGACATCCGCGAGCCGGCTCCGAAAATTGCTGATGCAATCGCGGCTACCGGGGAAAGTGCTGAAATCTGGAGAAACAGCGTTGCCGGTGTCCAGAAAGACAAGGTCATCGCTGCCTTCGGGACAGCTGTCGGCATCAACATGACTTTTCTTCTGCCCTACTCGATGCTTCGCAAAGGCTGGGGGAAAAACCACCGCGGCCTCGCCATTTTTGACCTCGGCACCGGGCTCGTGATTCCGTTTGTGATCGCCACCGCCTGTATCGTGATTGCCGCAGCGAGTCAGTTCCATGCGCAAACCGGAGACATTCTCAACGAAGACGGAACGGTTATTGCCGGCAAAGAAGGCGGCTTCAACGGCGTGGCCGATAAATTTATCGCGAAGCGCTACGCAGCGGAACTCGAAGGCCTCGAGGGCGATGCACTGACGAACAAAGTCACGGAGCTTCGCGACGCTCTGCCGGTGGCGGATCGCAAAATCGCGGCGATGCTGGTCGACCGGAAGGATGCCGATCTTGCCAAGTCCCTTTCCTCGCTGGCGGGCCCGGGCGTTGGGAAAATCATTTTCGGTGTCGGTGTTCTGGGAATGGCGCTTTCGACAATTATCATCCTGATGTTGATCAATGGTTTCTGTCTTTGTGAGGCCATGGGGCGCCCTGGAGATAAAAAACTCCACTTTCTCGGGAGTCTGATTCCCGGCTTCCTCGGAATCTGCTTTCCGCTGATCTGGACGGCGGAATCAAAAGCGGCTCTTGCGGTTCCGACTTCGGTCATCGGCAGCTCGCTGCTTCCGATTGCCTATTTCATCTTCCTTCTGATGATGAACTCGAAGAAGCTGCTCGGCGACAAAATGCCGACCGGTGGGAAGCGGGTGGCGTGGAATGTGCTCATGTTCATCGCAACCGGCCTTGCCACCTTTGGCTCGATCTGGGCGTTGAAGGACAAGAGCCTCATGATTAAAGAAACGGTCATTCCTATGGGCAAAATCGGTATCGGCGTTCTCGCGATCCTCTTTGTGATCGGTATCATCGGCTTCATGAGCAAAAACAAGCGCACCGCTTAGTCAAAAACCTTTCACCTTTCTAACTACCCATTTTCCCGCCGCGAAGCGGCAACCAGTCATGAAATTCGGAATCATCGGAGCAGGCATGATCGCCAACTTCCACGCCAAGGCAATTGCGGCGATGGAGGGCGGTGAACTTCACTCTTTCTACGGCCGGCGCCAGGAAGCCGTCGACGAACTTGTCGCGGAAAACGGCGGCAAAGGCTACACGGATCTCGACGCGTTTCTCGCCGATCCGGAACTCGATATTGTCACGATTGCGACTCCGAGCGGAGCCCATCTCGAACCCGCTATCGCCGCAGCGAAGGCAGGGAAGCATGTCGTTTGCGAGAAGCCTCTCGAGATCACGCCCGAGCGGATCGATCTCATGATCGCGGCCTGTGAAGAGGCGGGTGTGACTTTGTCAGGAATCTTCAACCGCCGCTTTCACCCGGCGATGGATGCCTTCAAAAAAGCGGTCGATGAGGGCCGGTTCGGCACTCTCACCATGTGTGATGCCTACGTGAAGTGGTATCGCGATCAGGCCTACTACGACTCCGGTGCCTGGCGCGGCACGTGGGCGCTCGACGGTGGCGGTGCATTGATGAATCAGTCCATCCACTTGATTGATCAGCTCATCTACCTGGCCGGCGATGTCGCTTCCGTATCCGCATCAATGGCCTGCCTCGCCCACGAAGGAATCGAGGTGGAAGATACGGCGGTCGCTGTCCTGGAATTCAAAAACGGAGCTCGCGGTGTCATTCAGGGATCGACAGCCTGTTGGTCGTCGACCGGTCATCCCGCAGAAGTTCACCTCTGCGGCGATCAGGGTTCCGCTTTCCTCGCCGATGAAAAGTTCCGCGTTTGGGATTTCGCGGAAGAAGCGCCCGAGGATTCGGAGATTCGCGAAACGTTGATGCAGGGATCCGAGACAAAGGGACTCGGAGCCAACGATCCGTCCGCGATCAATTTTCTCGGTCACCAGCTGAATTTCGAAGACGTAGTCAAAGCGATCGGAGAAGGTCGCTCTCCGCGGGTGGACGGCAAAGAAGCCCGCCGTGCCGTGGCCCTCATTTGTGCGATCTACGAAAGCGCGAAAAATGACGGTGCCAAAGTGCATCTCTAGGACCAGGGGGAATGTCGGAATTGCTTCTCGCGACCGGAGGAGGTCAGATCGTCGCTTTTGATCCGTCGACGGATCAGCATTCGTGCGTGTTCCACAGCTCGGATGATGAAGCAATGATGGGGATCGCGGCGGTTGGAGAATTCCTCTTCGTCGCCAGCCTCAGCCGCATTTACAAATTGCGCCTGAGCGATTTCTCGAAGGTGGCGGAGACGGAATTCTACGAGCCGACCCCGGATTTTCACCAGATGCAGTTCTATGACGGGCGACTCTACGTCACCTCGACAAAAATCAACGAAATCTGGATCTACGATGAGGACCTCCGCCTGACGGAGCAAAAAGTGGTCGCTCCGCCCAACCCGAAACGAAGGATCAAATACAAGAAGAACTACAATCACCTCAATAACATCATCCGTCACGAGGGGCGGTTTTATATCGGGCTCAACTGGCTGACGACAACGCAGTACGCGAACAGCGGTGTGCTCGTGTGTGATGAAAATCTGGAGGAGGTGGAGCGCTTCGAATTTGGCTGGGAAACGCATGACTTTCAGTTCATCGACGGGAAACGGGTCGCCATCTGTGCCACTTCGGACAAAGGCAAGAGAGTGAAGCACGTTCGGCGTTCCGGGCTCATGGTGGAAGGGGAGCTGGTTTTCGAGCACGACTCCGACGAGGCGTTTTGCAAAGGGCTTTGTTATGATGAGAGGTTCATTTACCTCTGCGGGGGGAGAAAAATGGAACGAAAGCACCGGAAAAAGTCGAATTCCATCATCTACATTCTGAACCGCGAAGATTACTCACTTGCGCGGAAGTTCGAAAGCACCGACATCAAAGCGGTGAAGGGCGCGATTATCCGGCCTTCGTGATCCTCCAGTATGAAATCTGCCCTCGTTACCGGTGCTGCCGGATTCATTGCCAGCCGAGTTGCCCGTCGTCTCGTCGACGACGGCGTGGAGGTTGTGGGCATTGATAACATTAATGATGCATACGACAAGCGGATCAAAGAGCATCGGCTCGCCGGCTTGAGCGGAGCGGAGGGGTTCACCTTCTACGAGGCCGATATCGAGAATCTTTACGAGCTCGATCCGATCTTTGAAAAGCACCACTTTGACGTGGTTTTCAATCTCGCTGCCCGGGCCGGCGTTCGATACAGCATCGAGAATCCGCATGTCTACATGCAATCGAATGCCCAGGGCGCACTGAATATTCTGGAGCTGATGCAACAGCGGAAATGCGAAAAGCTCGTTCTCGCTTCGACTTCATCGCTCTATGCCGGCCAGCCGATGCCCTTCCAAGAAGATCTTCCCGTGGAGCAGCCTCTTTCCCCCTACGCCGCGTCGAAGAAGGCGGCCGAGGTGATGAGCTACACCTACCATCACCTCTACGGGATCGATGTCAGCATTCTCCGTTATTTCACCGTTTACGGCCCTGCCGGTCGGCCGGATATGGCACCGTTTCGATTCATCAAGTGGATTCACGAAGGTACGCCGATCACCGTTTTCGGAGATGGCAGCCAGACCCGGGATTTCACCTACGTCGACGACATTGCCAGGGGCACAGTTCTCGCGGCGAAGCCGCTCGGGCACACGGTTATCAATCTGGGGGGAGGGAAGCGTCCCGTGGCCCTGCTCGATTTCATTCACATGATCGAAGAGCGGCTCGGTAAGAAAGCGGAACTCGTTTTCCAGCCGATGAGCGCTTCCGAAATGGTGGATACATCCGCTAACATTCAGAAAGCGAAAGACGTGCTCGACTGGGAGCCGGAGATCGATCTGGAGACCGGATTGGATCGCACTGTCGAGTGGTACCTGGAAAATCTCGACTGGGCTTCGCAGGTGGAGTTGTAGTGGATGGCTACGGCGAATCCAGTGTGATGTCGCCCTTTCCGATGAGGTAGCGAGGATAGCCATCGATGCCCAGAGTGATTGAGCCGCTGTCATCCGCCACAACCGGTGATCGATTGCCCATTGGATCGATAAGGGTCCAATCAGATTCACTCACACGAACGGTGGTGGCGGTTTCTTTCCCGGTGGAAAAGATTGCGATGATATTTTCTTCCCGGCGCCGGAACCGGTAGGCATAGACTCCGTCCTGATCGGTTAGCACTTTGTCAAAAGTAGCTCCGTTCAATATGTCTGTGAGAGCTGCCAGCGAACCGTAGACAAATCGCGGACAGAACCAGTGATCAAGAAAACCGAAATCCTGGGAGACCCGCTTCGGGCCGAGTGTCATGCGCGAACCGAAAAGCAATGCTCCGGCGTGTCCTGATGCCCAGCAGTAGAGAACTTTTTGCGGGAGGATTTCCGCCTTCCGTCGTTCCTGGTCGAGCCTCCATGCATCGACTCCCATTTCGGTGTTGATCACTTTGGGAGTGGGAATCCCGGCAGCCCGGTGCATCAGCAGAATTGCCTCGTGGTCGTCGATCAGCTCCCGGAGATAGCCGTGAGAGTGGTAGGCAACAAAAGGAGTCTCATTGCTGAGTTTTCCGATGAATTGTTTGGTGCGCTCTGGATCGGCGAGGGAATAGCCTCCGTTCACAACGGGGGTGTCCGGCAGGATTTTGCTGATTTCATCCTCTGAAAATTGAAAATGGTTAATGTATTCCTCCGGGGTTCCCCTCCAGAAATCGACCTGATCCGGCTCATTGAAAATTTGCACCACCCGGGCATCCTTCCCGTAACGCTCGACGAGAGCGCGGGTGTAGGCTCGTTGCGGCTCTTCGCGTTTGGGGAAGCGCCAGAGGGCGGAGTTAGAGTCCCGGTATGCGGTGGCCGTTGCCCAGTCGGGAGCATTCATAAGTTGAAGCCCGAGAGAAAATCCGCGTGAGGTGTAGGCGTTCACTGCGGCATCCATGCGGTCAAAGGAGAAGCGGTAGGTGCCGCCCGGGGTGGTCCGGTCACCCATCTCCATTGACTCATCCGTTCGCACGACCTGGAATCCTAACCGGGCCATCAAGGTGGCTTCCAGATTGCGGGCGTTTTCTTCCGTGAGGGTTGCGGGAAGGGTCGCATCACCGGCAATCGTCCAGTGGTAGCGGCCGGGGAAAGCGCAAACGCCGAGGAAGAATTCATCATCCTTCCAGCTTTCCCTGACAGAATTCAAATCGGGTGTGACGGCGAAACTGCGAACGAGGCGGGCCGTGCAGGTTTCGTCGCGGTATCCGTCGAGAGTCAGGAGCCATGCTCCGCGTGTTTTGGTCTGGAATACAAAACGCTGCGCTGCTCCCGCATCGACCTTCCATTGACCCACCGGGTGATTGTGCCAGTTCCAGATGGTGAGAACGGCGTGGTCAAACTGATCGGGCGAAGATGCTGCGGTGACGGAAAAGGAGTTGTCCCCGGTCGCAACCACCGACCAGACAAAGGGATTTTCCGGAGTCAGGGAAAGGCCGTCTTTCTCCGAAAACGCTTCGTGAATTTCTTCGTTGAGAAAAGGAACGCCGGTGACCTTGAGCCTTTCGGCCGCAGGCGAAAGCGATACGACGGTTTCGCCTGCGCGCAGTCCGGGATCAACCGGACAGAGGAACGCAGCCGCTGCCAAAGGCAGGAGTCCTTGAATTACCCGGCTGCCGAACAACAGCCGACCTTTCTTCATCGGCGTTTTCACCGATGACACTACTGGTTGGGTCGCTGTTGCGGACGCGGTTTAGGCTTCGGCAGGACCGGAATTTCGGCGGCATCAGCGGAATTACTCGGAGCGAGCGGTTTTACCGCTTTGAGATATTTAAACAGGTCACTGTCGGTCGAAAGAACGACGGTACTCTCTCCGGCGAGCATGTCTTCGTACATCTCCATGGTGCGGAGAAACTGGTAGAATTCTGCCGATTCCTCAGAGACGTCGAAGGCTTTCGCATAGATCTCGGTTGCTTTCGCGTCTGCTTCACCTTTCACCGTTTCGACTTTTTTGTATGCTTCCGATTCGATCTCTTTCAGATCGCGCTCCATATCACCCAGGATTTTGGCGGCCTCCCCGGCCCCCTCGGACCGGAAACGCTCCGCGATTTGCTGGCGCTCGGAGATCATCCGCTCGTAAATGCGGTTCCGGACATCCTGATTGTAATTGATCCGCTTGAAGCGGACGTCGAGCAGCTCGATTCCAAACTCACGAAGTTTCGTCCGGCTCGTTCCGAAGATGTCTTTTTCCAAAGCCGTGCGTCCGCGACGAATCGGGATCAGCTTTCCAACCGAACCGGTCAGATCGGCTTCCGCGATATCTTCGGCAACCGTCGGCTTGCGATCTTTGGTGGTGCGGATGACCTCGATCAGTTCGTGTTTTGCAACGGTGTTTCTCGTTTCGGATCCGAGAATATCATTGAGCCGGGAAATTGCGCTGCGCTCGTCTCGAAGGCGTTCGAAGTAGACGAGGGCATCGACGATTCTCCAGCGTGCATAGGTGTCGACCGCGATGTAGGTTTTATCCTTGGTCGGCATTTCGCTGGCATCACCGTCCCATTCGAGGATTCGCTGATCGAAGCGCCGGATCTTCTGAATAAAGGGGATTTTAAATTTCAGTCCCGGCTCGGTGATCGGTTCGCCCTGGGCTTCTCCAAACTGTGTGATGATGACCTGTTCGGTTTCGTGGACCGTGTAGAACGCTCCGCTGAGAACGAGAAGTCCAAAAACGAATGCGATGGCGATCAAACATCCAATACCTGATTTTTTCATGACTAAATACGGGGCTGAAATTTACTTGGCGGGAGTTGCGGCGGGACCAATGGGGAGGAAGGGGAGAACGTTGTTCGCCTCCTCGTCGAGGATGACTTTCTTTCCGAGCTTCGGCATGACTTTCTCCATCGATTCGAGATAGATTCGCCGCCTCGTGACTTCGGGTGCTTTTTTGTATTCGGTGTAGAGAGCGGTAAAGCGGGTCGCGTCACCCTCCGCCTCATTGATTCGCTGTGTCGCGTAACCTTCCGCTTCGGTAATCTGCCGTTCCGCTTCCCCGCGTGCTTTGGGAACCTCCTTGTTGTATTCACCGTTGGCGACGTTGATAGCGCGCTCTTTCTCCTGCTGCGCCTGATTTACTTCGTTGAAGGAAGCTTGAACCGCCTGGGGAGGGTTCACATCTTTCAACTGCGTCTGGTCAATCGTAATTCCGAGCTCGTAGAGCGTGACGAGCGCCTTGAGCTTCTCTGTGCATTCGTTCTCGATTTCCTGACGACCGATCGTGATCACTTCATCGACGGTGCGATCGCCGACCACTTCGCGCATCACCGACTCGCTCGCATCGCGAAGCGTGGCGTCGGCATTGCGGACTTCGAAAAGGTATTTCTCCGGCTCGCTGATCCGGTACTGGATCACCCACTCGACGAGAGCGGCGTTCAAATCCCCGGTCACCATCGCTTTCTCCGCTTCCTGAGTCCGGGGGTCGTAGGAATATTGGTAGGGATTTGTGTTGCCGGTGGTGCCGAACCCGAATTCGTGTTTCAGCTGCCGTTGCACGGGCACTTTTTCCACCTTGTCGATTCCCCAGGGAACTTTGAAATGCAGACCGGGAGGTACGGTGTTGATGTGCTTTCCGAAGCGGGTGACGACGCCGGCTTCCTCCTGTTCGACGGTATAGAAGGAACTGAATATCGCCCAGACAATCAGGAGACCGATAAATCCGAAGAGCAGAACTTTGCCCAGTTTCTCCGGCGGTTTGATCTCAACTACTTCGTTTCCGATCTGAATTTGCATCCGTGACTGTAACGGCAACCGGTCGCGGTTCCAGTTACAAATACGAAGGAAATTTCCACAGGGGCTTCATCAGGCCGATGTCGCCATGCCTCCCCGAATCGCTGCGATCACCCGAACGCTGTCGGCGACTGCCTTCACATTGTGAACGCGAAAGATGTCAGCTTTTGCGATCAGTCCTCTGACGAGGCAGGCAATCGTTCCTGCATCCCGCTTCGAGGGATCATCGATGCTGAGCACGTCTCCGATTACGGTTTTCCGCGAGATCGGCAAAAGAATCGGAAGCCCGAAATGGGTGAGTCGCTCCAGGTTGCGATAAATGGCGAGGTTGTCGGCGCACTGCTTTGCGAAATCAATTCCCGGATCGAGAATCAGGTGTTCATCGTCAAGTCCGGCGCGGTTGGCCCGCTCAATCCGCTCCTCAAAAAACTGCTCCAGGGCAACCCACACATCTTCGTATTGCTGTTCGGTGTGAGGGACTTTGGGAAGCCCTACGGTATGCATCAGAAGCAGGCTGGCCCCGAACTCATAACAAAGCCGTGCATTGGTGTCCTCGGCGAGGCCTCCTATGTCGTTGATAATCTGCACGCGCCCCGTGCCGAGAACTTCCTCGACTACTTTCGATCGCCAGGTATTGACTGAAAGGCGCGGCGGCCACATCTGCAGTTCGTCGCGCGGTTCGATTTCCCGACAGGCGGTTTCAAACGCCTCCAGGAAAGGCAGGAGGCGCCCGATCTCCTCCGCTTCGGCGATCGCGTCACGATTCGTTCGCGCACTTTCCGCTCCGACATCAATGATATCGGCACCGTTGCGAACCATCTGAACGGACTGTCGAAGCGCCTTTTCAACATCGAGCGTCCCGTCGCCGGAGAAAGAATCGTCATTGATATTGACGATCCCCATTACCCGGGGGAAAGACTGGAGTTCGCTCTTCATCCTGCTTTTTTCTCCTTCTTCTTTTTCTGAAGGGCCTTGCGGGTCATTCCTTCGCGCCGTTTTGCCTGAACCGGATCGGCGGCCAGTGTCACTTTCCGGTGTTTTTCCATAGCTGCCCGGAGTTGTTGCAATCGTTCCGCAGCTTTTCCCTCTGCCGAATCTGCGAGACTTCTCTTCTCATGGAAATCAGACTCCAGATCGTAGAAGCGCCCGTCGGAGTACAGCTTGTAGCGTTGGTCCCGGACATGCTCGGAAGCTTTCTTCCGATCCCCGTCGCGATGGTACCAGCAGTAAATGTATGGTTTGTCGCGTTCGCCTTCGCCCGTCAACGTCGGGGTGAGGCTGACGCCGTCGAGATCGTAGGACGCAATTTTCTCTTCTCCCACTCCGGCCAGTTCAACGAAGGTGGGAAACAAATCGGAGAAGTCGACGAGCTCCCGGCTTTCACTGCCGGCCTCGATCGTGCCCGGCCAGTTCGCGATAAAGGGTACGTGTGTCCCGCTGTCTTTCGTGCTTCCTTTCCCTCCCGGATAGGTATCACCTTTGAACTGAGAAGTGATCTGAGTGGCGGTTCCATTGTCCCCGGTAAAAATCACAAGGGTATCCTCTCGCAGATTCAGTTCCTCAAGTTTTGCGACGATCTTGCCAACCATCTTGTCGGTGTAGGCAACGTCGTCGGCCCAGTAGGTCTGATCCCGGAAGCCTCCCGGTTCGCTTTCTTTGTCACGCCAGAGAGTCGGATCCCAATCATTGCTGTCCGGAGTCGGAACAAACGGCCAATGAGGAAGAATCATCGGATAGTAGACGAAAAACGGTTTCGATTCGTCGCGGGTTTCGAGAAACTGATTGATGTGATCAGTGACAATGTCAGGGCCGAACTCCCCGTTCTTGAAATCCTTCTCCTCTCCGTTGATTTCGAGCCCGGGATTGGGATAGCGGCTCGGTCTCCGTGTGAGCTGCCAGAGACAATACTTCTCAAAACCGAATTGTACCGGCCCTTCGAACCCGCCTTCCAGCTGCCACTTTCCCGCGATGTACGTCTGGTAGCCGGCGTCTTTCATGGCATGGCCGAAGGTGGTTTCTTTCGGGTCAAGAATGCCGAATTTCACGTAGTTCCGGTTGTTGTATTTGCCCGTCATGATCTGAACCCGCGAGGGTGTGCAGATCGGCTGGGCATGGGCGTGAAGAAATCTCATTCCCCCTGCGGCGAGTTCATCGAGATGAGGGGTGGAATACATTTCACTGCCGTTTGCCCCGATGCATTCGTAGCCCAGATCATCTGCCATGATCATGATGATATTCGGGCGTTCCGCCGAAAATACGGCAGAAAGTGCTGTGATTGCTAAAAATGTGGAGATCGGTAGAAAGCGCTTCATCAACTGAACCAGTGGATAAAAAAGCTGCGCGTCGAGCAATGGAAAAACGAGGAAAATACTTTCGCTTTTTCTTGACCCGTGATTTGCGACTCAACCCTGTTCTGTTCAGGACCTAACAGGGTTGGGTGGGGGAGGTAGGAGGGGGCAACTGCAAATCGGGGCTGACTGAGTAGTGAGCAATGCGGAGGGAGCGCTTCCCCTGTCAGGAGCAGTCCGGCCAGTGTTCTGCAATTTTCTTTTTCAGGAAGTCAACGCTCCGTGCCAACTGTTCCATCCCTTCGACACCGTCTTCGATGCTGATCCAGCCATCGAAATCTTTGCTTCTTAGCTCGGAAAAAATCGCGTCATAGTCATTGAGGCCTTTGCCAATCTCTCCGTGGCTCAGGCGCTCTGCATATCCTTCTGCGCCGTCTTCTTCACGGCGTAAATCCTCAATTGTTCCTTTGATGAGAAACCGGTCGCTGGCGTGCATGGTCACGACGCGGTCGGAAACCCGTTTGAGCAATTCGATGGGGTCCTCACCGGCGAGATAGGTGTTGCTGGGGTCGTAGTTTACTCCAAATGCCGGATGTTGTACCCGTTCTACGAGCCGGCAGAAGACATCCATCTTCTGAGCGAATTCCGGATACTGCCAGAAATCGTCTTTGTAGTGATTTTCGATGATTAGGATGATGCCTCGATCTTCCGCGTAGGGAAGGCAGGCTTCAATGGATGCTGCGGCGAAATCTATGCCCTCATCAATCGACAGTTCAGGTCGTCGTTGTCCGCTCAATACACGACAATAACTTCCTCCCAGGATATGGGTCATTTCGATCCATCTCTTTTGTTTCGCAATTTCTCTTTTCCGGAAGGAAGCGTCCGGGTGGGTAAAGTCCGGTGAACAGCACATCATCGGGATGACCATTCCGTGTGCCTCGGTTTCTTGACGGAATCGCAGCCAGTTCGCATCATCCGCCATTTCGAGAAAGCCCGCATACCATTCGATTCCCTCGACATCCAACCCGGCCGCAAGTTTTATCCACTCGGACACGGTCATACTACCGTCCTTGCAAAGGGCGTGCATGAAGGCTTTGGGAAATGCGGCGAGTTTCGGCATCGGTTGAGCAGGTAAGACGTGAAGTGGAGGTTTCTAGACGGGTTGTAACACACTTTTCACGACCTCTCCTTTGTGCATTTTCTCAAACGCATCATGCCAGTCTGTAGTTTTCCAGACTCCACCGATAATCGGCTCGACGTCAAACTGCCTGTCGCCCATCAGTGCAATGACTCGCTCCCAAATGGTCCAGTGGTGACTGAAACTTCCCTGGAGGGTTACATTCTTTTGAACCAGCGGATCAATGTTGAAACCGAGTGGCTGTGGCCCCCATCCCACTTTACTGATCCATCCGTTCGGGCGAACGAGGTCGAGAGCAATTCTCAGGGTGGCGCTGGCTCCTGCTGCATCGATCACTCCGTCACATCCCATACCGTCACGACTCACAGCCCAGTCGGTTGCCTGCCCTATGATCGTTTCGCAACTATATTGCTCTGCAATTTTGAGTCTGTGCGCGTCCTGTTCCAGTCCGATTAAGGCGACCTGGGCGCCGCATTGTTTCGCCATTGCTGCGCACAAAATACCAATTGTTCCCGGTCCCAAAACCGCAACACGGTCTCCCGGTTCAATTCTTGCGTTTCGGACGACAGCGTTGTAGGCGACGCAGGCAGGTTCCGTCAGGCAGGCCTGTTCAAACGGCAGGCTGTCGGGAATCCGGTGCAGAATCCGCTCCGGCACGCGAACGTATTTCGTCATCGCGCCGTCCACTCCGTAACCAAATCCTTTCCGGCTCGTGTCGAGATTGTAGAGCCCCTGGCGGGTCATCGGGTTGTCGGGATCGATGATTGCTGCCGTTTCGGAAACGACCCGGTCTCCTTCGCTCCATTTTGTGACATCTGCTCCGACTTCAATAATGTGTCCGCCAAACTCATGGCCCAGCACGACGGGGTAGTTGACCGGCCACGAATGATCCGCCGTCCACTGGTGAAGGTCGCTCCCGCAAACTCCGACGTTGGCGACTTCGATGAGAACTTCTTCAGGACCAATTTCCGGACGTTCGACTTCGCGAATCTCAACTGATCCTGCTTCCGGGGAGAAATTCACAACGGCGGCTGACTTCATATCGAAACCTCCTGAGAATGCACGGCTTCGCAAATCAAACGGAGAGAGCCTTCCAGGTCGCCGTCGGCGGTTTTGAATGCGTCGGCGTCTACCGTCAAAGGTGCACCGAGGACCACGAGGGGAGCTCCGTATTGAGGGCAGGCAATGGCCTGCTCCAGGGAAAGGCCTCCCACCGCCTGGACCGGGACATCGACTGCATCAACGACGTCTTTCAACTGGTCCAGTGGGTTTGGTATGTGGCCTCCGGCGGCTGCGATGCCGCGCCGTTCATCGTATCCGATGTGGTGGATGACGTACCCGCAACCGAGATCTGCGAGTTGTTTTGCCCCTTCGACCATATCGGGACAGCCCAGATTGTCGCCCATCACTTCGCAGCCGAAGTCTTTCCCGGCCTTCACAACACACTTGATGGTTTCTTCGTGTGCTCTTGCCATTACGACAACATGCGTGGCGCCGGCCTTCGCCATCATTTCCGCCTCGAGGTAGCCCCCGTCCATGGTTTTCAGATCAGCGACGATGGGAACATCCGGGAAGGCTTCGCGGAGCTTTCCAACCCCGTGCAGCCCCTCAGCCAGAATCAATGGAGTCCCCGCTTCCAACCAGTCGACTCCCGCCCGTCGCGCCAGTGCGGCTGTTTCCAGGGCTTCGTCGATATTCGTGAGATCGAGAGAAATCTGTACAATCGGCTTCATGTGTGCGGACCGTATCAAATTGTCGGCTGGTCGTCCCGAAAAAGGACAGGATTAATGCGCCACTCATCCGGCTCCCCGGTCAGCTCTTTCCGGGGGAATGGGAAAAGCCTTCCTCGACGATCCGGAGCGGAACGTGAGGGTGAAAACACCGCGTGCTCTTCGAATATTCACGGTATTGATTTGACCCTTCACATCATTGAGCAGGATCGTATTTTCGATAATGATCTTCTTCCCGGACGGGTCCGGAATCTTTGTCTCCTGATAGATCCACAGGTGACCGCCTTCGATTTCATGCCCCACCGGATTGAGCGTTATCGGGCTCTTGTCCTGTTGCGTGACAGTGAAGTGGCTGGACACGTATTTCGCGAACGCTTTCCGGGCTTGTTGTGATTTTGTTAAATCTTCGTGGTTTCCCGTGATCTTCTGAATGACATGCTCTGCATCATGAAGGCTGATGCGGTGGGCGATCTCGATATTGCCTGTGCGCGTGTTGAAAAAGACATCGGTCAGCGCTGTTTTCTGTTCGTGGGAAAATAGAGCGTGCAGGAGAGAAAACAGAGTCATCAGCACGATGAGGAGGAGCTTACTTCTCATCTGTTTTCGCCTCCTTTTTCTCTTTCAACTCTGTTTTGCTGTCCTGCATGATGTCGCGATTCGAGAGCCCGGTGCGCTTTGATTTGTATGCTTCAATCCGTGAGGGGATTATGCGACGCGGGTAATAATTGTTCTCAATATTTGCGTCGGCAGTCTCCCAGTTTGGATCAATAACAACGCTTGTCAGCCCGGTTCCCTTTTCGAGAGCGATCAGCTTACGAACCTTCTTCGGATTTCGTCTCCAGATCTCAGCGGGGATGTGAAGTTTTTTCGTCTCACCGTCAGCAAGCTGCATCTCAAGGATGATCGGCATGACGAGCCCACCGATATTTGAAAACTCAAGCACGTAGTAGTTTTTGTCCTCCTGTACCGCGCGTTCGAAAGCTGCTCTTTCCCAGTCTTCCAAATCCTCCAGAAACTTCCGGTACTCGTTTCGCTCTTTGTTCGTGACGGTGAAAATATCATTTTCATCGTAGAAATCCTTGCTTTCGGGATGGCGGTCTATCCAGGGTTTCCTTCCGGCATCCTCATTGAGCCGGACGCCGACTTTGGTTGGTTTGTCCTTTTCTTCCTCGCGGCGGCGGGTGAAATCGATGTCTGGATCCTTTGTGTCGAGGCGGAGTCGGTAGATTGCGTCGAGTGAGATATCTACGTGGTCGGTGGTGTAAAACCAGCCGCGCCAAAACCAGTCGAGGTCGACGCCGGACGCTTCCTCCATGGTTCGGAAAAAATCCGCCGGTGTAGGGCGCTTGAATTTCCATCGCCGGGAAAAGGTTTTGAGAGCGTGATCAAAGCGTTCTCTTCCGATGATCGTGTCCCGTAGTATGTGCAAGGCGGCGGATGGTTTACCATAGGCGTTGGGTCCGAATTGCAGGATTGAATCGGACTGTGTCATGATCGGAACCTGATTCGAACTGATCATGTAAGGCACAAGGTCACGGGGAAGGGATCTCGTCCACGGCATGTCCGGATCCCATTCATAGCAGGCCACGGAATCCAGGAAGCTGTTGATGCCCTCGTCGATCCACGTCCACTGCCTTTCGTCAGAGTTTACCACCATAGGGAAATAGTTGTGGCCGACTTCGTGAATGACGACTCCAACCAGAAAGACCTTTTCCGACATCGAGTAAGTTCTGTCCCCATCATCCTGGAGTTCGGTGCGGGGACCGTTGAAGGTGATCATCGGGTATTCCATTCCCCCGACCGGTCCGTTCACCGACTGAATGACGGGGTAGGGGAAATCGAATGAAAAACGTCCATACACCTCCATTGTATGAATGATCGCGGGAGTGGAATATTTTCTCCACAGTTCTCCGCCCTCCTTCGGCCAGAATGACATTGCCATGACAGTACTGACCTCTGCGTCCGGTTGCGCGTATCCCTGCGCGTCCCATATGAATTTCCGGGACGATGCCCAGGCGAAATCCCGAACGTTTTCGGCCGTGAAGTGCCAGGTTTTCTTCCCCTCAGGATTCGAACTCTCATTTGCGAGCGCTTCATCAGGAGTGACAATAAAGACGGGCCGCTCCGCTGTTTTCGCCTCTTCAAGCCGGGTTCTCTGCGGTTCCGTGAGGACTTCATCCGGGTTCTGTAACACTCCGGTGGAGGAAACAATGTGATCACCCGGCACTGTGAGTGTCACATCGTAATCGCCGAACTCGAGGGTGAACTCACCGCGCCCGAGGAACTCCTTGTTGTGCCAGCCTTCGTAGTCTGAATAGGCAGCCATGCGGGGAAACCATTGGGCGAGGAGAAAAATGTCGTTACCATTTTCCCGTTCATCTTCGGGGAAATGCTCATATCCGGACCGGCCGCCGACTGCATCCTGCTCGATGATGTTGTGCTCCCAGGGAATGGTGAAAGTCATTGAATTGCCGGGCTTGAGTGGCTTTTCGGGGTCGATTCGCATGAGCGTGCCGACGACGGTGTGATTCAACACCTCTCCGTTGGGTGCGGTAATTTTCCCGATTTCAAAACCGTATTCCCGGTCCTCCATTCCCTGTTGCCGACGTAGTTCGTAGAGACTGATCTGAGCTGGATCACCGGCATCCGGTGCCGAAGTGGAGGAGCCGCGCCCTGAAGTTCCTCCGAAATCAATAGTTCTCTCCTTGATCGAATCCTTCCGGAAAATGTTCTGGTCGAGATGAACCCAGAGGAACTCCAGTGTGTCAGGCGAATGGTTCGTGTAGGTGATTGTCGCCGAGGCAGTGATTCGCCGGGCATTTTCATCCAGCTCTGCCGTGATCACATAATCTGCCCGCTGTTGCCAGTACTCGTGTCCCGGCTGTCCGGAGGCGTTTCGATAGGTGTTTGGTGTCGGCAGTATTTCGTCGAGTTGCCTGAACTTGTCTTCGAAGTTGCCCTTTGTTTGCTGAATGCCTTGCGGGAACACAGTGGGGGCGATTGAAAACAGGAGCAGAAAAACTGAAATCGTACGTGTCATGAGCCGGGCGTGGTATCAATCTGATCGTGTCCGATCAGAAGAGTGTCTGTCGAGAGTCGAATTCTGATGTTGATATACGCACGGTTTGAGAGAAATCCGCTTTCAGCGGAGGGATTCCGTTTTGTGCCGGTTAAAGCGTCCGGGATTTTCCCGATGAGTTAAGATTTAATTAGAAAGAAACGTGACGATCAATAGGAGAGGAGAGTAGGGGCTCCGAGGTTTGAGTCGATGAAAATCACGGGCAAAGCTTTTCAGGGGCGGCCGGGAGCCGGGACAACTCCGGGAGGCGAAGATCGAGTTCCTTTCGTAACCCAACTTTTTGAATCACAGACTGATATTATGCGAGGCCTGGAACAAATTTGAATAATTTGGCACTTACTTTGAAAAAATTGACAATTCGATACGGCAGCTTTAAATGCAGACACTGAAATGGTTATGAAATTTTCGCGATACTTTTTGATGACGCCAATCGTCGCGTTTCTGGCTGCCGCCTTCACGCTTACGGCAAATTCCGGAGAGCCATACTACGACTCAAAGCAAGTCATAGTGCCGGATTCTTCCTGCGAGGATCCGGATTGGTCGGTCTACACAGGATTTGGCTACCTCCAACTTAGTGCAAACGAGTTTGTTCTGAATGGACCCGGGCCGGGAGGATTGCTCAGTCGGCTCGATTGGGAGGTTCGAGATGCGCTCACCTACAATCTGGGTGTCAAAAGGCATTTGAATGACCGGGTTGCGATTTTTGGTGAAGCAATTGTGAGTTTGGGTGCTGATGATACGGACATGTACGATCGCGACTGGATTGGAGCTCCGAGAATGACAGACATTTCTGATCATTCAGATGTGAATCTGAGCCACTATTTCCAAATCGATGCAGGTGTTGATTTCGTAGCACTTGAGACTCAGAAACTTGACGTCAATCTTCGACTTGGTTTCCGCTACACGGATGTTGCGATGGATGCATACGGAGGAGGATTCCGTTATTCAACTGATGCCACTACCGGCGTATTCTTCGACGATATCGGGCGATTTCCTGATGGTGACCTTTCCATTTCCTATCGGCAGAAAATTCCGGGCGTCTACATTGCTCCCAGTGCAGAATGGAGAGTTACGGAGCGAACCACTTTCACTGTTGGTGGACTTGCAGGTGTCACTTTCTCAGCAGAGGACCGGGATCACCATTGGGCACGCCGAACCCTTTTTGAGTCTGAGTTCGAGTCTGTCGGATTCTACGGCGCCAATATAGGCTTGGACCATAAGCTCACTGACTGCGTTTCTGCCTACATCAACGGCGATTATACCAGATACAGCACAGCGGTTGGGGATGTGACCGATACTGCTTATGGTGCGAATGCAGGGCAGGGTTTTACTCCGAACGGTGGAGCTATGAATCTTGGGGTCTGGCAGGTAAATACTGGAATCAAGATTAAGTTCTAGAAACCTGCTTCGCTTGCATTTTTGCAAGATTTTCAAATCCCGCTCTCATTGCAATAATGGGGGCGGTTTTTTTGTGTCTGGCGCAGACCGTTCTGATTTCCGGAGGGAAGACTTGCGGCTGTATCTTTCGCGTCCGATTCAATTTCCATATTTGGAGGGGGGGCTCTCCACGAGGCCCAAAAAGGAGGTGGGAGTGCAATCCATAGATTTGATCCCGTAGCCTGGCATTGAATCGACTCAATGTAATGCTGGGGGCGCGACGATATTCTGTTGGGTGTGGAAGACTTGTGTTAGCATTCATACTATCCATGATTCGAATTTCAACTTTTGTAGCGGCAGCCCTGTCCTGCCTTTCTCTTCATGCTGCTGAGGAGAAACCAAACGTGCTCATGATCTGCATCGATGATCTGAACGACTGGGTCGGATTTCTTGACGGACATCCGGAGGCGATTACGCCGCACATGGATGCCCTGGCCGAAAGGGGGAGGATCTTTGCCAACGCCCATTGCGCTGTCCCGGTTTGTTCCGCGTCCCGGGTTAGCGTGATGTCCGGTCTGGCGGCAACGACACACGGCAGCTATGAGCTGGGCCCTCGATACGAAGAGTTGCCCGCTCTCGATGGGGTGCCGACGATGCAACGGTATTTCAAAGACAATGGATATGTGACTTTGTCAGGAGGAAAGGTGTTGCATCACAATTTCGGAGGGAAGCTTGCGGGGGATATTGATCGCCAGCTGGGGCGGACCCGAAGTGCAACACCGAAGAAGCCCATGAATCGCCCGGATCACTGGAGCAGGGCCTGGGACTGGGGAGCCTATCCGGAGGAGGATGCGGAAATGTCAGACTACCAGTTGGCGGAGAAGGCGGCGGCGGTGCTGAAGGAGGACTTTGAGAAACCGTTTTTCCTGACGGTTGGATTTTTCCGGCCGCATGTCCCCCTCTTTGTTCCCCCGAAATGGTTTGAACTTTATGATGAATCCTCACCGGACCTACTGCCCCGTGATTCGAAAGAAGACATCACGGATCTGCCACCGAATTTTCTCGGGATCAATGAGTTTGCCGCTGCCCCGACCCACGCTGCTGTTGTTGAGGCGGGTAAGCAGCGCAGCCTGACCCGGGCCTACCTTGCGTCGGTAAGTTTTGTGGATCACTGCGTCGGTTTGGTCGTGGAGGCTCTGGATTCCAGCGCATACGCGGAGAACACCGTCGTCGTTCTCTGGAGCGATCACGGATTTCATCTCGGCGAGAAATATCACTGGGCGAAGCGAACGTTGTGGGAGGAATCCACCCGGGTTCCGCTCCTCGTCGCCGGTCCCGGGATTCGCCCGGGCAATCCCTGCGGGGAACCGGTCAGTTTGATAGACATCTTTCCCACGCTTGTTGAGTTGTGCGGGTTGCCGGAGAATCCGAAGCTGGATGGGGTTTCTCTGATTCAGCAATTGAACGACCCCGGAACAGCGCGCGAGCAGCCGGCGATCACCTCCTCCTATTTTGGCAATCATTCGGTTCGCTCCCGGGATTGGAGACTGATTGTCTACGAGGATGGCGCCGAGGAACTCTACGACCATCGCGAGGGCGGTGATGAGTTTGTAAATCTGGCTGGGAAACCGGGGTATGAGGCGGTCCGCGACGAACTCGCCCGCTGGCTCCCGAAAAATGCAGTTCCGGAGTTTAAAGAAAAGTCCGAGCGTGACAAACGAGCTCCAAAGTGACGAATATTATTTGCTCCTGCTCATCTGTTCCCCTGCCAATCCATTATGAAGAATTCCACCCTGACTGCCCTCGTGGCATTTGTCTTCGCCATTTTCCGTCCTCTGCTGCCGGCGGCGGATCAGTTGCCTAACATTGTTATACTTTACGCGGATGACATGGGCGTGGCTGACGTTTCCTATGGCGATCCGGAGGCGAAAATTCAGACGCCTCATCTCGACCGGCTTGCTTCCGGGGGGATGAGGTTCACTGATGGGCACAGCTCCTCGGGAATTTGCACCCCGAGTCGTTTTGCACTTCTGACAGGTCAGCATCACTGGAGGCGGTTTCACGGAATAGTCGGCGCATTCGGTGAAACGGTTTTCAAGCCGAATGATTTCACGATTGCGAAGATGCTGCAAAAGCAGGGATACAAGACCGGCTGTTTTGGTAAGTGGCATTTGGGGTGGGATTTCTCCGCGATCCGGAAACCGGGAGTAAAGGCAAAGGACCTGACAAAGGCGGAATCGTATGACTGGAGCAAGCGCTTTCCGGACGGCCCACTCGATCAAGGATTTGATGCCTACTTTGGCGACGGAACAATTAACTTTCCACCATACTGCTGGATCGAGGATGATCGTTTTCTCACGATACCAACGAAGCCGGTAATCAAATCGGAGCCGCTCGCCGGAGGCGGCACTTTCCGACCGGGACCGATGGCGGAAGGGTGGAATCCCTATGACATACTTCCCACTATCACTGACAAGACAGTCGAGTGGATTGAAAAGCAGGAAAAGGACGAGCCCTTTTTTGCCTATCTCGCTTTCAACTCGCCGCATTACCCGATTGTGCCGAACGAGGAATTTCACGGGAAATCAAAGGCGGGATACTACGGGGATTTCGTCATCGAGACCGACGCGCAGGTCGGGAAGGTGCTGGCTGCTCTGGAGAAAGGAGGGCACGCGGAAAATACTCTCGTCATTTTTACGGCGGATAACGGAGCGGAAACGCATGCCTTTCAACGGCTCGAGGAATTTGATCAGTGGAGCTCGGGATCGTTTCGCGGGGTGAAGCGTGACATTTATGAGGGCGGGCACCGGGTGCCCTTCATCGTGCGCTGGCCGGGTGAGATTGAAGCGGGAGCGGTTTCCGACGAGGTCGTCAGCCAGGTCGATCTGGCGGCCACTTTTGCCGGGATCGTTGGTTATTCCTTCGAAAAAGAGGAGGCGATCGACAGCTACAACCTCCTCCCGGTGCTTCGTGGAGAGGATTATGAAAAGCCTTTGCGGACCGCTACGGTGCAAAACACATTTGAAGGCCAATACGCTCTTCGCCAGGGAGACTGGGTTTTGATTGACGCGCCGTCCGGATCGGCGAAAAAGGAATCAAAGAGCTATCTCGATCACTTTGGACTGGAGGGATACACGAAGGGAAATCCGGGACTCCTTTTTAATCTGAAGGAGGACCCCCGGCAGTCGAAAAATCTTTACGCCGATTACCCGGGGCGGGTGGAAAGTATGCGCAGACTGTTGCGACGATATGTCGAAGGGGAGCGTTGTGCACCTGTCAGGAGGTAGAAAAAGAGAGTCGTTGCTACATCAGGTAGCGCATCTTGTCGTAGGCAGCTTTTTCGCGTGTTTCCTCCTCTACGGCCGCGGCCATTTCATGGAAGCCGTACATCGTTTTTACGCGATGGGTCAGTAAGGCGCGATCGTAGGGGATGTTACCACTTGTCCAATATCCGGGTTCATCAGGTGTGTGCCGGCCAACCTGAAGTGGACCGTTCTCTGCTGCCACATCGGGTAGATTCCTCCAGAGTCGCAGGTGTTCCCGATGGGACCGGACGGCCTGCGGAATGAGCTCGCTGTAGCCATACTTCGCCAGTTCCGCTATTGCTGCAGCGTGATTTACGATGTGAACCATCCCCCCGTAGCCGCTTCGATTGACCTCTGGTTGCATCGCATTCAGCTCGTCGAGAACTGAGATTGCCATGCCTTCGACATCTTCATATTGCGGAGTATCATCGCCCTCCGGTATGGTGATTTTGTTTCCGTGGATCCTGCCTTTCGCCTTGCCATAGTAGCCACTGCCGGGAGTCGCACTCTTGAAGAGTTTCATCAGTTTGATTATCCCGTCGACGACCGCAGGGGTCGCCAATTCAGGATGCTCTTTCAATCCGCGAATCGCGAGGGAGGCAAAAATAACATTGTGTCCCGATTGTCGCGGTTTCGTGAGTCCGGCGGCGAGACTTTCGGCTATGCCGTCGACAAGCGATTCGTCCGGTTTCTGTTCGGGAAATTCTGCAAATAATTCGGGATCGGATAAAACAGCATTGCGCGACATCTTCTTCCCGAAGACTGACTCTCCTTTCCCGACCCTTCCGAGGTCGTCCTCCAAACCGCGGACTACTGCCGGATCGAGCCCTGGCTGTTGTTCCCCTAAAAAGTAGGCTGCGACAAACGAGGCTCCGAGATGTCCTGCCATCGAACTCATATGATGTGCCCGTGCCATCGCATTGAGGCCTTTGGAGAGATAACTAAATTCAATCATGTGCTGCCTTTCGAATCTTCGTAATTGCGGGAAACTTCGTCTCGCAGGAATTCGCGAAGCGCTTTTACCCAACGGCTTTGGAAGCGGTAGGGATTCCACATCATTGCCACCGAACGGACCGGGGAATCAGCGGTAAATGAGCGGTAGATTCTTCCGGGGTCCTTATCGAGCGCTCGTGCCATTTCGGGAATGATGGAGACGCCGTGACCCAGAGAAACGAGTTCCTGAACGGTTGCGAGCTGATTGATCCGCTCGACCGTGACCGGTTGCACAGAGCGGGTTCGGCAAAAGGAGGAGATGTTGTCGGACAGGCAATGGGCTTCGTTCAGCATAATGAAGGGTTGCTCGTCAATTTTTTCGACGGTCACGTTTTTCGTTGTCGCCAGTGGATGCCCCTCCGGAATGACGAGCAAGAGTTCTTCGTCGAAGAGCCGTTCGATTTCCAGATACTTCGCGATGATCGGAAGGGCGAGGATCGCGAGATCGATTTCGCCGTGGCTGCACCGTTTGATCAAATTGTCGGTGGTGTCCTCCTGGACGATCACAGAGACCTCCGGGTGTTTTTCTCTGAAATTTCGCAACAGGGAGGGCAGAAAGTAGGGGGCTATCGTAGGAATGGCTCCCAGGCGAATGCGACCATGACGCGATGCCTCGGACAGTTCAGAGCAAGTGTCTTCGACGAGCTTGAGGATTTCCCGGGCTCGTTCGTGGAGGAGTTCCCCGAGATCAGTCAGCACCACTTCGCGGGGCTTTCTTTCAAACAGTGGCTGACCGAGCTGGTCTTCCAGCTTCTTGATCGAGCGGCTCAGGGCGGATTGGGAAAGATTCAATTCCCCGGCCGCACGGGTAAAGTTGCCTGCACGCGCTACCGCGACAAACTGTTCGAGTTGTTGGAAATCGAGCTCATTTTTCACACCGGAAATATATCCATGCTGCAAACCCGTAGCAAGAGTTAGGGGGATGCCGTGAACGCGAGGCGGGTGCTGCAGCAACGTTCATTCCGCCGATAGAGACCGGGGATGGCTGAGAGTGGCGTGTTGGGTGACATCAGGGAGCGGGTTGCCACTTCAATTCTGAATGCAATAGAGATGAGTCCGGCTTCGAAGGAAGAGCGCGTTCCCGCTCACCGCGGGTGATGCCATGAAACCGTCGCCGATTGTGTTTTCCGCAACGACCTCGTATTCCGGGGCGGCTTTGACTACGGTCGTTTTTCCCTCTTCGCTACAGAAGTAAAGATTGCCGTTTGCGACAATGGGCGAGGAGGAGTAATTGCCGCCGATGCGCTCGGCCCATTTCACCTCTCCCGTTTTGGCTTCCCAGCAGGTACCGATGCCTCCATCGCTGATGGCATAAATGTGCCCTTCGTAGAGCTGCAGCGATGGTTTTTTCGGGACGCCTTTCTGGAGTTTCCACTTCACTGCAGATTCGTCGAGCACTCCTTCCCCTGTTGCGGATACGGCGATCAGCCAAGGCTTCGCGAAGCCGGTCGGCGCGTAGACCGTGTCTCCAAAGATGACGGGGCGCGTGCTCGCGGAATGATTGGAATGTTCGTCGAAGCGCCAGATCTCGTCGCCGGTGCGCGGGTTGTATCCGTATATGGCTTTGGCGCCCTGGCTGATCAGGATTTCTTTTCCGTGGAGCGTTACGATGTGCGGAGTGGCGTATCCCTTTCTCAAATCGCCTTCTGCCTTGGGCTTCCCGTCCTCATCGAGGTCTTTGAAATCGACGGAGCGTTTCGTTTTCCAGACCGTCTCGCCGGTCTCTTTGTTCATTGCGAGTACAAATTGAACATCGGCACCGTCGTAGGGCAGGATGAGGAGATCTTCGAATAGAACGGGCGATGAACCCGCTCCACGAAAATGATCGCATTCGATGTCTTCACGAGTCCAGAGCACTTCGAAGGTTCCTGTATCGAGACAGGCGGTGCCGGGAGATCCCCAGGTCAGATAGACGCGGCCTTCTTCGATCACCGGAGTGGGAGACGCGTAGGTGTTGAACTTGTGAGCGAACTGGGGTTCCTCAACATCGAAGAGTTTTTTGTCGAAAAGGATTTTTCCTGTCTCTTTATCGAGGCAGAGTGCGGAGAGTTCTTTGCCGTCAGGAGTTGCCGTCGTCAGCCAGATTTGATTTCCGTAGATTACCGGTGACGACCAGCCGAGACCGTGAATTTCTGTTCTCCAGGCGATGTTTTTGTCTTCGCTCCATTCGGTCGCAATTTTCCCGGCAGGTGCGATTCCGTCGCCTTCCGGACCGCGAAACTGCGGCCAGTTTTCATCAGCGTAAGCAAGGGCAGTCGTGAAAAGCAGGAGTGACAGGATCAATTTCATGAGTGAGATAGCAACGTTGCTACCGGAAAGTGGCGGAGAATTCCCCACGGTGACAGAAGAATCTGCCCATGAAAACGGTAGGGCAGGGGTGGGAAATCGCGTCCAAATTGCATTATGACCGTTATCACCCACGATTTTTATCCGCTGATATTGTGTGTCGTGCTTTCCGGGATTGTTGTCGAAGAAATCCCGGGAGCCGATGATCGCGATTCCCCGCGCGTTCGTCAAACTGTTGAGACCTTGCCCGGGGAAGTTGCGGCAAAGACCGATAACCTGAATGACAAATTCTGGCTTTACCTTCCCGGGCGCTATGCGGAAGCAGAAGAGAAGCTTCCACTGATCATTTACCTGCATGGCAGCAGCCGACGGGGAAAGGAAATTGAATCGGTCAAAGCCAACGGGCTGCCGCCGTTGCTCGATACAAAAGACGATTTCGAGTTTGTGGTCGCCTCACCTCAGGCTCTCGCGAAGTATCCGTGGCAACAGTGCTGGCGTCCCGATGATCTCATCATGCTGCTGGATCATTTGCTGAGGAACTACCGGATAGATCCTGACCGGGTGTATCTCACCGGCCTCAGTATGGGAGGATACGGTACCTGGGCGGCGATTGCCAAACATGCCGACAGATTCGCAGCAGCTGTTCCGATTTGTGGGGGTGGGGATCCCGAATGGGGAAAATCGATCGGAGACCTGCCTGTGCATGCCTATCATGGTGAGGCGGACCGAATTGTTCCGGTGGAGCGTTCCATCGAGATGGTCGATTCGGTGAAAGAAGCGGGAGGGAACGCAGAGTTGACGGTCTATCCGAATGTCGGGCACGATTCCTACACGAGGACCTATGCGAATCCCGATCTCTATCAGTGGCTGCTCAAGCAGGTCCGCAGCAAATCGAAAGAGAAAAGCCTGCCGGTCAGGCTACGAAGAGCCGGATCAGTCCCACACTGACAGCGCCGACCAGCGTTGCGGCAGCGAACCCGATCACGAGCGGGCGAAATCCAAGATTGCGTATTTGCAGAAAACTGGTTCCCAAACCGATTGCGGCGAGTGCGACGGTGAGGCAGGCGAGGCTGGCAGAGCGGGAGAAGGAGAGAAATCCTTCCCAGGTATCTTTGCTGAAAATTCCGAAGGCGCTGCCTCCCATGTCGCCGATGGAGCGAAGTGCAGCAAGTGCGATAAAGGCAATTACGAATCCCGGAACGAGTTTGGAAAATCCCAGCTTTGATTTGCCGAGGGAGGAGCCTTCTTTCCGGTTTCTTCTCTGGTGGAGGATTGCCATGACAGGAATCACGGCGCCGAGGCACAGGTTTCGTACCAGTTTTGTTGTCGCGGCGACGTCGAGAGCCTCCGGCGAATCGTAGGCAAGTTGATACATCAGACCCGCTCCGGCGACCTGCGAGGTATCGTGAATCGCCGTACCGAGGAAGAAACCCGCGAGCCGCGGGTCGCCCGCAAAAAGGAAATGCGCGAGAAAGGGATAAGTAAGCAAAGCGAGAATGCCAAAGAGGGTGATGACAGCGACCGAGTAACTCACTTCATCGTCATCCGCGTCGATTGCCGGTCCCGTCGCGACGATCGCGGTGACGCCGCAGATGCTTGTGCCGACGGCGATCAGGGTGCTGAGTGGATGGGACAGCCCCGCCAGTTTCCCCAGCCAGATGACACCGAGAATTGCGGTGAGAATACAGCCGATGACCACAGGGATGGCATGCAGGCCGATGCTCCCCAGCGCAGCAAGGCTGAGCCCGAGCCCGAGCAGTGCAACGCCGATCCTCAGAATTCGTTTCACACACCAACTGAGCCCGTCCCGGTATCGCTTTGGTAGACCGATCAGATTTCTGAGGATCAAACCGAGGACGACAGTGGCAAGGATCGGGCTGATCGGACTCCGGTCGAATCCCATCACACTGGTGCCGAGCCACTTTGCCACGAAGGTCGCGATAATCGCCACCGCTGCGGCCAGTAAAAGGCCCGGGGCGAGATCTCCGAAGCTGTCCAGAGAGCCGTGCAGTTTTCTCTGCCAGGCGTATTTCAGTTGAAGCCGGTCCGAGGTGGCTTCGTGACTGACTTCAGGAATTCCTTCGAAGCTGTCGAGAGAGGCCGTCTCCTCGCTCGCCAGGTAGACGTTGAAAGGGCGCGGGGTCTCGGAGGTCATGGGAAAATCAGGATAGTCGTGCCGCGAGAAGTTCCTTTTCGTAAACCAGTTCTTTCGGCATGGAATTGAAGAGTTTCAGAAACAGCTCGCCTTGCGAAACGATTTCCTGCTTCCACTCATCCGGGTGAAAAGCCATTACTCTTTCAAAATCTTCACGGCTGAAATCCAAACCGTCGAAGTGAAAATCGTCGTATTCCGGTACCCAGCCGATGCTTGTTTCGTGTCCGGCAGCGTGTCCGGCACAGCGATTTACGATCCATTCCAGCACCCGCATGTTTTCGCCGAAGCCCGGCCAGAGAAACTTTCCTTCTTCGTCGAGTCGGAACCAGTTTACGTGGAAGAACCGGGGAGCATGTTTGACCTTTCTCCGCATCCGGTACCAATGCTGAAAATAGTTTCCCATATTGTAGCCGCAAAAGGGCAGCATCGCGAAAGGATCGCGGCGAACCTGGCCGATCGTTCCGGCGGCGGCAGCTGTCATTTCGGAGCCCATTGTCGCTCCGACGTAGACACCGTGTGACCAGTTGTAGGCCTGATACACGAGTGGCATCGTCGTTTTGCGGCGTCCGCCGAAAATAATCGCGTCAATGGGAACGCCTTCCGGATTCTGCCAGTCGGGATCGATCGTCGGGCATTGGTGGGCCGGGGCGGTGAAGCGGGCATTGGGGTGTGCAGCCGGTTCGTCGGAATCGGGCGTCCAGTCATTTCCTTTCCAGTCGATGAGGTGGGCGGGCTTTTCTTTGGAGAGGCCTTCCCACCAGACGTCGCCGTCATCGGTCAGGGCGACGTTGGTGAAAATGCAGTTCGCTCGCATCGATTCCATTGCGCTCGGATTCGAATCCCATGAGGTGCCGGGGGCAACGCCAAAATAGCCGGTCTCCGGATTGATCGCATGGAGTTTGCCGTCCTCATGTGGCCAGAGCCAGGCAATGTCATCTCCAACAATAGTCGTTTTCCATCCGGCTTTTCGATATTGCTCCGGCGGAACAATCATGGAGAGGTTCGTCTTTCCGCAGGCAGAGGGGAAAGCCCCCGTCACGTAGGTCTTGTTCCCTTCCGGATCCTCGAGTCCGAGAATCAACATATGCTCCGCGAGCCATTCGTGTTCCCGCGCAATGTTCGATGCGATTCGCAGAGCGAGACATTTTTTCCCGAGCAGGGCATTGCCGCCGTAGCCTGATCCATAGGACCAGATCTCGCGGGAGCGGGTGAAATGCACGATGTATTTGTCATCGTTGCATGGCCACGGCACGTCCTCTTCGCCTTCTTCGAGAGGGGCGCCGACCGAGTGCAGGCAGGGAATGAAAAAACCGGGCTTGGTCCGGTTCGATTCGATTTCTCCGGAGGCTTCTTTCTCCAGATGACTCAACACATCTGCACCCATGTGAGCCATGATTCGCATGTTTACAACAGCGTAGGCGGAGTCCGTTACCTGCACGCCGATCTTGGCGAGCGGTGAATGGATTGGCCCCATGCAGAAAGGGATTACGTACATCGTTCTCCCTCTCATGCTGCCACGGAATTTCTCCGTTAGCAGTTCGCGCATTTCCCCGTCCTCCATCCAGTTGTTTGTCGGGCCCGCCTGGTCCTCCCGTTTTGAACAGATAAAGGTGCGCTCCTCGACTCGTGCGACATCAGACGGAGCGGATCGTGCCAGAAAGCTGTTGGGCCGTTTGTCAGGATTGAGTGGGATCAGTGTTCCTGCTTCGACCAATTCGGAAGTGAGGCGAGACCATTCCTCATCCGATCCGTCACAGAGATGGATGTCTTTTGGCTCGCAAAGTTCCACCATGCGGGAGATCCATTTGTTGAGAGCGGCGTGATTGGTGAGGGAGTCGGGAGTCATGTGATGGGGAATGGTGAGCTGCCAGGGAGAAACCGTAGGGCTGATCGAGCGAGAGGATAACGCAAATTTTACTCACGTTAAGGAAATAAATTTTCCTCCAAAGTCCTTCGAGGGATTTTCGCTGATTCTGATCACCAGGGCCCCGCTCTTCCCCGTCTCATCAATACTTCGGAAAAATATTCGGCGGAGGGAAACGTTCTTCGTGACCGGCCCTGCTGTCGCGCAGATATTCCTCCCTCGGAATGTGGAGATCGGGCCAGCTGGCCGGGCGGATGCGGACAACCCGGGCGGGACGAAAACCTTCGGTGATGAGATCGGTTTCGAAGCGAATTTGAATTCCGCTGCTTCCCATCGGAGCCACGTTGTCTTCGGGTTTGATGACATCGACGATGGGGCCTTTGGCGGCCATCTGCGAAGTTCCGGCGGTTCCCCCGGCCCAGTGCTTCAGAGTATTCTCGGATACGGCCATCAGGGCCTGACTGTCTTTTTTGAAATCGTCGTAAAGGGATTCATCCATCCCGCCGAACAGAGTCGCGGTTACGGTGGCACGTCCGAATTCTCCGTACTCGACGGCATCGACCCATGCGGGCATCCAGCGACTGCGAATGAAAGCCTTGTGCGTTTCATTCTGTTGGCGGGCAGCACGTTCCATCGCGGGGCCATCCAACCAGATGTCCGAGATATGAAACCGGGTGAAAACTCCGCCGGGGGTCGGCTTCCAGGTGATCCCGAGCAGGACGGGTTGGTCATCCAGCAACTTTTTTCCGCTGGCCGGCCAGGTGCCATCTTCGATCAGGTCCCCGATCGCGAGAAACTCTCGAGCGCGCCAGATACGGGTCGCGGCATCGATGGTCATGGATTCCTCCCCGCTGGAAGTTGCCCCTTCGTCTTCTTTGCCTTCGGGCTCGCGACGGGCGATGATCGTTCCCTGATGATCTTTGATTTCGATTTCCTGCAGCTTCCAGACCTTGCCCTCCCGGAGACAATGACTGGGTTCGTCTTCAAGAAGAAGCACATGATTTTCGGCCGGGTGCGTGCCGGTGCCGGCATTGCCGTCTTTCTTCGTTCGATTGTCGACCGGATAAACAGGAACAGGGGAAGTCTTCGGATCCGGTGGAAGAAAAGCCCGGACATGCATCATCGTGCCCAGCGGGATGTCGCGTAGATCGGCCGGTGCGCCATGATAGCGGACAATGCCGTAGGGTAGCATCGCGAACGGATGCGGGCTGATGAAACGGAATCGACCGTTGCTCTGGATCCGAATGCTGCCGCGACGGTTGGCGTGATCGACGAATACCAATTCGCCGCGGTAGGAGTGCGCCTTCTCAAGGGGAGGAAATTCTCCGGCTTTGGGGCGGAAGGGTTCGTTCTCCGGCTCGGTGTTCTTCGCATTTGGTTTTTCCCCGGAGAAAACTTCGGGAAGAAAGAGAGCACAGGCAATCAACAATGAATAGGAAGCGGAAATTCGGGAGTGCGAAGCCATCAATATTTGGGGAAAATGTCAGGCGTTGGGAAGCGGGCGTTGATGCTGGAGGCACCATCTCTGAGATATTCCTCGCGGGGCAGGTTGACCTTTGGCCATTCGTTCGGCCGGACCCGGACGACCCGTCCGGGGCGGATGCCTTCGGTGATCAGGTCCGTCGTGAATCGAATCCGGATGCCGCTGCTGGCAAGAGGCACTTCTTTTTCTGTTTTGGTTACTTCGATGACGGGCCCTTTCGATGCCATGTGAGCAGGGCCATAGCTGCCGTGCCCATGCTTCAGCGTGTTTTCGACAGGGCTCATCAGAATGCTTCCATCTTTCCTGAAGTCTTCGTAGAGGGATTTGTCCATGCCTCCAAACAAAGTTGCGGTCACCGTTGCCTCTCCGAATTCGCCGTATTCAACGCTATCGATTTTTGCCGGCATCCATCGGCTGCGGATAAAGGCCCTGTGCGTTTCTGTCTGAAGATCGGCAGCGCGTTGCATCGAGGTGTCGTCCAGCCAGATGTCGGATATGTGAAAGCGGGTAAAGATTTCTCCCGGCGTCGGTTTCCAGGTGATCCCGAGCTGAACCGCCTTCCCATCAAGGGCTTTTTTCCCGTTGGCGGGCCAGATTTCTTCCTTGATGAGATCCCTCACACTGAGGCACTCGCGGCCGCGCCAGATGCGGGTTGCGGCATCGAAGGTCATGGATTCCTCCTCAGCCTCGGTGTCTTCTCCTTCTTTGTTTTCCCGTTTGGCGACAATGATTCCCGCGTTGTCCTTGAGATCCACCTCCTTCAGCTTCCAGGCTTTGCCTACCCGCTGGCAGTAGCTGATCTCGTCTTCCAGGAGAAGAACATGATTCTCGGCAGGCTCGACTCCGAGCCCACTGTAGCCGGAAGTCTTCGTCTTGTTGTCGACGGGCAGCACCGGCACGACAGAGGTTTTCGGATCCGGCGGAAGGAAAGCCCGAATGTGTAGCACCGTGCCGAGAGGAATGTCGCGCAGATCTGCGGGAGCGCCGTGATAGCGGACAATGCCGTAAGGGAGCAAGGCAATCGGATGCGGGGGATTACGGAAATAGGTGCCGGCTCCGGCCACGCGAACGCTTCCGCGGCGGTTGGCGTGATCAACAAAGGTAAGTTCGCCGCGGTAGGAATACGCTTTTTCCAGAGGTGGGAATTCTCCGGCTTTGGGTCGGAAAGGCTCGGTTTCCCCGTTCCCGGTTTCCGGCTTTTCGTCGGCGGATGTCGCATGAACGAAAAACGCGCAAGCAAGAACGAACTGAAAACTGCGAAACGGGAGTCGGGCGCTGGGAACAGAAAACTTCATCACGACAAAGTGAGAACCGAATTGCTGTCACCGAACTGATCCGTCTCCACTCCCATTTTCTGCGCCATCAGAAGAAGCAGGTTGCTCATGTGGGCATCGGGATTCGCAGGGCGACTGCAGAGCCGGTAGTGCTCACCGGGCTTATCGAGCTGATAGCCGTCGAAGTGTCCCTGGTTGAAGTCGAGGTGACTGCCGTGTTTCAAGCCGAGATCCGAACCGCCGGCGAAGACGAGCGGAAGATTGGCGTTGCCATGGCTGTGGCCGTAGGACATGCCGCTGCCAAAGAGCGCCATCGTCGAGCCGAGAAGCGGTTTTCCGTCGAGATCCTTCGTTTCGGCGAGGCGGGTGAGAAAGTAGCCGAACTGCTCGATGGCAAAGGTGTCGTAGTTGGTGAGCTTTTCCATGTAACCGGGATCGCCTCCGTGGTGGCTGAGCTGGTGGCGCGACTCTGTGATGCCGATCTCGGGAATGGCGATGGCCTGGCCTTCGCCGCCGAGACTGAATGTGGCCACGCGAGTCACGTCTGTTTGAAAAGCAAGCACCATAAGGTCGTAGACCGTGCGAAAGTAATCGCCCGCCTGCGTATGAGCGATGTCGCGATTGGTTCGTTTGCGATCTGCTTCGGAAATTTGGGGAAGCGGCGTATCGAGCCACGCATCGGCGCGCCGCGTGCGGATCTCCGCCTCGCGCACCGAAGTGAGATACTGGTCGAGCCGGGTTTTGTCATCCGTGCCCATCTTCTTTTTCATCCGGCTGACTTCCGCAAGATTGTCATCGAGGACACTGGCTTTGCGGCGCAGGGACTTCCGCTGAGCATCGAGCCCGCCTTTCGGTTCTTCGAAGAGAGAGGCGAAGATTTCACTGCATCGACGCATTGCGGGCAGTTGGACACCGTCCGCCGTCCACGCGAGTGAGTTCTGGGTGATGGCGATTTCCATGGAAGGATAGCGGGTGTGCTGTCCGGTGACCTCCGCCATTTTCTGATCCACCGAGATTGTATTGCGGGACGAAGGGCCGATTTGTCCGCCGGTCAGGAAGATGTCGATGCAGTTGTGGTGGTGACCGATACTCCCGGGGTGGTGCAGTCCGCTTACAGGAGTGATCACATTGCGGTGCTTCTCCAGCGGTTTGAGCGAGCGGGAGAATTCGTAATCGCGGCCCGGTTTCGTGATTTGATAGTTCAGTGAGTGGACACCGTTGGCGAGATAGATGAAGGCGCTGCGGCGGGGCGTCTCGCTTTTCTCCGCCCCGCGGAGCGGAGCCATGCAGTCCAACATGGGAAGGGAAATGCAGGAGCCCATGGCGCGGAGGGCGTGGCGGCGGTCGATGCGCCAGGATTGAGATAGGTAGTTCATAGCAAATTCTTGCGGTTACGGTTACTCCCGGCCTTTTTCTCTTTGCCCGGGAAGTGGCAAGGAGTGCGAGGGCTGTTGATAAAAATATATTAGCGTTTCTGGATCAGATCGGAAAGGGCTACCGCACGAATCAGATCTTTGATCCGGTAGTCGCTCTTCTTTGCCTCCATCAATATGGTATGGAGGTCTTCTTCGTCGTCAAAGGTGAGAACGCGCCGGAGTGCGTAGGTGCAAAGGTGTTCGATGAAGGCCCGGGCTACCTCGTCGCGGTCTTCGAGCAGGCGTTGTTTGAACTCATTGGCATCTTTGAAAGAACGCCCGTCGGTCAGTTTACCCGCAGGATTTACCGGGGGATCCTGTCCCTTGCCGGTCGGAACGTGCTCATGGGTGCGCCATTGTCCGATCGCGTCGTATTGTTCCCAGGCAAAACCGAGAGGGTCGATCCGCGCATGGCAGGCGGCGCAGTTGGCGTCCCTCGCATGGGCGTCGAGCCTGTCGCGAACAGTCGCTTTGTCACCTTCAGGTGGAACCGGCTCGATCGGATCCACGTTCGCGGGCGGAGGAGGGGGCGTTTTATTGAGAATCACTTCGCTGAGCCAGACCCCGCGGTGAACCGGGCGGTGGCGGGTGCCGTCCGAGGTCAGGCCGAGCACGGCGCCCATCGTCAGCAGACCGCCGCGTTTGTTCTCCGGCTTGAGTGAGACGCGCTGAAAGTCACCGCTCTTCGGTTCCGGTAGCCCGTAGAAATCACAAAGCCGGGCATTGAGCACTGTCCAGTCAGACTCGATGAAGTTATCGATCGGTAGATTCTTTGCCAGCATTTCGCGGAAGAACTCCACCGGTTCGTCCCGCATGCTTGCCTCGAGCCAGTCGTCATAGGTTGGGTAGAGCTTTTTGTCCGGAGGAAACATGCCGACACGATGCAGTTGCAGCCATTGGCGGGAGAAGTCTTCGATGAACCGATTGATCCGGTCGTCGGCCAGCATCCGGTCGACTTCTTTCTTCAGTCCCTCGCCGTTGAGGGCATTCTTGCGAGCCGAGGAGAAAAGGTCGTCATCCGGCATCGAGCTCCAGAGAAAATACGAAAGTCGCGAGGCGAGTTCCCATTCGTTGAGATGTTCGCGTCCAGCCGGATCGCCTTCGACGAGGTAGATGAAGTGTCTCGAAGTCAGCACTCGCAGCATCGCTCCGCGCCAGGCGCCGGCAGCCGTTTCGCCCGCTTTGCGATCCGCGCGGTAGGATTCCAGGTAGCCTTGCAGTTCCTCCTGCTTCACGGTCCGCCGCCAGGCTCGCTCGGCAAATTGTTGCAGATGCTGTGCGATCACGTCGTCTTCCGCGTTTTCCGGAGGGATCAGCCCGTCGCGACGGGCTTTCTCCGTGTCTGATGTCAGAGGCCCCTCCCATTCGATCCAGTCGAGAATCACCGTGGAAAAGATGCCGTTGCCTTTGTCATCGAACATCTGCGGGGCATTCGGATTCAGAAGCATTGTCTCGCTGCTGTGGGTGAAGATATACCCGCCGCGGCTTGCAAGCGCATTGCGGAAGGCAGCTCCGGCTCTTCTGTCAACGACATCGGTTGCTACCACTGCGAAATGCAGATCCGTCGGCATTTCGAGGAAAATTTCAAACTCATACACCTGCGGACTGTCCTCAGGGGCCGTGATGTCAAACTCGATCAGACCCTCCACATTCTCCTCACTCGTCTTTTTCCCGATGCTGAGATGCGCCGGCTGACCGCCCGGTGGGCGAATTCCGCTGGCCTGAATGCGAAGCTTATAGAGTCCGCTGTGCTCTGTTCCCACCTTTCCAAAAAAATGGGACAGGAGAGCGGGCTGGACTCTTCCGGGAAAGAGCAGATAACGAAGTGGACGTTTGATGCCGAAGCGATCCAGCGCCGCCTGCTGCTCTTTTCCGCCGCTGTAGCGCAGTTCCGCTGCTGTTTTGCGGACTTTTCGGGGCTCCGCCAGGGTGGTGGGAAAGGCACGGTCCAGGACGATGTCAGCGGCGCGATAGTAGCGATCCACGTGGGATGGCGAGAGCGACAACTCGGATCCGATTCGCTCAAAACCATGCCAGAGTGTGTCCTCGTTCAACTCCCCCGGTTTGGCCGGATCGTAGCGAACCCCGAGCAAATCATAGACGGTGTTTTGATACTCTTTCCGGCTCAGGCGATAGTGCGCCACTGCCGGCCGCGCCGCCATCCGGGCGGCCTTGCCCTCTTTGAGTCGTGCATCGAGAGCGGTAACGAATGTCTCGATCTCCTTCTGCGTCGGTTGTTTTTTCGGCGGCATATCGCCCGCATTGATCTGCTCAATCACTTCCGCCCAATGGTGCGAGTCCGCGCCCAGTTTGAAATCGCGGGACAGTTGGTCGATCCGCAGATCACCCTTTTCCTTCTCGGGTCCATGGCAGCTGATGCAATGCGTTTCCAGGAATGCCTCGAAGGAAGAGTCCTCTGCCGAAACGGCCGGGGCCGCTGCGAGGCAGACTGCGATGACGCTGGAGAAAATTCGTCTCATAGTGGTAGAAAGCGGAAAGGCGATAGTAAACTGTCAGGGGTTGTTTTTTCAACTGCGTCACTCCGTATCAAATCTCTCAGTTTTTCCGGGCGAATCAGCGGAATAGTGCTCCTAAAAGAGCGCTGTAAATTCCACCCCGACTCACGGAAAAACCGGATTGTGTACGATGACTGGTTCGCTACCTGCAATCTCCAGATAGAGCTCACGAAGTCGACGGGTGACGGGACCGGGCTTTCCGTCCCCGATCATATGTCCGTCGATCGCGACAACTCCGTGGATCAGGGTTGAAGCGGAGGTGCAGAAAACTTCTTTCGCGTTGAGCGCTTCCTCTGAGGTGAAAGGACGTTCCTCTATCGGTATGCTCAATTCACCGGCGAGAAGGTGAGCTGCCTTCCTGGTGATGGAGTCGAGCAGGTCCCGGCGGGCGGGGCGCGACACGAGGACGTCGTTCCGCGTCAGGATGCAAACCCCGGAAGAACTTCCTTCTGTAATGAAGCCGTCTTCCACCAGGAGCGCTTCGTCGACCCCGGCTGCAACTGCGGCCTGCTTGCAGAGTACCTGCCCGAGTAGTGAAACGGATTTGATGTCTCTGCGGCTCCAGCGGATGTCCGGAACCGTGATGGCACGGGTTCCGGTCTCAGCGACCGGTGCATCGATCAGCTTTTTCTCCATCGCGAACATGACCAGCGTCGGCGGTATTTTTTCCGGATCGGGAAAGGGAAAGGCGCGACTGGTATCGGCACCCCGCGTGATCTGGAGATAGAGCATCCCTTCCCGCACCCCTTCGGAAGTGACGAATGACTGCATTCGTTCCGGCAATTCCGATAGCGGGACAGGAGAGCGTAGCCCGATCTCACTGAGTGATCGCTCAAGTCGTGCCAGATGGGCGGGGTTATCGACAAGCTGTCCGTTCAAAATGGCAGTCACTTCATAGACGCCATCCCCGAAGAGAAATCCCCGGTCGAGGATGGAGATGCTTGCCTCGGCAATGGGAACGACTTTGCCGTTCACATAGGCGTTTCGCGGATGAGGGGCTTCGTTTCCGGTTCGCATGGATGGTATTTTGTGGTGCTTTAGCGGGACTGCCGGTAATAAAGCGTATGATCACTCCCTTTCACCTCGCGATTCAAGTTCGCGACATTGCAGAAGCCCGCGAATTTTACGGAACGAAACTGGGGCTTTCCGAAGGAAGGTCCGATGAATGTTGGATTGACTGGAATATGTTTGGTCATCAGGTGGTGACGCATCTCAATCCCAATCTCGGACCGGAAGGCAGGGTGGTGAATCATTGTAACCCGGTAGATGCGAAAGCGGTTCCGGTTCCCCACTTTGGGGTGGTGCTCACGATTCCTGACTGGGAGGCCCTTGCCGAACGTTGCCGTGGGTTTGTCGAGGAATTCATCATTGAGCCATACGTGAGATTTCAGGGGGAGCCGGGGGAGCAGTGCACCATGTTTTTTGAAGACCCGTCGGGAAATGCGCTGGAGTTCAAGGCATTTGCTGACATCGAGGGCCAGTTGTTTGCGACGTGACAAATTGGGTGGGGCGAACCGTTCCCGGTGAGCCGCCGTCGTCAGGAATTAGGTGCCGAATTTGAAAAGACTGGTTCGAGGGGCCGACGAGGAGGAAAGAGTGATTCATCCTGCCATTGTGTCGCATCGGCTCACCGGGGACGGTTCGCCCCACCTCGTCTTTGCTGAATCGGTTTTCCATCACCATGCAATCGTCGCGGCATCGGGTCGGCGCGGGTCGGAATATCCTTCGAAACGATCCCCCACTTTCATGAGCGACTGTGTGCTGCCCAGGGTTTTGGTGGCTTTGACAGGGTGGTCCCATTTTTTGAGAATGTTCAACGTGTCGATGCTGATCCCGGATTCGCAGCCCAGTTCATCCGGCATCCACTGGTGATGAACGCGGGGGAGGGAGGACGCTTCGGCGATGTTCATGTCATATTCGATCACATTGAGAACCGTTTGCAGAACTGCCGTGATAATTTTTCCCCCGCCGGGGCTTCCGGTTACGAGATAAGGTTCGCCGTCTTTCAGAACCATCGTCGGTGTCATCGAACTGAGCGGCCGTTTGCCGGGTTCAATGGCGTTGGCTTCCCCTCCGATCAGTCCCAGTCCATTGGGAACTCCGGGCTTTGCTGAGAAATCATCCATTTCGTTGTTGAGGAGAAAGCCTGTCCCGGGAGCCATCTGCAAACTGCCGAAACTGAAATTGAGGGTGTAGGTCAGGGAGACGGCGTTGCCTGCCTTGTCCATCACGGAAAAGTGGGTTGTTTCTTCACTTTCGTATTCCACCGGTTTGCCCGGTTTGATTTCTGAAGAAGGAGTGGTGATTTCCGGGCGGATCCGTTCGTAGATTTCTTTTCCATACTGTTTTGAGGTGAGCCAACGCAGGGGGACTTCGGTGTAGTCCGGGTCTCCAAGATGTTCGCTGCGGTCGGCGTAGGCGTATTTCATTACTTCCGCGAGATGATGGATGGATTGCGCGCTGTTGTGACCCATTTCCTTCAGTGAAGTGTTCTCCAGCGCGTTAAGCATCTGGATGAGATGAACTCCGCCGGAGCTGGGAGGAGGCATGCTGATAATTTCATAGCCGTTGTATGTGCTCGTGACCGGCTCCCGTTCGGCGACGCGATAGCTCTTCAAATCCTTCGCCGTCATGAGCCCGCCTTCCTCCTCCATAAAGGCGACGAGTTTTTCGGCGATCATTCCCTCGTAGAAAGCAGATTCTCCCTGTTCGGCGATTTGTTCGAGTGACCATGCCAGGTCCGCTTGAACCAGGGTGTCGCCGAGACCGTAGGGCTCTCCGTTTTCTTTGTAGAAAACCTCCGCAATGGTCGGACTCGATTTCAGTTTCTTCTCGTAGCTGATCAGGTCCGCGGCCAGTCCCGGGGAAACGGCAATGCCGTCCCGTGCCAGGGCGATGGCGGGAGCGATCAGTTCTTTCAGCGGTTTGGTTCCGAATTTGTCCAGCGCTACTGAAAGTCCGCGCACTGTTCCGGGGACACCGACGCTCTGCGGACTGAAGCGTGCACGGGTGCGGTCGACGTCTCCTTCTTCATCGAGATACATATCTCGCGAGGAAGCCGCCGGGGCCATTTCGCGAAAGTCGTAGGCGTAGGTTTTTCCGTCCTCCGCAGAATGCACTAACATAAATCCACCGCCTCCGATGTTGCCGGCTTTCGGCAAAGTTACAGCGAGCGAATAGGCGACGGCGACTGCGGCGTCGACGGCATTTCCCCCGTCCTTCAAAACCTTCACTCCGATGGCGCTGGCAAGTTTTTCCTGACTCGCGACGATTCCGTTTTTCCCAATTACTGGATGAAAGCGGCTCTCGTAGTCAATAATCGCCGCCGGGTCTGCTCGCGCGAAGATGGGCAGTAGCATGAACTGGATGATCAGAAAACGGAACGTGACTTTCATGGACTCAAAGGTGAGTGCAGGTTAGCGGGTTTGCGCTGCCGAAAGCGAGAAGTTCCGCTCACGGTACGTGCGTTACCAACGGAATATCCGCCATCGTTCGCAGTCCCGGCTTCGACCGGATGACCTGCTTCACGGCGTTGATCGTGATCGCGCAAGTCCCTACGTCACCATTTACACCGCCCTCGATCGTTGATTTAACGTTGGGGTTTCCGAAAATCTCTATTGTATCGGCAGGTTCCGGTTCGCCGATCGCGGCCCGGAAAACGAGTGTGATCTTCTCTTCTCCAGCGCAAAACCCTCTTCCGATTTGTTGGACACCGGCTACGTTTCCGGCGGCGACGTCGATGATGCGGGAAGACACTGGTTCCTCTGTGATAACCGGGCTGATGATGTCTTCGACCCGGTCCAGCTTCCATCCCATGGAGTCCGCGATCAAATAGAGCGACTCGGAGAGACCGACGTGCCGAATCTTCTTTTCTGCGACGAGTTGACGAAACGACAAAGTATCGAGGCCTGCACCGATCTTCCGCTGAAACGGTTCGCGTCGGAATGTGGCATCCTGAAGCCGGGAAACGGTGACTGAGTCGACTTCCTGGCACACTGCAGTCATAAATGCCGGGAGCGAATCCATCAGGAAGCCCGGATTGATTCCGGTCCCGAGAACGGCGACACCGTTAGACTTCGCTGCTTCGTCGATAGCAGCGGAAAGCTCCGGTTGCGTATTCCACGGGTGAAGCAGTTCTTCACATGTCGAGACCACAGGGAGTCCTCCGTTTACGATTTCCAGAATTTGAGGAGTGATTGTTTCAAGACAGGAAACCGTTGTCAGGATGGCACAGTCCGCGTCGCAGGATTTGATCGCTTCTGAGATGCTTTCGTTCACGGTGCCCCCGGACGGTTCGATGCCGGAAACGTCGCCGATGTCCTTTCCTGAAAAGCCGGGGTTGATGTCAGCAGCAGCGACGATTTCCACGTCGGAACGTTCCGAAATGAATTGTACGATTTTCTGTCCGAGAGGGCCAAGGCCGATTTGAATGACTTTCATGTGTAGAAGCGGGAAGGTATCAGTCGGCGAGAGTGGCCTTGCGAATTTCAGCGGCGAGAGCAGTTCTCACGTCGCGTATGAGGGTGAGGTTCTCTCTGCCGAAAAGCACCACGGTGATATCGTTTCGGAGATCGCGGAGAACAAAGTTTCTCGATGATGAGGGCGCGCTTCCCACTCCCGAGTGATGCACCTCTATGAGCTCGTCATTTTCGTCGAAGGTCAGCCGCCAGCCGAATCCATAGTCGACACGCTCACCATTATCGAGTTTGCCGGGTGATAGAAGAAGTTTTGAGGTTTTCGTGTCGATCAGGGATTCATTCCGCAGGGCGCGCACCCATTTTTCGTAGTCGTTCAAGGTGGTCTGCATGTTACCCGATCCGTTGAACCGGGTGCTGTCGCTCGTGTTTGACATGCCGAGCTTGTCAAAGATCCGCTCCTGCTGGAATTCGTGAAACGGCATTCCCGCCACCACTTCGATCACTCTCGCCAGAAGAACATATCCCGAGTTGGTATATTCGTGCTCCACCCCGGGAGGGCGTCGGAGCGGTTGCCTGGCGAGCCATTCAGCGTGGGTGAGATTATTGAGCCGTTCGATGAGCCGGGCTTTCTTGTATTCCGCGATTGATTCCCGTTCTTTCGATTTGATGAAATTAGCGAGACCACTCGTGTGGTGAACCAGATCCGCGATCAGCAATTCCCGCCCTTCGACGGGAAGGGGCAGATCGGGAAGGTGCTTGGAAACCTTGTCCGCTAAATCCAGTTTTCCCTCCTCGATGAGAAAAGCAGCGCACATTGCTGCGAACTGCTTCGTAATCGAAGCCATCCCCATTTTTGTATCAGGCGTGACAGGCTCTTTCCCGTTTTTCAAGCCATACCCTTTTTTGTGGATCACCTTGCCATCGCGAATCACGAGAACGGCCAGACCGCCTTCAGAATTTTCGGGGAAGTATCTTCCAATGATCTTCTCCACTTTTGGCGATACGACTTCCGCCGCCTCGCTGAGGGCAGATGTTGGCAGCAGCAGGAAAGACCCAAAGATGAGAATGCCAGTGAGCGGTGAGTTCATGCGTAGTGGAAGGGAAGTGAGAAATCTTATCATCTGGATGAGAAAGAAATACTGGTTTATCTTTTTCTTTATATAAAGAGATGCTTTTGTATAGTGGATTGTTGTAACAGGGTTCTGTAGAAGGTTTAACAGGGTTGCCTCAAATGCTCAACAGGGGCGGGTCACTACACAGTCCCCTGTTTCTTGCGTATGCGGACTTGACCGGGGCGGCGAAAGATGTCCGAATACCCGACCGTTCCAATCCCTCCACTTCTCCCGGGCGATGGACCACTCTCCTGACAGATTTCCCGCTTTCGTCGATTCGATATACGATCGGCCGCGAGAGGGTGTTCGGAATGAGAAGGGCAAGGCAGCTCGCCGCCGGCGGAGGTTGCGGCGCAGAAGAAAGGTCCGCAGCACGCTCCGCTTCTGCTTTTTCTGTGCGCTTCTCTATTTTGTGGGGCATCCCGTTTGGAAATTTGCCAACTCTCCGTCCCCCTGGGCTTTTGAGCCCGAGGCGAAGGCACTTCTTCTCGTTCACGAAGATCAACCTCTCCTGAGCTGGCCCGAATACGGCGACCGGCGACCGGTTTCGTTCGATGACCTCAGGAAAGATACGATGAATGCTGTGCTCGCGCGTGAAGATCAGCGATTCTTTTCCCATCCGGGCGTTGATCCGCAGGCATTGGCGCGGGCGGCGGTGGTCGACTTCAAGGCCCGAAGCATCGTGCAGGGTGGTTCGACGATCACAATGCAGCTGGTCGAGCGGGTCTACGGTTTTCCTCAGGACACGAAGATGAACAAATTCCGCGCGAAA
>JAKSBG010000543.1 GCA_022361255.1 Verrucomicrobiales bacterium
ATCCGAAACCACATCAGTGACTTCCGGAGCCAATGCCGCTGACAGATGAGTCGTTGCAGGATGGCCGGGGGAGCTTTGCCATTCCTTTTGCGCTGGCTGGAGTGTATCTTCCAATCCGGAGATGAATCTTCCCGCAGCGATTTGCGACTGATCTGCGGATAGCAGGGATGGCATTTCGATTCCGTCGCGTCCCTGAAAGTCACCGCCGATGCGGACGGTTCCGCCTGAGGAATTTCCGGATGCGTCGATGGTGGCGGCTACGTTTGGTTGAGAGGAATCCCAGGCCAGTCCGGCGGCATTGGATCTCGCCACTAATTCAGCAGATTCTGTTTCACCGGAAAGATTCGCTCCGCTCGACCGAGCTACCTCAGCGGGAAATGCCAGGGCATTCGCGTTGCCCTCATCGGGTGTGAAAACATAGTCACTTTGGTATTTCGCTTCGATATCATTGCTGCGACCAGCCTGTGTGTGCGAGTTTCGTTTTTCCGTATCGTCTCCGGACAAGCCGCGTTCGAGAGGGGCGCTTTTCTGTCGTTCGAGAAGTTGCCCGACTTGCGGGAGGTCGCCCAGGAAGGGGATTTTATCTTCGACCTCGGCGGTTTCCGGGGAACGTAATTCCGGCATCCCGGGCGCTTCGGGAAAATCGTTGTATCTGCTGACCGGGACTTTCGTATTCGAAAGGGCAATCGTGCTATCGCGGTCCTGTCCGTTGATGGGAGCCTCGTAGTTCAAGAATCCATCAAACTCGACGGCTTCCGGTTCTGCTGACAAATCCACGGCTCCGCCTGCGGTGACGCTGATCGGTCCGGATGTGGAATCAGCCATTGCTGCACCCCCATGCCCGATCACGGCATAACTTCTGTCATCGCGGCTCAAGCCGTCCGTTTGATCACCCAGAGTATCGATTGTTGCGAGCTCTGTGGTGGCTTTATTTTTCTGGCCGGGAACCATGCCATCCGCAGCTTCCAACGGGAGTTCCCGCCTCGAAACGGCATCTTTGGTTTGCTCGTTTCCGTCGATGACGACTCGGGACAAAACGCTTTGACTCGCCGGGAACATCAGCGCGGAGGTAATTCCCAGAAGGAGAATGATTCCCGCAGCGTATTTCAGCATCCGGTTGAGATACCGTTTTTGCTTTCGGCGCGCTTTGCCGGACGGGATAGGCTGGATTTCACCGGAGGAATTTCCAATCACTTCCAACACTCTCTCGCGCTTCTCCTCACTCAATTTCCACTCGCTCTCATCCTCCACCTTTTCCCCGGCCCCCACCTGCCGGAGCATCCTGTGCAGCGTCTTCATACGGGTGCGAAACATCTCCAACTCAGGCTTTTCCGCGATGAGGCGTTCGAGTTCCTCCGTTTCAAAATCCGACGATTCGCCGACTACGAGCGCGACGATGCGGGCTTCAAGTTCCGGTTCGATGTAGGAGTGCAATTCTTCGTCGTTCATGGTGCGCTTTCGATGCCGAGGTGGCGCAGCTTTTCGGCCAGCTGCTTGAGCACATGGTGGAGGCGGTAGCCGACGGTTCCGATGCTGATTCCGGTTCGTTCGCTGATTTCGCGATACTTGAGGTCTTCGTAGTATTTCAATTGAATGAGCTGTCGGTCGGCTTCTTCCAGCTCAGCTAGAAGGAGACGGAGGAAACCGGCTGCCTCCATGCGATGGAGAAGGTCTTCGGGCGTGTCTTTTGGGTCATCGCTTTCCGGCTGTGTTTCGTCTTCGGACAGGACTTCCCGTTTGTTGTCGCGGTGGTGATTGTAGGAGCGGTTCCTGACGGCCCGGTAGAGCCAGGCAACGGGATTTTCGACTTCGTCCCAGTGGGTGTGAAGTTGAAGAAAAGAGTCCTGGACAATTTCTTCCGCCACCGCCCGGCGTCCAACGAGAGAGAAAGCGTAGCGGAGGATCGGAGTTTCCTCTGCCGCGAATATTTCCGGCAAACTTCGTGAATCCGTTTTGCCCGACTGAGTCGCTTTGGAGTTGTCTGGCGACGGCATCGGTTCTACGGAGTCGGGAAGGGGTTTGGAACTGGGTTCTGGACAAGGTTCGCTCAAGACAAAATCATCCTCTCATACAGGGATGACACGCGGCGATGATGTTTCTTGGAAAAATGTTGCGATTTTTTCCTGATCGCGATTAGGGAGGGGAACCCTGTTGAAGGGCCGGGCGCGCCATACGAGCATAGTGTGGCGGCGACCACAGATTCGTCAGCCTGTGGCTGAGGTCTTTGACCTCGGAGAGGGCTTTCTTGAATGCAAGGAGATGCTTCTCGGTCTCCCGGAAGTCGGACTACAGATCCCGTTTCATGGCAAAATCACAGCGGGCGGACTGATGGGGAGCTTCCCATGCTTCAAAGCCGTTCTGTTTGTAAAGCCGGTGGGCAACCTCGAGAGAATTCGCGGTTTCCAGCCACATGGATTTGTAGCCAAGTGCCTTTGCTTTTTCGATGGCGTGGTCCAACAGGCGTTTGCCCCACCCGTGGCCACGCAGTTCTTCGGCGAGATACATCTTTCTCAGCTCACAGAGGCTGTCGGAAGTCCGATGCACGGCTACGGTTCCGACGACGGTTCCATCCCTTGCCTCTACCACGTCGAAGATGCCGCCGTTCCGGGGGTAGTTGCCTTCAATATCGGCAAGGTCTGCATCGGTGGAATCTGGTGACGGTTCCAATCCGTAGGTTCGTAAAATAGTAAAAATCAAGGTCTCGACGTCGTCGCGATCCCCGTTGGTGGCCGGTCTCAGCGTCATGAGGATTATTTCCCGATACGAATCAGAGCTTCGTCGGTCCGGACAACAAATCCATCGGAAACCACTCCGAAGGAGGAAAGCCCGTACTCACCCAGGTCATTCTCGGTCACTTTTTCAAACGTGGTGGCAGGCTTTACAACTGTCGTGATGCCTTCCCCATTGTGGAAAAAGAGATGGCCCGAGGCAAAGACGGGCGAAGAGGAATAGCCACCCTCGGGATTCAATCGTTCCGAGTAGTGGACCTCACCGGTGAAAGGATCGATGCAGGAGAGAATTCCTTTGTCGTCGTTTACGAAAAGAAGATTGTTTACGATAATAGGAGAACTTTCTTTCGGAATCGCTTTCTCCACTTTCCACTCGAGATGGCTTTCCGTGATGTCTCCTTCGGCATCCTGGTCAACGCGGACCGCATAAAGGATGGCCCGGTTGAACCCTGAACAGACATAGATCTTGCCGTCAAAATAGAGAGGGCGGGGGACAACCGAATATCCTTCGCCGTAAAGGAAACGCCAGATTTCACTGCCATCTTCGGGATCGTAGGCAATCACAGCGCCGGAGCCGGGAACGACGACTTGGGTGCTGCCGGCCACCTCGATTGCGAGGGGCGTGGAAAAGGAGAACATCCGGCTGACTTCGACATTACGAGGGGTTTTCCATGCGATTTTTCCATCCGCTTTATTCAGCGCGACGACGACAGGAGCCTCTTTCCCGTCGCAGGAGAAGATGAGTTTGTCACCCACCAGCGCGGGGGAACCTCCGGTGCCGTGAACGGGGTCGAACTTGATCTTCTCCTGCTTCCAGACGATTTCGCCGCTTGCCGCATCCAGAGCAGCAGTGCCGTGGTGACTAAAGTGGCAATAGATCTTTCCATTTTCGAACAGCGGCGTGGGAGAGGCGTGGCTGTTTTTTTTGTGCTGGTGATCCGCTTCGCGAGTGAAAATCTCCTTCTTCCAAATGGTGGATCCGTCTGCCGAATTGTGGCACTGTGCCTGCAGCGAAAGTTTGCCCCCGTCTTCAATGGCCGTCGTGATATAGATGTGGTCGTCCGCAATAACGGGCGACGACCAGGCTGTTCCGGGAACTTCGACGCGCCAGCGAATGTTCTTTTTCTCCGACCACTCCAGAGGGACGTCGACTTCGGGGGCATGCCCGTTTTTGAAAGGTCCGCGAAATTCCGGCCAGAGGTTGGCGCGGGCGTTGGCCGCGGAAAAGAGAAGAGCGGAAAACAATAAGGTCCGGATCATTCCGGACCTTACATCCTCCCGGTTACCCTGCAAGGAGGGTGGCGGGACGTATTTGCCTTACTGGCGAAAGGGGGCTCTTCTACGTGCGCACCTTGAACATACCCTGCCCGCGGAGACGATAGCGCCCGGGACCATTTACTCTAAGGGGCTTTTTCAGACGAATCTTACCATCTTTGAATTTGATTCGGCGCTTCGAAACCCTGATCCGGTTTTTTTGCTTCTTACGTTCGACATCCCCGTATTCGTTGGTAATGCGCTTCAATCTTCCCCGATATTTTCCTGTGGCGACAGGGCTTTTACGGGAATAAAGACCTCCGGCATTCATTCTGATCTGATCGCCGTTCGATGCCGTAAGGGGATCGCCCTTGAGCTTCACCGACATATCGGTAATTTGCCCTCTTTGTACGAGTGTGCCTCGAAGGGTCACCTTGCCTTTGTAAAGTTGTGCTTCACTGCTATGCGGAAGCAAGAGCAGGGCTCCGCTCAGGCATGCCAACAAAATTGGGGAGGGGGAAAAGGTTTTCATGGTAGTGTGTTTTGTCATCTTTTCATGGAGCGTGACAGTCGTAAAGGAGAAATTCTTTAGGCAATCTCAGACGACGTGTCCTCATTTTGAGCTACCATTTCGACCACTCTGTCGGCGTTCAGATGTTCCGGAAGGAGGTGCGTGATGAGCATTATCCCGGTGCCTTTTGCTTTCTCCTGCTGCATGGCTTTGGACACGAGTTCCACCGATTCAATATCGAGGGCAGCAAACGGTTCGTCCATGAGGAGAAAGGGGCGACCGCAGACGAGGGCACGGCAAAGGGCCAGGCGGTATTGTTGACCGACACTGAGGTTTCTGCCGCGATCGGTGAGAACGTGATCCAGGCCGCCCCGGCGTTGAATCAGTTCTTCAAGACCGACTTCGCGAAGGGCCCCCCGGACTTCCTCGTCAGTTACGGATTCTGAGCCGAGAGTAATATTATCCCGCACGGAGCCGACAAAAAGATAGGGCTGCTGTTCCACAAACGCACC
>JAKSBG010000158.1 GCA_022361255.1 Verrucomicrobiales bacterium
AAATCCACTGATACAGGATCGAAAATTTTCGTTAGTCCCGGTGGAATTGAAAAGACTAAATAACCTTATTGTGCCAGTTGGGCGGTGTGTTTAAGCACACCGCCTTTGGTATTTACATTAACATATATGATGGCTTAGATTGCGCAGTAGGGGCGGTGAGTTTATTTCTTCTCCCTACCTTCTCTATTATGGGGGATTGTCGGCGACAATCCCCTGGTAATTCACGCCCAAATTCTTGATCGTGATTCACACCTTAGACATCATACATCCCATCGGTTCTCCATGAGTTATGATTATTTCTGGTGTACGGGGGTTGAGTTAGGCGGCGCATCCTGCTGAAATAAGGGTGTTGTAAAACTCATCATCAGCTGAAAGGATACGCCATGAGCCAAGATAACGTGATCGTCATGCCAACCCCAGAAGAAAGTGATCCCCTCACTAGCTTGCTGCGCGACGGGGCGCGCAAACTCATCGCTCAGGCCGTGGAGGCCGAACTCGAGACCTTTCTGGCTGCCTATCAGGACTTGGAAGACGAGCGGGGCCGGCGAGCAGTGGTGCGAAATGGGTATCTGCCCGAGCGTCAGGTGATGACGGGGATTGGCGAGGTGAATGTACAGGTGCCCAAAACCCGCGACCGCAGTAACTCGGGTGTGCACTTTCGCTCTAGCCTTGTCCCCCCGTATCTCAAGCGCACTCAAAGTGTGGAGACGCTCTTGCCGGTATTGTATCTCAAGGGGATTTCGACGGGGGATTTTCAAGAGGCGCTCGGGGCCTTGCTGGGCGAGGGGGCAGCGGGCCTGTCGCCGGCCACGATCAGCCGCCTCAAATCGGTTTGGCAGACCGAGTACGAGACGTGGACGAAGCGGGATTTATCGGCCAGTCGCTATGTGTAGGTGTGGGCGGACGGCATCTATTTCAACGTGCGCAGTGATGATGACAAGCAGTGCATCTTGGTGCTGATTGGGGCCACGGAACAGGGCACCAAAGAGTTCCTGGCCGTGACGGATGGCTACCGCGAATCGGAGCAGAGTTGGCGTGAAGTGCTGGTGTCGCTGAAGCAGCGAGGCTTACACACCGCCCCCAAGCTGGCCATTGGCGATGGGGCTCTGGGATTTTGGAAGGTACTGAGCCAGGAATATGCATCGACCCGTCATCAGCGTTGTTGGGTGCATAAGACGCGCAACGTGTTGGACAAAGTGCCCAAAAGCCTTCAAGACCATGTCAAAGCGGCGGTACAGGAGATTTGGCGCTCGCCGTCGCGACAGCTGGCGACGACGGCGTTTGAGACCTTGAGTCGGATGTACCGAGCCAAATACCCCAAGGCGGTAGCCTGTGTGGAGGATGACCTCGATACCCTGTTAACCTTTTATGACTTCCCGGCTGAGCACTGGCAACATCTCCGCACTACTAATCCGATCGAATCGACGTTTGCCACGGTACGCTTGCGAACCGTGAAAACTCGGGGCTGTGTCTCGCGTCGCACTATTTTAACGATGGTGTTCAAGTTGGGGCAGAGTGCGGAGAAGGGATGGTTGCGGCTTCGAGGGTATCGTCGATTACGGGACGTCATGGGCGGGGTGAAGTTCATTGACGGAGTGTCGGAAGAAGAGGTGAATAAAAGTAGGAAAGTCGCCTAAAAAAAGCTGTACACCAGACTTGACAATATCTCGTTCTCCATTTCTCCACTCTATTCGTGCTCACTACGTGTTCTTAAATTGGCGGTGATTTGACGAATCTGGCAGAAAGTAAGCGACCCTAGTTCACTATGCCCACAGATGCAGGGTCCTGGCTCAATCAGATCTTTCTCGGCGACGCTAAGAAACGCT
>JAKSBG010000425.1 GCA_022361255.1 Verrucomicrobiales bacterium
CTTTTCTCCGGGCAGATTTGCATTGAGTCCAATGACGTCCTCGGGAGTTTCACCAGCGTCCGGAAAAAGGATCATTGCCGGTGGAGTTCCCGGTAGCTCAATTGCATTTTCTATCCCCGGTGTGGCGGGAGTTACAAAAAGACCTTCCGCAAAAAGTCCGGGAAGCACAGACCAGCGAACCGTGTGAACGGAGAATCCGGGACCTTCTGCGATGAGAGAGGTGGCGGGTTTTCCGTCGAAGGAAACCGCTTCAGCGGAAATGAACTCCATCCTTACCTTCGGACGTTCATCGACGACGCCGAGTTTTTGACGCAGCCGCTCCCGGGAAAGGTCGGAAAGTTTGACGCGACGTGATGCCCGGGCAGCTTCGTCGATTTTCCTTGCCACGAAGGCGTGGGCGCCATTCATGATCCGGTCCGCGAGGGACTCCGGTGTGGCTTCCTCCAGCGGAATGGTGCCGGGAACAGGGGCAGCTCCGGCAGCCGGTGCCAGGAAAAGCAGGGCGGAAAACAGCGGGCGAATCATTCCTCTTCGTCCGGCTTAAGAAGCAGTTCATTCACCTCGGTGGCGAGGTCCCCGGTCGCGCGAATCACGATGACGACTCCCGGATCCGGCGCCGCTTCCGGCGAGTGCCGGGTGATGGTATAAATGTCCTGCAGAGTGATGTTGAGATTCTCGACGGAGACGTTGATTCCTTCCGGCAGGTCGGCCGAAGCAAGCCCCTTCTGCACCTCTTCGTTGATCTCTGCCTGATAGTCGTCGAGATCGACGCGGAGCTGGCTTTCGAGACCTTTCGTGAGAAGTCCCTCGAGAAGCCAGGCGGCGGCGGTCGTCAGTTTGTCCTTTGTTTCGACGGTGAGTTCGACGTCGGTAAATCCGAGCGATTGCTCTTCATAGTCGATGACGGGGCGCGCTTTCACCCAGATTTCACCTACTACCCCGCGACCGAGCCGGCTCTTGTCTGCCTCGATATTGAGCTTGAGGTTCAGCAGGCCGTTCTGGGCAATCTGCGCCTCCATTCCTGATATTTCGATTTTGGTTCCGATACCGGTATCGATGTCGATATTTTCTGCGGCGAGCACTTCGTTGAGTTCTTTCATTCCGACGATGAGCGGCAGTCGCAACTCGGTCGGAACCGGTCCGTCGAGTGGGACAAGATCGGGTAGCGGCTGCTTCTCCGGGGCTCCGGGTTCACGATTTGTGACGATTGTTTCGGAGCGAATCCCGAGGGTGAAAGAAATGCGGTCCGGGACCGAATAGTCGATCGGTGCAAGGACAACTTCCTGCGGGTCGATGCGAATCCAGACTTTGGGGTCGTCGGAAATGAGCCGTGTCAAATATGCCTGGTGCCAGAGCTTGCTGACAGACTTGCGAACATTCAGCTTTTTCCGGATTGCCGGGGTCAGTTTCCGGGCCTCCTTCTGGATGTACTGCCCGAGACTCCCCCCGACCAGATCACTGACGTCGAGTCGGCCGAGCTGCCCGATGTTCAAAGATGCCTTGGAGAGCTGGATTTGCGGGACCAATTGCGGATCGACCTGCCAGTCAGGAAGGATCTTCGGAGTGACGGTTCCTCCTATCGCTCCTTCGATTTGCACGTCGCTATCGATTGGTATGGTAAGAATTTTCGCGTCCAGATTTCCTTTCACTTTCGCGGCTCCCTGAAATGGCGTTGCGAAAGCAAGACGATCTCCGCTGTTTTCGAAAACAAAATCACCGCGCACGGCTTTCCATGCATAGCTTCCGTTTTTGATTCTTTTGTGGATGCTTTTCTTTTCTCTGCCTTCGAACTGCGCGGGAATCTCTTTGCTCGCCAGGTCGTTCATCATCTGAATCGGGACTGCGATCTTAACGGTGAGAAGCGAGGATTCGGGGCGGGGGACATCGAATTTACCAACCGGTTCTCCGGTCGGAGCCGCTACGTGAATGATTTTGGGGCCAAGGAATTTGGTGAAGACAAAGAGCGACAGGATGCCACCGACAATCACGATAGCGAAGGCGAGGAGAAATTTTTTCATGCAACAAGGATGAAAGAGGATTGATCGCTTATAAAAGATTGGAAGAACAAATTCAAAGGGTTCCCGTAAATTTCCTGCACGATCACATGATTTGAAACGATAGTAACTTCACAAAGCATGGGGGAAATATCAAAAAAACGCGAAGCAAGAGCCGTGCTGGGAGGGTCTTTTGATCCCGTTCATTTGGGGCATCTCGGAATGGCCGAGACAGCGGGCGACGCCGTGGGATTGCAGCAAATCGTTTTCATGCCCTGCTTTGTTTCTCCTTTCAAATCAGGCACTGTCGCGACAGCGCAGCAGCGGGTTGAAATGCTGCGCATCGCGGTGCAGGAATCCGGTCTCACGAGCGCAGAAGTTTCGACCTGGGAAGCGGAGCAGCCCGAGCCCAGCTATTCCTGGGAAACGGCGACGCATCTTTCCGAAATGCATCCCGATGTCGACTGGCACTGGATTGTCGGGACCGATCAATGGGACGTGATCGACCGTTGGGCGAAGCCGGAGAAATTGCGTGATCTACTCCATTTTATCGTTCTGACGAGAGACAAGGACCCTGTCATCGAGCGCGAGGGCTGGCGGCATACGGCGGTTCCTTTTCAGCACCCGGCGTCATCGACGAAAATTCGGGAAGACTTCGAAGGGCATACCGACTGGCTCGTTCCGGGCGTTGTCGATTATTGCAGGGAACATCTGCTCTATTCCTGATTCTTGAAGCCGGGAGCGTTTTCCCGGCGGCAGAAAATCGAATTTCCGATAACAATGTTGTCGCTGTGTTTCCGCCCGTGCTAGGTTCTCGCGCTCATGTTTCTGCGCTTCGTTCCCTTTTTCATTGTCTGCTTTTGGCTCGCCAGTGTGGCGTGGCTCTCTGCAGTGATCTGGGCTCCGCCGGAATCGCGGATGGCTCAGGTCGACCCGCGCCAGGTTTACGATATTTTCTTTGCCTGGAACGAATCCACGAACATGACTTTGCTTGATAACGGGGTGCGTCGGGGACAAATCACCATCGCCGGCAGCTCCGGCGAGAATCCCGATACCGCTGTTTTCGAGAAAACGCTTTCCGTGTCCGGTGTGCTTGAAAGCCCCGAAGACGGAGGGGGCATGCCTGCTCTGAACACCGATCTGTTCTGGCGGGGCCTGCTCGATTTTTCTGAAGCCCTGCACCTGATGGGGGGCAGCTTTTCTGTTCGTGTTCCGAGACAGGGACTCACGGCGCATCTTGATCTGGAACGCAAACCGGATACTGATCCTGCCGAAATATCGAAGGATGCCTTTCAGCTGCGAGCCCGGGCAACTCTGGCAGGGCAGGAAGTTTTCTCCATCGACAGTGAGAAGATAGATGATCTCACCGGGTCACCGATTCCTTTCGCCATGTTGCCGATGCAGTCGATGATCGACCTGGAGACCATCAATCCGGCCGAGTGGAAGTTGGAAAACGACGCCCGGGTCGGTCGGTTCACGATTGGCGGGCGCGAGCTGCGTGCGTATCTCCTCACCTTTCGGAAAGATGGCGGCGAGGGGGCTGTCAGGGTATTCCTCAGTGAAGTCGGTGAACCTCTTCGCATCGAAACGGACTTCGGTGTCGAGGCGGTTTCCGAGATCCTTGTTCCGCTCGATGCCTATCGAGATACAAAGGAGAAGAAAGAACCATGATCGAAATTTCCAATCTCTCGATGCGATACGGCGAGCTGCTGGCTCTCGACAATCTGTCCCTGACGATCGAGCGCGGCGAGTTTTTCGCATTTCTCGGCCCGAATGCGGCGGGGAAAACGACCACGATCAAGCTGCTCACCGGGCTCATGAAGCCAACGGGGGGATTTGCGAAAATCTGCGGCTTCGACATCCAGGAAGATCCCATCGAAGCAAAACGCCGGATCGGGTATATTCCGGACGTGGCGGAGTTCTACGACAAGCTTACCCCCATCGAATTCATGGCTTTCATTGCCGAGTTGTTCGAGGTGGATCCTGACAAAGCAAAAAAGCGGACGCCGGAGCTGATGGAGCAGTTCTCGCTGATTCCCTACGGCCGTCAGCGCATTGAAAATCTCAGCCACGGAACCCGTCAGCGTCTCGCCATTTCCTCCGCGCTTTTGCATGATCCCGAAGTGATCATTATCGATGAGCCGATGGTGGGGCTGGATCCGAAAAACGCGAGAGTGGTGAAAGAGGAATTGAAAGCGCGGAGCGAGGCCGGTGTGACGATCTTTTTATCGACCCACCTGCTCAATGTGGCACAGGAGTTGGCGGACCGCGTCGGCATCATCAACCACGGTCGACTGCTCGAACTCGGTCCGGTTGACGAGGTTATGGAAGCCTCCAGAACAAAGGATGACGACTCGCTGGAGGAGGTGTTTCTCAAGATCACCGAGGGCGATGATTCACTCGCAGCGGCGGCGGATGAAAAACTGAACGAAATTTGATTTTTTTTCCTTTACAGGTTTCGGGAAATGTCCCAAGAACGTTCCCTGCCACTTTACCAAAGTTAAAACCAAACTACCAATGCTACAAACCATGTCATTCCTCCGACGAATCCTGAGCTCCCGTCGCGCCATTTTTGCGATCGGTATTTTCGCTCTGCTTGTGCTTTTTGCTCCGGACGCCCTGGCTCAGGAAGCCGCCGAAGGTGTTGCCGCCGAAGGTGAGAAGAAAACCCTGATGGACAAAATCGTGGACGCCGGTCCGTTCATGTATCCCATCTTCATTCTGTCCATTCTGATGATCACTCTGGCGGTTTTCAATGCACTGCAGCTTTCGAAGAAGAAGTTCTGCCCTGCCGGCCTGAAAGATGAGATTCTCGCCAACATGGCTGACGTTCGCGTACGTAGTGCGATTGACGCAGCCGCACAGGATCCCTCCTATCTCGGTCGGATGGCGGCAACTTCCTTTCCTCTCGTCGACGGGACGGATCCCGAGACTCTCGGGCGAAGCAAGGTGGAGGACTCCATCGCTGATTTCTCAATTCGGGAAAACTCGCGCTACATGTCCTGGATCGGATACTTTTCCGTGATCGCCCAGGCCGCTCCGATGATCGGACTTTTCGGAACGGTTGCCGGTATGATTCTTGCGTTCGACACCATGGGCCTCAGTGGTGGTGCGAACCCGAGCGAACTCGCCGGAAACATCTCACTCGCCCTCATGACGACCGCCGGTGGTCTTGTTGTCGCGATTCCGAGTATTTTCTGCTTCTACATTTTCAAAAACAAATTCAACAAGCTCGTGGGTGAAGCGCAGGAAACCGCAACCGAGGGACTCGACCTCGCCGTTGCCACTGTGAACGCCGACCAGCAGCTCGCCAAAGTTCCCGAGGGAATTTCTGAAGGGTAAGCTGGCATTGCGAATTCGAATTTGTTACTCTGTCTTTCCACCTCCCCCCTGAGAAATGGCCTCCGAAAAGTTGCAAGCTGCCATCGAAGCCCTCGATGAAGAGGAACTGGCGATGGATATGTCGTCGATGATCGACCTCGTGTTCCTGCTGCTCATTTTCTTCATGGTCAGTTCTCACCTTATCATCGTTCAGATCGATAAGCGGGTGAAGCCGCCCACGGCGAAAAACGCGAAGGTCGCAGAGAACGCGACCGGACGTGTTGTCGTCAATGTTCTCGATGACGGGCGGGTTTTCGGGGAGGATCCGACAAACGAATTTACCACCGCAGACGCGATCACCGACTACGTCGACCAGATCCGGCTTCGAAACGAAGATGCCGGGGTTCAGCCGACCCGACTGCACCTCCGCGCCGATAAGAACGTGGACACCCGTGAAATCAAAAAGGTTGTCCAGGCGGCCGGCGAAGCAGGTGTTTTCGAAGTGATCTTCGGAAGTTACGTGGTTGATAAAGACTAACCGGTTTCACGACCTCATTGTATGGCACGCAGAAAAGCTCCCAAAGAAGAAGATCCGGAACTGGACATGTCGTCATTGATTGACGTCAGTTTCCTGCTCCTGATCTACTTCCTCGTCACCTCGACGCTTGATCCGAAAGAGGCTGACCTCGGTATGACCATGCCGACAAACACCTCAACATCGGCTTCCGAGGTCGAGATCGACCAGATGACCGTGGAGGTGAACAGTTCCGGGCACATTGTGCTGAACGAAGAGGTTCTCGATACCGATATCGAAAACCATGAGGTTCCCCTGCTGCTGGACCGCCTCCGCACCTATGCAGAAAGCGCCCGCCTCACGGATTCCCAACCCATGGTCATTATCGCAGCTGATGATGCTTCGAAAGGGCAAAGATTTGTCGACGTTTTGAACGCTTTGTCGGACAAGCAGGTCGATATACGTAACGTCACGATTACCGGGTTTAAAGAGGAGTAAACCCTGTTGAATCGATGACCTAACCCTGTTTGGTCACAGACCCAACCCTGTTTGGTCCGGTCCGTGGTCACACACAGACCATGGAGAAAGAATGATCAGACGCAAAATCAGGAAGCAGCAGAAAGCCGGAGAAGGGGACGCAAACAGCCTCGATATTTCTTCTCTCATTGATGTCAGTTTTCTCCTCCTGATTTACTTTTTGATCACTTCGACCCTCGATCCGAAAGAGGGCGATTTAAACCTGACGATGCCACCTGTCGGGGATAATCCCCGGTATGAATCTCCGATGATGCCGACGCCCCGCATCGTGGTGAACGCCGACGGTGTCATCTCGATGCAGGACGAGATTCTCGACACGGATCCAACCAATCGTGAGCTCATCCATCTGGAAGACCGACTCATGACCTACCGGGATGCCTATCAGGTATTCGACGCTACCGGTTCGCCTCCGATTGAACTGGAGGTGGACGATTCTGTCCCCGGGCAGCGCTTTATTGATGTGATGAACTGTCTCGCCGGAACGGAGATTCAGAACATCAGTCTCGTGAAATTCAAGACAACCGACTAATTACTTTCTGTTTTTGTTAGAATGAAAAACCATTGGAAATCGAGGGCTCTGTCCCTTCTCGCCGCAACTGCCGTGATTCTTCCGGGGGCAAATCTGTTTGCCCAGGACGAGGAGGATGTCAGTCTCGAAGCTCTTTATCAAAAGGCCGGGGAGTTCAGTATGGGAGGCCAGTATGATGAGGCTTCCAAAACCTTTGAGCGTATGTTCGATCTCTCGGGAGGGATGGAAACGCTCTTCGAGGATTACGGTGCACAGGCCGGTGGATTCTATTTCGACTATGGAATGACTCTGCTTCCCCAGCAGCGTTGGGAAGATGCCAAAGCCGCATTCACGATCTGTGTCACGGCGAATGAAATTGCCGAGAAGGTGGAAAGTCCCATCAAGTCACAGAATGCGCGGGCAAATCTTGCCAAATTCCAGCTTGGCTTTTGCGAAGCGCAGCTCGGAAATCCGGGCGAGGCAATCCGGCTCTACGATGAATACATCGCCTCCAACCCGCCGCCGGAAGAGTTGCAGCAGGTTTTCCCCAGCTTCAAACTTCGCTACGGCGCCGCTTTGATGAAACTGGGCCGCATCGACGAAGGAATTTCTTCGATTCAGGAACTTTTCGACGAGCGTGAGCAGCGCAACATTGCCCCGCAGTTTCTCGTCCAGGGCGTTCTGGAGCTCGGCCTCGCGTTCATCGAACAGGCGAACGCTGCAGGAACCGATGAAGGAGCGAGGGAGAAGATTGCGGAGCGTGCGCACGACTTTCTCGACAAGAATCAGGAGTCGATTACGCTGTCACCACTCGATCAGTTCCGTTTCGGCTTTGTAGACCGGCTCCGGAAGCTGGGTTTTGAGTCGACGAAAGCGGGGCTGTATTCGCTGGCTCTTCGCTACTTCGCCTTTGCGCCGACTCTCGAGGATGTGAAAAACGACATCAATCTCGGGCTCACCCGCCTGCCTGTCGGACAAGGGATTCCGTCGCAGTATCAGGGGCTCATTGACCGCATTGCCGCCTATGAGGAGGCAGAGGTTCATCCCGACGCGGAAACGCTACGTCTCGTCGCTACTTGTTACGAGCGGATGGGGAACCTACGGGCAGCCCGCGTCGTTTACTGGAACCTCGTTGAGAATGTCGAAATGCCGGATGAAAAGCGCGGCGAAATTCTCCACGAGGCAGCGAGACTTTCCTCTCTGATTGCCGATTTCTCCGCAGCGCAATACTTCGGAGAAAAATTCATGGCGGAGATGCCGGAGGATCATACTCTCCGGAACAACGTTTCGACTTTCATGTTGCAGTCCCTGTTTACTTCGGGGCTCTACGACGAAGTCATTCGGATTTCCGAGCGCGTTCGTGATCGGTATGAGGTGGGCGACGCCCAGCGGGAGCTGGCCGATTCGCTTTACCCGCTGGCTCTGTATTCCACCGGTCAACATGAGGAGGCGACTGAGCCCTTTGCAGAATATGTGAAGGGTTACCCCGAGGGGGGGAACCGCGAGATTGTGATGTTCCATCGCGGATCCAATTCGCTAATCCGTGGAAAAATGCGCGAGGCGGCTACGCAGTATGAGGAATTTCTCGAAGCGTTTCCTGAATCAGAGCGTTTTCTCGACAATGCGCTTGCTGATCTTTCCATCGCCCGCTTTAACCTCGAGGATTACCCCGCTGCTGTGGAAGCAGCCGATCAGTTGGTCGAAAAGCGTCCGGAGTCTATTCAGCTGGGTAGAACGCTCAACATCAAAGGGGATTCCTACGCTGTCATGGCCAGTGCTTTGAACCAGAAAGAGCAGGAGGAACAGCGCACCGAGTGGGAGAAGGAATCACTCGATGCCTATCTTGCCGCTTTCGATGCCGCGAAGAAATCCCGGGCCAGTGATCCTGACCGTGACGATTTTCACAAGGTTGTCGGAGCAGAGGCACTTTGGAAGTCCGCAGATATTTACTATACCGAAGGAGCGCAGGAGGGCGGATACGAAGGGGAAGGCAAAGCCAAGATTGATAAAGGGCTCGCGCTTTACGACACCTTCTTTCCCGACTATGCGGAAACCCCGTGGGAGCCTCAGATTTCTGTTTTCTCCCTTGAGCACCTCGAAGCTGCCGGACGCGGTGAGGAGGGGCTGACACAAGTGGAGAAAATGGTGCTTCTTCTCGGTAACAAACCGCCGGAGGAACAGGACCTCACTCTGCTGCGTCAGGCGATTGGATCCTACGCGGAAGCATCCGTCCGTATCCGCGGTGTCGAGAAAACTGTTGCGACTCTCGACGATTTTCCCGGAATCGATCCGGCGAATCAGGCCCTCCTGACCTGGTTGAAGATTCAGCAGGTGATTGTTCTCCAGCAGGCACAGGGCAAGATGGAAAAAGACTCTCCCGAATTCGCCAAGGCGGAGAGTCAGATCGCGCAGATTTTCGAAGATCTCAAGGGCTTCGAAATCAAGAATCTTTCCGAGTTTGCTCTGCGGGAAATCGGTCGCTACTTCGCGGGGACGGACAACCCTTTCCTCGCAGTTCCCTACTTCGAGGAATTGCTCGCACGGACGAATCCGGAAGCCGAGCAATTCAAGGCACTGGCTGAGATGGAACTGGGTAAAATCGAGGCTCGTTCCGGAGATCCCGCCAAGGTGCAGAGTGCTCGCGAGCGTTTCCGTCGTATCATCGCCAATCCGGGTGATGACAAGACGCTTATTGCTCCGGCGACTCTGAATCTCGCTCTTCTCCACATCAAGAACAAGGAGTGGAAGGACGCTCTCGAGCCGCTCAAGACGATCAACGAAACGAAGCGGTTTTTCTCGAAGGAGAAATCCAAACGTGCCGAAGCCGGTTTTCTTCTCGGAACCGTTTTCGATGAATTAGGTGATCCGGCAAATGCAAACCGCGCTTACGTTGCCCTCATGGGAGCCTACCCGAGCGAGGCTGACTGGGTCACTCAGGCATGGGAACGCTACATCCCGAACAGTATTTCTGACATCGAGAAAATGCCGACCGGCACACCCGAGGAACAGGCCGCTAAACGGCAACGCGAGCTGGCGCTCTACCGACTCACGAAGAAGTATCTCTACACCTGGCAGAACTGGACGGATGAAATTGCTCCCTCCGGTGCTCTCCGTCGCCTCCGCCGCGACATTGAAACCATGAAGACCGACTTGCGCATCACTCCGGAAGAGGAGCAGATGATTCTTCAGCAGTTGAACATCGCTCCGGAGGCATAACCGGAAACCAACGCGAAAATCCAATCCAGTTTATTACAATGAAATTGATTCAGATCATTCCAGCGCTCTCCGCCCTTGCGTTGTCGGCGGGGAATCTTATCTCTCAGGAAGCGGTTCGCGAAACCCCTGTGGTTATCGGACTCGTTGAGGGCGGCAGTCCGCAGGGATATATCCAGAACTCCAATGACCAGGCGATTCAGTTCGCAACTTCTCCGGGGGGGAATGCAAGAGCCATCCCCTACACGGCGATCAAAGGGGAGGGGCTCGTAAAAGCAATTCGATTTGACGAGCGGGTCGAAGCACTCGGCGAAGCGCGGGCGCTCTTCTCCGCCGGCAGCTATTCGGAGGCCGGAGACGCTTTCGGCGCTGTGGCAAAGAGTTATGCCATCATTCTTGGAGTGCCGCAGAATTTTGCGTCTGAGGCGCTTTTTTATCAGATCGAGAGTTACCGGAGGGCCGGCCTGTATGCAAAAATGGCACAGATCGTAAACCTTCCGGTTTCAAAAACAATCGAGACAAAACTGAGCGAACGCTACCAGCGCGACTTTGAATTCCAGAAACTCTGGGCGCTTCTCGGAGAAAACAAAATGGACGATCTCGCGGCTGCACTGGAGTCCTATCAGGAACCCATGACGGGCGACTCCAAACTGCTCGGCACTCCGAATTTCAAGGACTTGCCCGCAACCGAGCTGGCAGAACTGGCATTTCTCCGTGCGAAAGTTTTTGATGCCAAAGGGGAAAAAGACAAGGCGCTCGACGATTACTATCGGGCCTTCACCCTGGGCTACGGATACGATGTTCTTCTCTCCAAGCTTGCGATGGGAGCTGTGATGCAGATTCACAAAGCAGACCCGGCTCTTGAGAAAGAAAACAAAATGGCCGTCGGCCACATGCAGAGTGTTGCCTACCAGTTCAGCAAGCGATTTGGAAAAGACACGATGCCGCCGGACTACCAGCGTTTTGCCGAACGCCCCGCGATGGTCCAGATGACTGCTGCGCCCGCAGAAGAGGCGAAGCCGGAAGGAGGCGGAGACGCTCCAGCCGAAGAGGCTCCTAAAGAAGAAGGGGAAAAGAAGGAGTAAGAAAGTAGAAATCCCTTGTCCGCGATTCTCTGCGGCGAAGGAAATTTCCCCATTAAAGAAAGCCGATCTTGCGCGCAAGGCCGGCTCTTTTATTTTCGGCTCAGTCTTTCCAGGATTGGATCTCCTGTTTGATTTTCGCGCGATTCAGCCAGATCAGGAGAAAGACGGGGAGTGCAATCAGCCAGAGAATTCCGAAGATCATTCCACCGAGGACTGCGACGTTTGTGATCGTTTCCGTCATTTCCGCTGCCTGTGCATTCATTCCGTCCACGGACATTTGGATTTTCATCTGCATCTGCGTCAGGCCGTAATTCCTGTAGTTGAAATAGCAGCCGAGAACGATTTTGAGGACGGCCCAGATTTGAAGGAGGGGAGCGCCCAGTGGATTGCGCTTCAACAGGAAGAAGCCGCCCACCGAAAGTAAAATCGCGAGGATCGCGAGTCCTGTTACGCTCAGGTAAGAGAGGGATGTCAGTTTCTCAAGGTATTCCGCGATTTGGTCCGGGTCTGCCCCCTGATCTTCGAAGGTCGTCATCATCTTCTTGGTGAAGGCGAGAGAGACGGGTGCGATGAGAGCGCCGAGCAATCCGAGGATTCCGAAAACGAGAGCAATCACTCCGATTGTCCGGTTCCAGGTAGGCTTTCTGGTGGGCAGTTGTGACGGGTCGATAGGTGGTGGTTCCGAGGTGTCCATATGGAAAGAGGGTAGCGGGTTCTTCTCCGAGCGTCAATCTGCAGAGATGTCACGAAAACCGGCGCGGTCGTGAAAAGATCGTTTATTGACCGCAACCCCACTTTCCGTATGAGTGAGGCAATGAGTTACGTAGAAGATTTGTTTTCGCTGGAGGGGCAGACCGCCGTTGTTATCGGAGGAACCGGAGTTCTCTGTGGAGAAATGGCGCAGGGGCTTGCCAGAGCCGGTGCTGAGGTTGCCGTCGTCGGCCGCAGCGAGGAAAAAGGAGCGGAGCGTCTTCGTGAAATCGATGCCGTCGGTGGACGGGGATTTTTCGTTCCGGCGGATGTAGCATCCCGTGAGTCACTCAGTGAGCTGCTCAATACCGTGACGGAGCGCTGCGGAAAAGTCGATATTCTCGTAAACGGAGCAGGAGTGAATTCCCCGACGCCGCTTTTGGAAATCGAGGATGAAGAGTTCGCACGGATTCTCGATGTCAATCTGGGCGCGATTCTGAGAAGTTGTCAGATTTTCGGGAAACACATGCTCGAACAGGGTGGAGGATCGATCATCAACGTAGGATCCATCTCCGGGCTGGGGCCGCTCAGTCGTGTTTTCACCTACTCCGCGAGCAAGGCGGCAGTGCACAATCTTTCAAAGAATCTCGCCCGCGAGTGGGCAGAGCAGGGCGTTCGCGTAAACACGCTCGTTCCCGGATTTTTCCCCGCGGAACAAAACCGCAAGGTTCTCACGGAAGACCGGGTCGCCGCGATTATGGGGCACACCCCGGCCAACCGTTTCGGCGAGGCGGAGGAACTCATCGGTGCGACACTTCTTCTCGCCTCAAAGCGCGCCGGTTCGTTTGTCACCGGAATCGAGATGATCGTTGACGGCGGTTTCTCGGCGATGTCGATCTGATCATCCGGGTTTCGTCTGCCCCAGAATCTGTCAACGGGCCTTCGAAACTTGAGATTCGGTCCTTCGTGTGAGGGCGGGGGGCTTTTAGAATTCTGTTTCACTCGGGCTCAGGCCAGCCGAGGTGCTGATGAAGAAAGCGATACGTACCCTCGCCGTTGATCGAGTGCGGGCCTGCGAACCATTCAATCTTACATCGATCGCCGATTCCCAACCGCGCCTGATAGAGGTTTCGAATCTTCGCGAACTCAAAAGCTACCCATTCATCCGGGGCAACTCCGTCAAAATGTCCCCTCTCGACCATGAAGGGGCGGGGACAGATGAGCCATCCCATTTCCGCGTAGTTAAAGGTTCCTCCAAGATTCCACTCGAATATTTCGTATTCGCCTTTATTTGCATAACTGTAGCGTAGGGACTGTTTGTCGGTGGCAGCATTTTTCCAGACCCATTCATTGAAGTCAGCCGAACAGATCGAAAGGCAATAACGGTCAACGAGGGGAGGGATTCGCATTGCCGATTTTCCTCCGTAGCTCAACCCGTAGAATGCGATTTTTTTTCCGTCGACGTAAGGCTGTTCGCTCAGCCATTTAGTAATTTGCTGGTGCTGCGGGACTATGATTGAAAACAGGGTTTTCCCGATGGATTGGGCTTTGAATTGCTGAAGTCGGAAGTGGTCAAAATACCGGTAACCGTTCTGTGGAGCAAAAGTAATAAAGCCTCGCTCGGCGAGTCGGGTGGCAAAGGCTTTGTAGGCGTGGTGTTTTTCTTCTCCAATCACGTGTTGAGGAGTGCCTTCAAGCCCATGCTGACAAACGACGACAGGGCGCTTTTCCCCGGAGGAAAGGTCGAGATCCTTTGGTAAAGTAAGAATGCCGTAAGCGAACACAGGATCTCCTGAGTTCTCATCCATGACATCGAGAGTGATTTCGTAGCTGATGGTTTTTTGTCCCTCCTGATAGGGACGGGATTTCACGTTAGCGGGAGCTAGAGGTAACTCAAAATCGCCAATTACTTCTGTCCGAAATTTTTCGCGGAAAGGTTGAATCGTGTCGTTAAAGCTCTTCAGAGAGCCCGTTTTTAGATCCTTGAAATACTGGGAGCGGACACGGGCCGCATCGACCAGTAGCAATTGGTTGTGTCTCTCAATTTCGGCAATCTCTGCAGTTTCATTAACGGAAAAGCGTTCTGCGGTTGAAGCGAAGAGTTCGGATGATTGTCCGGAAAAAGCTTTGACCGTTGCAACGTCCCCGGTTTCGAGAACCTGGAGGAAAGCGTTGAGATCCTCGGCACTAATATTCGGGCCACTTTTCCGGTAAGCAGATCTGAGCAGAGCATTGCGCGGACTGTTCGTCAGTTTTACCAACTTGGAAAATTCGGATGCAAATTCTTCTTCAGATGGCCGGGGGTAGGTAGCAGGTTTTCCCTTTTTTGCAGGATACTTCAATGCCAGCTCGGGTTTGCCTTTGCTGTCTGTCCTGTAGCCCCATTCCGGCTCCCGGCCACCTATGATATGAAACGGACGCGGGTAGATCAGACTTCCGATTTCAGCATCACCGAACTCGTTAAGGAGCCCAAAGATATTTCTCTCTACCGGGCCAATCCACATCGCCTCCCTGGGCCCGAAGCTGCCGGATGACAGGCATGCGTCGATTCTGGGATCAATAGCTGCTGCAAGCATTGCAAGCCATCCCCCTTCGCCATACCCGATAATTCCAATCGGGCGCATCTTTTGCTCTTCAGGCCGCGACGCGATGAGTGCGTCGACTGCTGCAAGGATTTTGTGCAGTTCGTAGGTAGTTAGCGTCCGGCCCTGCATAAAGGCGGTGCGGTGGAGCCACTCCCGATTTGTCAGGGTCCATTCGTTTTCCTCACGACTGATAAGATGAGGAGCCAACACCCTGCATCCGGCCCCGGCGAGATCGTGAGCAAAGGAAGATGAATTGCCTTCGTTTTTTGAAAAAGTGATTTCGAGCGGGGTCTGGTCTGCGTCTGCGATTGCAATGATATCAGCAACTATCGGGGCCGCTGGATAGCTGGATTTTGTATGAACAGGCTCAAGCAGCAGGCCTCGCCCCCACACTCCGCCGAAGGCATTCCATCGAACCTTTGCGATGGAGATACCGGGGACAATCGGTGTGTGTCGGTCCGAAACTTCACCCGACCACTCAAGGGTCGGCGAAGTGGATCTTTCATCGCGCTGCATTCCCAGCAATTTGATGAGTCGCTTCCGGTTTGGCTCAACCGATTTTAAATAGGCTACCGGAGAGGTCCGGTCCGGATTCCAGTATGCACCTCTGTTCTCACGTGCAGCGGCTATTCTCCTGTCAAGGAAGCGCCCGTTGGCATCGACGAGCTGCCTGCTGATATCTCCCTCACGAGCGAGCAGCCCGGTCCCGGCGAGTGGAGCTCCGTCCTCGATTTTTTTCAGGATCGGCCAGGGCGATCCCTTCTCTTGTGCGAATAGAAAAACCGGGAGAAGAAGAATTGCCGCAGGTGCAGCGAGATATTTCATCCCGGAATCTGACCAGAAAAATGCCAGCGAGGCAAAAAAGAATGACCCGCAAACGAGGTTGCTCCAGCTACTGCGCGGCGTAGCCTCACATCCCCAGTCCGTATTTCAGAAGAGCTTCAGATTCGGACCAAACGTTGGGAGTTTTACTGCCAAGGATGACGGCATAAACCGTTTTACCTCCGTAGCTGGCTGAGGAAACGAGGCATCTGCCGGCGGCGTTTGTATATCCGGTTTTCATACCGGTGCAGTAGGGAAAGGAGCGAAGAACCTGATTGGTATTTGAAATGGGCTTGGTGGTACCGTCGGGAAACCGGAAGTAAAGGCCCTTGGTTCTGACCGCATCGCGCACGAAACTGTTCCGGGCCGCAGCCAGAGCCAGTTTAGAGAGGTCACGGGCCGTTGAGTATTGCCCCGGAGGTGTAGGCAGGCCGCTTGCGTTTGTGAAGTGGGAGTTGTGCATTCCGAGCTGTCTTGCCCGGACATTCATGTTTGCGGCAAATGCCGGCACACTTCCAGAATGGTCACGTGCGAGAGCCCGTGCAATGTCGTTGCTGCTTCGCACGAGTACCGCCCGGAGCAGGTCCGCTTTCACGTAGGTTTGGCCGGGTTTTATTCCCATCTTGGTTGGTTCGGCCCAGGTATCGGGTTCCTGGATGGTCATCGTCTGGCTGAGTCCTCCCCGTTCCGCCACCATAATCCCCAGGAGCAGTTTCTGCGTGCTGGCTGCGGGAAGGCGGGCGTCGGCATTTTTTTCAAAGAGAACCCGACCGCGCGAATTGATGAGAATGGCGGCTTTCGCCGTGATGTTGGGAGCATTGGCTGCGGGGGTGGTTGCCGCTTGACTCTGTCCGGCGTCCCGGATCAGTCCCGGATAGCGCGGTGCCGGCTCCGGAGCAGATTGCGCTGGCTGCGAAGCGAGATTGGATGCCTGCATCTCCTGTGTACTGCATCCGGAAGCCCCAAAAAGAATAATTCCCAATCCGGCTACCAGCGCAACTCCGGGAATCTTGGAGGAAATGAAAGACGAGAGCTTTCTCATATCGAGTGATTAAAGAACGAAAATTCTACGCGGTTTTCCGGAAAAATCACCTTACTCTTTCGAGGCCGAAGATTCTTTGAAAACTTTTTCCAACTCCGGCGAGGCCTCTGCACCAAGATTGATGGCAGAAAAATAATGACGTTTTGCGAGTTCGAGTCGCGGCGGGTTTTCGTCGAGATAGGTAACGGCGAGATTGTAGTGTGCTTCCGCCAGTTCCGGATCAGTGGCGAGGGCTCTTTCCAATTCTGTAATCGAAGCATCAATCCAGCCGTATTCGCGAACGACGGTCGACAGATAAAGGCGCGACCGGGCATTTGCCGGATCCTCGTGAATAGCGCGCGTTAGTGAGGAAATCGCCATTTCCAGCTCGCCGCGCTCGTAGTGAATGACACCGAGTGTCTGCCAGTTCTGTGCGATGCCCGGATTGATATCGAGTGATTTGTGGAGGTTCCCGGCGGCAGCGAGAAGGTTGCCCAGCTGGTGCTCAGCCACTCCCAGATTGGCGTAGGCCAAAGCATTGTCAGGCGCCCGTTTTACAAGTTCGAGATAGGTTTCTCTCGCGTCTTCCCAGCGTTCCTCCGTGACTGCGAGAACGCCTTCTTTCGCCAGTTCTGCAAGTTCAGGATCGAGTTTCGCGTTTTCCTGAACGACCCCCATTTTCATCGGCTTGCCTTCTGTTTCCTCTTCCAGCGCAGGCTCATCTGCAATGGAGGGCAACGAATCCGGACCGATAGAATCAATCTCGCCGACCTCCGTGGATTCGGGTGATGTCTCGTCGATGTTTGAACGCAAGCGGAATCCGGGGGAAGATTCACGGGCGGCTTCGGGTTGAATAACGACCTCTCCCGGATTTGCCGAAGAATCTGTCGCCGCCACGGGAGCGATTGCCTCAACTTCCCTTTCGACAGGTTCGCCCGAATCGCCGGTGCTCAGATCCGGATTCTTCGGGCTGCGAATGAGAAACCAGAAGGGGACCAGAGCAAGAATCGCGGCCGGTATCAAAATATATCTCAGGTTCATTCGAGGATAAGGTAGTGCGGGGAGGTAGGAGCAGTTAATAAAATTGCGATTTCGACTTGCGCATTGAATATTTTTGAACATGTTCTCAGGAACACTGTTCATTTATGAAGCTCACGGCCCGCCAACAAGAAATACTCGACTTCCTCCATGCCGAGCACAGACGCACCGGAATTATGCCCTCAACGAGGGAAATTCAGGAGCATTTTGGATTTGCCAGTCAAACTGCTGCGGTGAGTCATCTGCGGGCGCTGGAGAAAAAGGGAGTAATTATCAAGAAGGACCGGAAAGCGCGGTCGCTGATGTTTGCAGACGCGGCAGAACGGGAGCCGATTGTCGATGTGCCGATCTATGGTGCGATTCCGGCCGGTTACAGCGATGATACGACGCCGGAAGCAGATGGAACCCTCTCCGTCGACGTTCGCTCGATGGGGCTGAACGAGCGTTCGAAACCGTATGCTTTGAAGGTTCGGGGCGAATCGATGATTAACGCTCATATCATGGATGGAGATCACGTCGTTTTGGAAAGCCGTGAACCGAGAGATCAGGATGTTGTTGCCGCTCTCATTGATGGCGAAACGACCTTGAAGCGGTATGTGGCCGATGGAAAACACCCCTACCTGAAAGCGGAGAATCCCGACTTTCCGGATTTGGTTCCCGTTCAGGAGTTAATGATTCAGGGCGTGATGGTCGGGTTGGTGCGCGGAGCGACACGAAGGTGGTGAGGTCGCGTTGAATCGAGAGCGCGACTCGCCGAAGGGGATCGTCATGAACTGATTGCGCGAACACACCACCCAGGTGTTTTTCATTGCGATTCAGGCAGTTGTGACCGTCTGCGGTGTCTTGGCAGTATCCACGATGCCGAAAGTGGCGGGATACCCGGAAGATTCCGGTTTTTCTCTGGAAATCAGGTATGTCCGTCATTCCGGTTTTCTCGTGTTTTTCATTCCCGGTGTCTGGGTATGGTTGACGATCTGGTATGAGAACGAAGGGTGGAATTATCCGGCAGCGTTTTCGATTCTATCGGGTGCCGCCGTAGCGGCTGGTCTTCTCCTGTATTGAAATTTCATGGCGACGAACGCTCACCGGATGAGGGATTATTTGAAACGCATCGGTAGTTGCTTTCCGGCTTTACTGGAGTCTTTTGCTGGACAGGGCGGCAAGATTGAGAATGAATTGATCGCCTCCTGTTGATGCTACATCAGAGAAAATGGAGGGAGGATCAGTCTCATTGCATGCCGAGTGCATGATTCCCCCGTGGACTTCAGCTGCAAACTGCAATCTGTTCGAGGGATTTGTCTAATCCTGCAGAGGTTGTTCGGGGTTGTAAGGTGTTGTGAGTAGCTGAGTTAGGTCTTGGTTGGATGCCTTTGGCACATTGTCTGCATATAAGGAGTGGTGCTATGAATACGACAACTACACTTAATCGTCCTGAAACTGACAAAGAGGAGTGCATCGCAAAGTGTAACTCTCTTCTGCGGGGGGAAATTTCGGCGGTAGAAGCCTATGAAAAGGTGATCGAAAAATTCGCCGACGAACCTGAGATCGCTTCCTTGCAGCGCTTCCGGAGCGAGCACGAGCTGGCGGTGCACAAGCTCCGTGCACAGGTCATTGAAATGCACGCAATTCCGGAGACTGAATCCGGTGCCTGGGGTTACCTCACGGGTGCCATCCAGTCAGCGGCCAATCTGATCGGGGAAAGCAGTGCAATCTCATCTCTGCAGCAGGGAGAAATGCTTGGACAGCGCGCCTATGCCGATTTTCTCGAAAGCCCGGAGCCACTTCCTGAATGCAAAGTTCTGGTGAGAGACACACTCCTTCCAATGGTGAACCGACACATCGAACAGTTGGAGAAAATGAACGCTGCGCTTGCGGAAAGTTAATAGAAGCAGCCAAAAGAAGCCCCCAGGTCCACAGGACACGGGGGCTTTTTCGTGTCAGGTAACCTACCTTTGCCACCCGGAAATTATCGACGTTCGTTTCAGCCGGGTATGATGGCAGGCGGTCGGGTTAATTCTACGATAGAATGTTCTCCACCACATTTCCATATACATCAGTGAGGCGAAAATCGCGGCCTCCGTGGAAATGGGTGAGGGCTTCGTGATCGACACCCATGAGATGGAGGAGAGTCGCGTGGAAGTCATGAATATCGACTTTGTCTTCCACTGCGTAGTAGCCGAAGTCGTCGGTCTGACCGTGGTGGTATCCGGGTTTCGTTCCCGCTCCGGCGAACCAGGTGGTAAAACCGTGGGGATTGTGATCCCGGCCATTCTGGTGTCGCCCCGTGATGCCGTCGAAAAATTCAAAGGTAGGCGTGCGCCCGAATTCGCTGCCGCAGATGACGAGGGTGTCGTCGAGCATACCGCGAACTTTCAGGTCCTCGAGAAGTGCTGCAATAGGTTTGTCTACTGCGTTGGCATTACCCCGGTGTCCTTTTTCCAATTCGGAATGCTGATCCCAGAGATTGCCATATCGAGGCGTGGCATGGTTTACGGTGATATAGCGGACACCTGCTTCGGAGAAGCGCCGAGCAAGGAGTAAAGCGCGTCCGAATTCATCCGTATGCTCCCCACCGATGCCGTAGAGTTTCCGGGTCGCTTCGCTCTCGTTTTCAATGTCGAGCAGGTCGGGTGCCTCGGTTTGCATGCGGAAGGCGAGTTCCAACTCGTCCAGCTCGGTATCCGCAGAATGCAGTTCGTCGAGTTGGCGGATGAAATCGATGTGCTTTTCCTGATCGGGGAAACGGGACTCGAGGTTTTCCCAGGCGAGTTCGGGAGATTTTTTATCCGGGCGATCTATGGAGGTGCCGCCGAATTTCGTGGGAAGGAAGCCGGTGGGGCGATTTGGATCGGTCGGGGTGATGTCAATGTATGCCGGCAGGTTTGCGTTCATTGAGCCGAGCCCGTAGACGAGCCAGCTGCCGAGAGTGGGGCGGATTTCGATCGGGACTCCGGTGTGAAGAACCCGTTTCGCGGTGATGTGGTCGTTGCTGTCGTGATGCAGGGAATGAATAAAACAGAGATCGTCGATGTGACGGCTGTTGACCTCAGGGAACAAGTCACTCGCGAAAGTGCCGCTTTTTCCCCAGTGTTTCCATCCGAAGGGAGAAGGGATTACCGTGCCCTGTTTGGCAAAAGTAAAATTCGGCGGGCGTATCGAATCGGGCAGTTGCTTCCCGGCGTATTCTGCGAGAGCCGGTTTGTGGTCGTAGGAATCGAGTTGAGAAAGCCCCCCTTCGAGAAAGATATAGATGATGCGTTTGGCGCGGGGATTGTGATGCAGTTTTGTCAGCTTTGTCCCGCTTGCCTTGACGCTATTGCCTTGTGAGAGAATATCAGCGGCAGCAATGGAACCGAGGCCGAGAAAGGATTTCCGCAACCAGTCGCGACGGGACGTGGGAGCGGCGAACTCCGGTTCGCCGTGATTGCAAAAATTTTCGGTGACCGGGAGATCACCTCTACCGTTGCCGGTTGCTGTTGTTTCGTTAGTCAAGGGTCTGAAAAGATTTGGTGGAAAAGAGGCCGAGGCAGGCCCGGGTCCAGGCCTCCGTTTCAGATTCACCCGCGTCGGTCAGTTCATCGACGTAGGTGAGAAAAGCCCGTTCTCCTTTTTTGGTAGGAGGACGGCCCAACGTGGTTTCGTGCACCGCTGCAGTCCGCTCCGCTGGATCGTCATATTCTTCGAGAAGTTTCTCTGCAAATTTCTCCGCGTAGTAGCGGGGCAGGGGATTGTTGAGCCACCACAGTGCCTGTGCCGGTGTAACACTCTCGTCGCGGTCGTGCATGGGCCGGCCCGACGGGTCAAATCCGAAGAGACCGAACATTTTGCGAATTTCTATTCCCAGTCCCATCGGTGACCGGGAGGACGTGAGAATATAGAGAGCCCGGTCTTTTGACTTGCCGGTATCGAGAGGCTGACCGGCAGGCTGGCGCGGGACTTTCCCTATCGTGGATAGCATTGAATCGTAGATGGCTTCGACTTCGAGACGGCGTCTCGGGTAGCGCGAGAAAAGCGAGCCGTCGGGGTCGCGGGCGAGGCTTTCTTTTCCCTGTTCCGAGGAAATACGGTAGGTGTCGGATGTGAGAATGAGGCGCTGGATGTGTTTGATGGACCAGTCGCTTTCCACGAACTCCGCCGCGAGCCAGTCGAGCAGGTCAGGGTGAGTCGGCTTTGCTCCCTGCTTTCCAAAGTCATCCGGTGTGCGCACCAGGCCGGTTCCGAAGTGCCAGTGCCAGATGCGATTGACCATGACCCGGGCAGTCAGGGGGTGATCGGGATGACTCAGCCAGGCGGCGAGCTGCTCGCGTCCGCTGTCGTCAGGGCGGACCTCGAAATCTCTTTCAACGATATGTTCTGCCAGTTGGGGGACGCCACGCGGGACGGGGTCGGGTTCCGTTTGATAGACATTGCCCCCGGTGTGGACGGGGAGATTAACCGGATTTGAGGCCTCCTGCGCAGCGAGCGTCAGGTCGAGGTCGGGGCGGGTTTCATGAAGACGTCGAATCCGTTCTTCGATCTCCTGCAATCGCTTCGATTCCGCCCCGTTTAAGTAATATCGAGTATCGGCAATGGAGGGTTCACCGAGTGCGCGCCTCCAGTTGGTATCGACCTCCGTAAGCGTTCCTTTGACGAGGCGTAACGTATCGAGAGCAGGAAAAGGAACATTTCGGTCCACTTTAAACCGGATATGGAGAGAGCCCTTTTCCAGCCCGCTCAATGGGATAGGCTGCCAGGAAAGACCGTCCGGCGCGCGGGAATAGGTTGGTCGGCCAAGAACTTCACCAGGTTGGTCTTTCAGTTCGAGTTCCAGCGTGACGGGTGAAGAAACGACTGCGGCGTAGCGGACCAGGAGGGTATAGTCGCCGGGATCCGGGATGATGATGCGGTATTTGACCCATCGATCGAGAGCTTTGCGGGATTCAATGACCGCGCCGGGACCGATGGAGGTGGTGCGGAGATTTTTGTGTCCGGCAAAATCCTCCGCTTCGAAAGCGAGAACCTCGCCATCGATTTTACCCGGGGCGGGGAATTTTTCACGAAGGAGCACTTTTGCCCGTATCGATTCGAGGAAGCTCCTGAGTTCTATTCGGGCTCCCTGTAATGCGGCTTCGTGAGCGGCCGCATTTTTCTGCTCTTCTCTGGTTCCGAGCGGTTTGACGAGACGGGGGCGCCCGTCTTTCCACTCTTCGGCAAAATTTGAGGTGATTTCCGTGCTTCGAAAAATCCCGGCGAGGGCATAGTAGTCTCTCGTCGGGATCGGGTCGAATTTGTGATCATGGCATCGCGAACAGGCAAAGTCGTGGGCGAGAAAGGCGCGGGTCGTCGTCGAAATCTGTTCGTCAATGATATCGAGGCGCAGCTTGTTGGGATCAGTGCATTCCTCAAACCACGGGCCGATCGAAAGAAATGCCGGGGCGGTGAGCCGGTCAATTCGCGCTGATTCGGTCTCATTTTCTTCTCCCAGAAGATCACCGGCCAGTTGTTCGGCAATAAAACGATTGTATGGCTTGTCGCTGTTGAATGCGCGAACGACGTAGTCGCGATAAGGGGCGGCCAGGTCAATTTCATCGATGCCGGGAACTTTGACGGTCCCCTGCACGTAGCGGGCGACGTCCAGCCAGTGTCGGCCCCAGCGTTCGCCGTAGTGCGGTGAAGCCAGCAGCCTGTCGACCACCGATTCCCAGGCATCTCCGGATTCATCACTGATGAAATTTTCGATTTCCGCGCGGGTGGGGGGCAACCCGGTGAGGTCGAGAGTGATGCGCCGGAGCAGAGTATACCGGTCTGCCCGCTCGTTTCTTTCCAGGCCTGCCTTTTTGAGCTGCCTTTCTGTGAAAAAATCGATGGGGTTTGAAGCGGTTGGCGTTGTGGGTTTCACAACCGGAGTGAGTGACCAGTGCCGCTCCTTCGGGAGATCCTCTGCGAATGCGGGATGGGACCAAACCGCGAACATCACAACAAAACGGGCGAAGGTTCTCGTTCGCTTTCGAAAGGGGTGTAAATCCGTATGGCTTGAAGGAGTCACTTGAATGAAATGGGATCGGATTCGATCTTCAGGGAGTGCACGGGCTGTCGTTTGAGACAATTGTCAGGAAATCTGGTTCATTTCTCTACGAAATATACGTCCTTGCACGTATGAAATACAGCAATAGAGATACTTCGATATGGCGTCTTCCTACCATCTTCCCCGCGTAAATCCCTGCTTTGTCACCCATAACCTCGCTCTGGGTGGCGCTCAAACTGCGGTCTTGCGCTACATCAGTGCTCTTCCCGAATGGGTCCGCGAGCGCACCACGCTGTATTCTCAGTCCGATGACATGCCCCTTCTCGAAGCGGCGGAGAAAAACGGATTCTCCTGCGGTGAGGTTACCCGGGAAGCTCCGGTCGATCCCTCTTCCTGGTTTCTGAGTTACGGCGATCTCTCCGGGCTGCCGCAACGTCCTACATCTCTCGTTCTTCATTCCTGGGATGATGCCGGATGGCGTTTCATCAATCGTGCCTACGATGACCTGGAAGGCATGACCGTCGCCGGGGTTTCTCAGAAAGTTCTCGACCGGTATTCTGACTGGACGAAGGAGAAAAATCACGATGTTGTCGGGGTTTTGACGCCGCCTGTATCGGAATTCTGTTCCGTGAAAGGACAATTTGACCCGCGTGGACGGATTGTCGTTGGCTGGATGGGCCGCCCTCTCGAGTCCAAGGGGCTCATGACTCTCCCATACCTTCTCGAAGCCGAGCCCCGCATGGTGATCCGTGCCTGGACCGGTGCTGATACGGCCGGACTTGAATACACGCAGCGCACCCAGGCGGAGGCTCTCGCCAAAGTAAAAGCTCTCGCTGAAAAGCTCGGCGTTTCTGATCGCCTCGACATTCGGCCGCTCGATTTCAATCCGTTCAACTACCGTCACCGCCTCGAAGGTTGCCATGTTCTCCTTGGAAACAGTGAGAAGGAAGGCTTTCTCCTGACTGCTGCGGAAGCCCTCAGCTGCGGAATCCCGACTGTTGTGACGAAAACCTGTGGCATTGCTGATTTCATCAAAAACGGGGTCAACGGATACCTGATTGACTGGAATTCGAATCCGAAAAAGCTGGCGAAGTCTGCCGCGAAGGCGCTTCTCAAAGCTGCCACTCTTTCCAGTGCGGACTGCCTTTCATCTGCAGCCGATCTTTCACTGGGCGCCAACTACGCTTCCGCAAACCGGGACATTCTCGGCCGAATGCTCGGAACCTGTCTGAACCACCCGGAGGCAAACGTGACTGTCGGGCTCCGCATTCACAAAGGCACGGATGTTTCCAAGCTGGACGATGCTGTGCAAAGTCTGGCAGCACAGACTTACAAGCGATTCAAAGTGGTTCTCCTTGTCGACGGACCCTGGGCTTTCGCGGAGCCGCTCGCAAAGCGCTACGGTCTGCCTCTCATTTGTACTGGTTTGGAACCGGATATCGAGCACTGCAGCTGGCTGCATCGTCAGGCGGTTGAGGCTTGCGATACGGAATACTACAAGCCGCTCGACTATGACGATCAGCTGATGCCGAACTATCTCGAACGCGCTGTGCACATGATCGAAGCGAAAAAAGCAGATGTGTATGGATGCCTTCTTCTGACTCTCGAAAACAATGAGATTACCCCGCGGCTGCACTGGCCGAACAAGGGCGTGGAAACCATGTTCACCGGGAATTCAGACGACAACATGCTTCCGCATTCCTCCGTTCTCATGCGCGCCGAAGTGGCCCGCAAAGCAGGAAACTACCAGGAGCGTGCCGTTGGACTTGGCGCGGATGACTACCACCTGTGGTATCGCATGCACCAGGTGGGAGGCGTCTTCTTCCGTGACGATGAGGTTCGCAACATCGTATACCGAATCCACGAGCAGAATTCTCTCAAGATCCGCCGGGCACGTTTCGGGGATACCCAGAAGAAACGCAAAGAGTCCATTCTCAAGAAAGCTGCCACTGCTGCCGGTATCGCCGTGATGGCAACTCCGGCTGCCGGGGGAGTCGTGGGCTGTGCAGATGATTCTGCGAATAAAGCGCCGGAGCCCAAGGCTCCTGACGCGGCAGCAGAGAAAGCGGATGCCGGAGCCGGTGCCGCGAAGGAGAAGGCGAAGACAGATCCGCCACACTCCTGATTCAGTCAAAAGTGGTCGGGAGGCACAGAGGTGCCGTTACCAACCTTCCTGACCGCTGTATTCATGGCTCTCAATAGAGCACTGCAGAAATGCGGTCCCATATTCAGGCAATACCGTTCCTTCGTTTGCAAAGGAGTATTCACCGCTTGAGGGGCAACTCGGGGTCGTGGGAATGAACTTCCCCTGGCCAATCAACTTGTCGAGTAAATCAGCGATGGGTTCACCGGGTTTCACTTCGTAGAGATTTCCGAACGCTCGTACGGCCTGCTGAGTAACCACGACATTTTGGATGCAGTTTGCCCGGTTGGAACCTTCTTTGTAAGCGTTAACGCCCACAAAGGTCACGGCTATCAGGCTCAGTAGCACGGCTACTACCAAAGTGAGTTCAATCAGAGTAAACCCCGATTTTGAGGACGGTATGTCAGAAGGAAGCTTCATGGAGGTGATGGTTTGAGTGAAATTATTATAAAAATAAGAATTAAAAAGAAGAAAATTGCAACAATCTGGAAAAACTAAAATTAAATAAAAGATGTTGTATTTATGGTTTTTATATATTTTATTTAAGCTTTATGCCCTCAGCTCTTTCCTACGAAAAAGTTTCTTCGCAAAATTCCGTGAAATCCGACTCCAGATTCGGGCTCTACTCGGATATGGCATCCCGTTTTGGCACGCCCTTTTACCTCTACGACGCGGAGATGCTGAAGAGACAGGCAAATACGCTACGCTCGCTCCTTCCTGCAGACGCAAAGTCTCGCATACTGTATTCTTTCAAATCAAATCCCAATCCGATTGTAGCCGGCCAGTTGAAAAATTACGGATGCCGGGCAGATCTGACGTCGCCCGGTGAAATTGAGGCAGCGCGCGAAGCGGGATTTGATTTCGGAAGCGCGCTCTACGGGGGGCCAGGTAAGAGCGAGGAGGAGTTGGTTTTCGCGATATCTGAGGGAATTCGGTATTTCTCGATCGAGTCGATTCACGATCTTTCGGCCCTGCGAGAGGCTTCTGTGAAATCAGGGCAGCCGGTAAAAGCACTTCTCCGGATCAATCCCGAAGAAGCTCCCAAGGCGAAACTTGCTATGTCCGGCGTTGCGAGCCAGTTCGGATTCGAGGAAATCGACCTGCACGAGAGCGGTGATGAAATCATGTCAAAGGCGGGCGACTCCGTTTCTGTTGTCGGTATTCACATTTACTGGGGAACTCAGATTGGCGAAGCAGAGGCTCTTATGGCCTGTTTCGAAAAAACGGTTCAAATCGCGGAAGAGATCAGCGAAAAGCTCGGTTTCCCGCTGGAGGTGCTCAACTTAGGGGGCGGGTTCCCCTGGCCCTACGCGACAAAGGGCGAAGGCAGCGATCTTTCTTCCTTGAAAGACGGTTTGGCCCGGCTGCAGGCTGGTGCCGGATCAGCAAAGTCTGCGGAATGGTGGTTCGAATCGGGACGGTTTCTCTCAGCCTCTTCCGGAACTCTCGTGGCGAGAGTGATGGAGGTGAAAAAATCCAAGGACCGGGAATTTCTCATCCTCGATACCGGCATTCATCACCTTGGAGGAATGTCCGGGCTGGGTAGAATTCCCCGATTCTCCATCGATCTCGAGGTTCCCCCCTCGCGTCGCAGCAACGAGGAAATGCAGGTCGAAGTCGTTGGACAACTCTGCACTCCGCTGGACTGCATCGGACGCCGCATCAAGCTTCCGAAGGTGGAACCGGGCGATCTCGTCGCAGTCCCGAATACGGGAGCCTACGGGCCAACCGCCAGTGTTCTCGGATTCCTGAGCCGGCCTACACCTGTAGAAATTCTTCACCGGGGAGGAGACGTGATTTCCTCCAACCGTCTGCGCGGCGGTCACGAAATGTTTCAACCCAATCACCACCATCCACCGCATGCAACTCGCTGAATCTCTCACAGACGTTGAAGCCGTCGTCCGGCCTCATCTCAAATTTCTCGAAGCCGATGCTACACTGGGAGCCGAAGACAACCTCGGCGAAGCCGGGCTCGACTCCATGGCTTCCATTGATCTGCTTCTCGATCTCGAAGACCGCTTTGATGTGACCAGTCAGGATGATCTGCTCACGGAGAATTCTTTCGCCACATTGAGTGAAATCGCGAAGCTCATTGAGCAGTCGCGAGATTAACGGTACGATTCCCCGGCAGAAACCCTTGAGCAAACAGGGTTAGGTCAAGAATCCAACAGGGTTAGGTGTCGGATTGTACCCTGTTTGATTTCGCGAATTGGGTCTTGATTGGAGGCAACGTTATTTCGCATTATCACGCTCGGAGGTCCAAAGATGGAAGCTGGACTATAAGTGTGTGAAAGCGAGACGATTACATCATCGGTTCGAGTTTCAGAATCGCCGGGGAGTTGCATTGCTGACGGTCCTCTCGATTGTCACTCTCATTACGATCCTGGTTCTCAGCCTTTTTGCGTTGTCTGTCAGTGAACGGGAATCCTCTCATCTTTACAGCGTGGGGATAGAGGCAGAGCATGTGGCTGATTCTGCGATCAATGTCGCGATTTCTCAAATTCGGTCCGCGACTTCGCATCCGGATAGATTGTGGGCGAGTCAGCCCGGCGCGATCCGCACCTACGGAGAGGAAGGGCAGTTTGCCAGAGGGTTCAAGCTGTATTCGGATGACCTTCTACAGATCCCCGATGACGAGCTCTGGTTTGTGGAAGAGGACCAGGTTGATTTGGAGGATTGGGTGTCCTTTCCCTCTCATTTTGTTGATCTCAACGAGCCTGTGATCCGAAGGAAGAAAGCATACTTCCCGATAGTCGATCCCTCTGCCCGTGATGTGATGAAAGTGGAAGGATTCTCTTTTTCCAAAGAGGATGTTACTCCGGGAAGAATGGAGAAGGCTTTGCAGAAAGCTAAGAGTGAAACACTTCCGATGCCGGTGCGATGGATGTATCAGCTTGCAGATGGGACGCTGGGCACTCTGGATGAAGAAAACGAATTTGTCGTTAAGTGGGTGGAGGATGACGAGGTGAAGGTGAAGCAGGGGCTGGCGACAGAGGATAATCCAATCGTCGCGCGAATGGCATTCTGGACCGACGATGAAACCGCTAAGATCAATATCAACACGGCATCTGAGCCCACTTTCTGGGATACCCCGCGCGCGTCTGCGAGGCCGGGGCAGGGCGAAGGCGACGGTCAGGGGGAATTTGAAGATCGGCAATACGGATACTCACAACCCACGATCCGCGAGTACAACCGCTTTCCCGGTCACCCCGCTCAAACAGCGCTGAGTACGGTGTTTTTTCCTGAGAAGGTGCTGGATCGGGACGAGAAGAAGATCATTATAGATGCGGCTCCCCAAATGAAGTGGGGTGGCTCAATGGCGGCTCGCTGGCCCTTTCACAGAGCAGAGGCTCCACCGGAGGATCACTCGCGACTTTTCCCTAGCGTTGATGAGTATATTTTTGATCAGAATCGGCAGGAAATCCCTCTCGGGAGTATTGCAGAAAGTGGATATACTTCGGGAGATTTGGTAGAGCGATCCCGCTTTTTTCTGACTTCCTCCAGCAGGGCTCCTGAGCTCAACGCATTTAATCGCCCACGCGTTTCAATTTGGCCCACGCACGCCGAATTGGAGACGGAGAAAGGTGAGCATCGTTCCCCGTTTGATAAGTTAATCCGATTCTGCTCATCGTATGGGCCGGGACTGGATGAAGATCGGTATCACTATTCTTTTCAAAGATTGGACAGTGACAGCGCTACAACTGACTTCGAAGATATCGATCGAAATCAGAAGATTTATGAGTATCTGCGAAAGCAGACCGAACTGCCCATTCCGGGATATGGAGGCACCTTTCAGAATAAATGGGAGGAAGACGCAGATCAGGTTCTCACTCAGATTTTCGACTACATTAGATCGACGAATCTTTACGATGACAATCTGGAACCTCTATACTACGAGGAGAAGGAGTGGTTGGAATCAGGGCTGGGTGCTCAGTTTACGGACGGACGACGTCAGGCAAAGAAAAAAGGGCAGGATATCGATGGATCTTTCACCAGTTTTCCAGGCCACGGGCAGGTCATTCCGCTGGAAATAGCTGATACCGAAACGAGAGGATTGGGTCGGTTTTATACCGTTTCAGAGGTGGGGTTCATACTGATTTGTTGCGGAGATGCGGGCGGGGCACACCCAAAGGATCCGGAGTTGCCTCAGTATCCTGACGGAGTTTTGAAGAGTAACGTCCCCGGAAATGAGGCGGGAAAAAATCGAACGTTGCCCCGGAAACTGGACTGGAGAACTAGAGAGCGTTGTCTCCAGGGAATGTTGATTTTTGAACTTTTCTCCCCGTCTCAGGGATGGACCCAGCTCAACGATGACATGACCATGCGGGTGGAATTTGAGAGGGGATTTACGATCGACGGAAGTCCTGTTTCATTTCCTGCCGTTAAGAAATATGACTGGAAGAGCACAGGCGATGCCTACACGGGAGGCGGATCGAGGCGTGGTGCGAGAATTGGAACGGTCGGCGAAAATCAGTTCTCTTCCATGTGGGGAGGCACCGTGCCGTTCTGGTCCCTGACAAAATATCGTCTCGCACCTCCGTTGGAACATTTTGAGCCGGATGGGGGATTGGAGGGCAATCGTAGGAACCGGTCAGATCAGGCGCGCCGGGTTTATCCATTTATTAGTGTGCCGTTCATTGTGAATGGAGAGGACAATCTCATGCGATTCGGAGGAGGAGAATTTAAGCTGTCGATTTATTCGGGAACGACACATAGTCAGATACCATTGAAAGCTGATGACGAGACTCTCGTTCAATCGTTTCATTTTCGGTTTCCGGCAACGATTCTCCCGGTGCCGGAACTGGCAAAGCACAAGGGGATTCGTCGCCCGCGGCACGAGCCGACAAAGAATGAAGACGATAGCTACAACTACGAGCGGCCCTACGATTATAACGAAAGAGGATATCCCATCAGTTCGCGGGACGGCGTGATCCACCCGTCATACTACTGGACACTCAGTCGGAGGGGATGCGGTGTCGGCAATGAGGCTCATGGTCATGCCAACTGGGGACGGTGGGGCACGAGTAGATTGGATTCCTCTTTTGAAAGATTTTCCGGAAGCCAGCGGGGGCGACTTTGCGAGTGGGGGCGCGACTGGAGAACGATGTTTATTCAACATCGTGAGGGGAACGGCTATAACCCAAAGCGGGGGGCGGATGTCGTGCGAACACTCGTGCCCTCACATGGAGACTACCGGCTGATTGCGGCGCAAAAAGAGGTGCCGATAGATGCCTTTGTACCTCACCGGTTCTATCACGAATCCGGAAGGTATCTGGCACACCAGCTATCCTCCGTCCACACAGGCCTGCTGAATCGTCATGGAAATGACTTTACCGCCGCACCTCTTGCTTCCGGCCTGATTGCAGATTCAGAGGAGGCAGGTAGAGGGGAGGCGTCCTATCGTTACCATCCGGCCAGGAACCCTGATTTTCCACAGACCGAATTCAGCGTAGAAGCCCAGAAGTGGGGGGACTTTGACAATGGAGTCGCCATTACGTCCGACGGGGCCTACATCAATAAACCTGATGAGGGCAACAGCCGTTACAATTTGCCGAGGAGGATGAAGAAGTTCCCGATTCCGTATTTTTCCGGAGCTCAGGCACTGGGCGGGCCGTCCTTCTTTTCTCCCAATAGACAAATTAATTCACCCGTGATGTTCGGCTCTCTTCCGACCGGGGTGAAGCGAAACCGGCCTTGGGAGACTCTTCTATTTCGACCGCAGAAAGGTCATCCGGGCACCGCTAAACCGGATGAGGGTGAAGAGAAGGGAACGACGGAACCTCCTGATCATGCGATCCTCGACTGGTTCTGGATGCCGGTAGTGGAACCGTGGGCAATCAGTGAACCCTTCTCGACAGCAGGGAAGGTGAATTTGAATTACCGCATGCAGCCGTTTTCCCATATCAAGCGGGCAACGGGACTGGCGGCTGTTTTGAAATCGGAGCAGATGCTTGTGATTCCGAACTGGGCCGCCTTGCACTACAAGAAAGGAGCGTTACCGAACCAAAAATGGATTTTCCGGCATCCCATCGACTTCACGGAAACTTCGAAACAACTCGACGAACGATTCGCGACTGGTCAGATCTTTCGTCATGCCTCAGAAGTGTGTGAACTCCATCTCGTACCGAAGAAGGAAAAGGACCCTGTGACACTCGAAGATATGGAGGATGAGTTTTGGGCGGATCATGCAGTGGTCGGAGACAATAGCCGGGAGCGGCCCTACGCGAACATTTATCCAAGGCTGACGACAAAGTCCAATACCTACAGGGTTCATTACCGGGTTCAGGTTCTCAAACCTGGACGGCAGGGAGAGCCCGGAAAATGGGAGCCGGAATATGACACTGTTGCAGCAGAAAAGCGGGGAGACTGTCTGCTTGAGCGTTACCTGGATCCGAATGATGAAAGGCTTCCGGACTACGCCGGTGAACCGGATACTGAGGGCAGTCTGCTGGATTTTTACCAGTTTCGCATCATCAGCAACCGGCGTTTTGCTCCGTGAGTGAGTTTTCAGAATCCGAGTCGGGAGCTACGTTTTCTCCACTTTTCCGCGTGACTTTCCGGTTACGATTGCTTTGTTCGGGTGGACGACCTCGTTCCGCCCATGAACATTCCCTCTTCGGACTTATCCGAACCTTTTTACGAAGGCTCTGTGCAGCGTCTCTACGCTGTGACAGGCGATGACTCGGTTATGGTGACGGAGACCACGTCGCGCGGGTCGGTCTTCGATGTGGGGGCTCTTTTTGAAATCGAAGGCAATGACGTAAACCGCGCGCTGTTTCGGCATGTTC
>JAKSBG010000341.1 GCA_022361255.1 Verrucomicrobiales bacterium
GTACACGCCTTAGACTCCGAAATGCTTGATGACCTCGATTCAGGGGAAATGGACAAGCGGGTTTCACTGGTGGAGGCCGACTAATGTTTTTTGCTGCAATGGTCGCAATTATTGTTGTCATGGGGTTGACGCTTGTGCGTGCAATCCTGGGTCCTACTGAGTATGATCGCATCCTCGCTGTGAACAAGTTTGGCACAATGACCACCTTTTTTATATGCGTCATTGGTTTTCTAACCGAGCGCCCAGACTTTGTTGATATAGCGCTTGTTTATGTACTGGTAAACTTCGTAGGCACTATTGCTGTGTTGCGATACTACGAATACGGCACACCAGACCAGGAAACACTCGAACGATAACCATGTCTTTATTCATTGATATCATTAGCTGGATTGCGATACTGGGTGGCTCTTTTTTTGCCATCACCGGTGCCATAGGCTTATTTCGTTTCCCGGATTTTTATTCGAGAACTCATGCGGCGGGCAAGGGGGACACCCTCTCAAGCTTTCTCGTGATACTCGGATTCGCGGTTTACCAGCTGAAAGACTTTGAAAGCTTTTCCCATGACTGGCCGGTTCTGCTGGTCATCCTCAAGCTGCTCGCTGTTTCCGTTTTTATTTTTATGACCAGTCCTACCAGCACGCATGCGCTGATGGATGCGGGTTGGGAGGACAAGGTGAAGCCGGAAATCGGGGAGGGGAAACCCAATCACCTCAATGATGATTGCGGGAAATTTTAACGGGATAAGCCAGTGATTTTTGCCTTCGACATTGTCATCCTCGTTTTTCTCGTGATCGCTGCGATCATCGCGCTGAGCGTGAAAGATCTCCTTAGCGCGTCGATGATTTTCGGGATTTACGGGTTCCTGATTTGTCTGCTTTGGGCGGAAATGGGCGCGGTCGATGTCGCCTTCACAGAAGCTGCAGTTGGCGCAGGTATCAGCGCAGTCCTCATGATTGCGACGGTGTTTAACACGAAACGGAAATCTTCGGACTAATGCGACTTTCCCAAATCTTTGCGACGATTGCGGTCGTCATCACAGGTTGCATCCTGCTCTACGGAGTATCGGATTTTCCGGGTTTCGGGGATCCGCATTCGCCGGCGAATGCGGGTGTTCCGGGAAGTGAAAGCGTCTCTCAGTATTTCATCACGGAAAGCTACGGTGATACGAAGGTGCCAAACCTCGTGACCTCAGTGCTCGCTGACTACCGGGGCTACGACACGATGTTTGAGACGGTGGTGATTTTCGCAGCGGGCATGGCGATTTTCGCGATCCTCGGAGCAGTCGGTGGAGGAGGTCAGCCCCGCGAGCAGAGTGAGGAGCCGTTCTTTGTGAACGGGGACCACAGTCGAATCATTGTCGGCACTACCTGCCGACTTCTTGTTCCGGTGATCCAGCTTTTTGCCCTGTATGTGATTGGCCATGGGCACTACAGTCCGGGCGGTGGATTCCAGGGCGGTGTGATTCTCGCCGCGAGTTTCATCATTATCGCGTTGTCGTCCAACCTGAACGCCGCATTGCGCAGGCTGAGCGAAGCGAATTACCTGCGAATTGCGTGCATCGGAATTTTGATATATGCCGGATTCGGCGTCCTCTGTCAGGTTCTCGAAGGCAATTTCCTCGACTACGGATTGCTGCAACCTGTGCTGTTAACGGACGGGCCGGAAATGGCCCGGTCTCACAGTATGCTGGGTGTGGAAATCGGTGTCGCCTTCACTGTCACGGCCATCATGTTTGCCATTTATGCCAACCTTTCCAGCCGGGGGACACTCCGCGACGGGCTCTAAATCATGGCCGAATTTTTTCAACAATCGTTCCACGCGCACTTCAACTTCTGGATCTACGTGATCCTGATGATGATCGGGCTGTGGGCGCTCATTGCGAAGAACAACCTCATCAAGAAGTTGATCGGAATGTCGATTTTTCAGACGGCGATCATTCTCTTTTACGTTTCGCTCGGTGTGAAAGCGGGGGCGACGATTCCGATTCTGGATCCGTACGGAAATAAGGAGCAGGCTGCGGCCTATGCAGAGGAAAGCGATCCTGCTAAAGGGAAAAACGAGAAGAAAGGCACTGAGGAAAAGGGAGATTCCAGCTATGTCGGCAAAAAGTCACCGAACCCCGATATCATGGCGAATCCGCTGCCGCACGTGCTCATGCTCACGGCGATTGTGGTCGGTGTTGCGACGCTCGGGGTCGCGCTCTCGATTGCGCAGATGATCTTCAAGGAATTCGGGTCGCTCGAGGAAGATGAAATTTTGGAAATCGTGAAAGGTGGAAATGTCGATGACTGATCAGATTCCCGCCATTCTTGTCCTCGCTCCGCTCTTCGGGGCGCTGATTATCGGTCTTGCCGGCCAGAAGGATCATCGTGTCTGTTTTCCGGTAACGATCGTTTCTTTACTCGTTTCTCTTTTCGCCGCTTTCGGAGCGGTAGTTGAGGTGGTTCGATCGGGGGAGATTGACTACTTCATGGGGGGCTGGGAAGAGCCCATCGGAATCGGGATTCATCTACACATCGATTCGCTGAATGCGCCCCTTCTCGTTGCAATTGGAATTGTCTCCGTTTTGGTGGCGATCTTTTCGATTCGCCGAATCGGGGATAAAAATACCGAGAAGACTCCGCACTTTTATTCTCTCTACCTGATGCTCTGCGTCGGGCTGTTCGGTATCACGATTGCAGGCGACGCTTTCAATCTCTTCGTGCTCATCGAGGTTTCCTCTTTGACCAGTTACGGATTGATCGCGATGGGAAGCTCGCGGCGGGGAACGCTGGCGGCATTCAATTATGTCCTGATGGGAACCGTAGGGGCATCGTTTTATCTGCTGGGTGTCGGCTACCTCTATCTGATGACGGGGACGCTGAACATGCAGGAGATTCACACGATCTTCCTGGCCAATCCTGATATCGCTTCGTCTAAAGCGGTCGCGATTTCCTTCATTCTGATACTCATCGGGATCTGGATTAAAATGGCTTTCTTCCCGCTCTACGGCTGGTTGCCGAATGCCTACAGCTACTGCCCGTCCAGCAGTGCGTGCATCCTGGCTCCTTTGATGACGAAGATTTCTGTCTACGTGATGATCCGCGTGATGCTGGGTGTATTTGGCATCGAGTGGGTTTTTGCTTCACCAGGCTACAGCAATCTCGTGGTCTGGCTCGCCGTGATTGCGATTCTTGCCGGATCGATGCTCGCTCTGGCGCAGCGCGAAATCAAAAAAATGCTCTGCTATCTCATCGTTGCAGAGGTCGGTTACATGGTCGGTGGGGCCTGGCTGGCAGACGAAAAGCTATGGGGACTGACGGGTTCGCTGTATCACATCCTCGGGGATGCGGCGATGACGCTGTGCCTCTTCCTTGCTGCCGGAATTTTTGCGAAACGTTTCAACGCCATTGAAATCGAAGATCTCGAGGGGCTTTTCAAGAAGGCACCATGGACAGCGGCGGGATTTGTCGTGGGCGCGCTGGCCATGATCGGTGTTCCGCCGACCTGCGGTTTCTTCAGCAAGTTTTATCTGATTCGGGGCGGTATTGAGGCCAATCACTGGGAGTTTGTGGTCGCCCTGCTCGTTTCGAGTCTGGTGAATGCGGTTCTTTTCTTCCGGATTTTTGAAATCGCCTTTTTTGGAAATAAGCCACCGGAAGGGCACGGTCACCACGAGGAGGAGGTCGCCGAGCTCAAGGAGGAACATCACCCTGAGATACCAACGTGGACCGGGACTTCCTCGCTGCTGGTCGCTTCGGCGATTGTGATTTTACTGGGAATCTTCAACGGCGAGATCGTTGAGCTGATTCGGATCGGTCTGGAGGATTTACCCCAATTTGCGTCGCGTCTGTAGTCGGGATCATGGAGAATAGTGTTTCAAGTCTGCTTCCCGTCTGGGCCTGCCTCGCGTCGCTTCTCGCGGTGCCGTTGATTGTCTTGTTCCGCAAAGAGGAAACTCTGCGCGAAATGACGACCTTCATCGCCGGATTCGTGAAGCTGGGTTTTGTCCTCGCGATGGTTCCAATCATTCTCGAGGGAAAGGTGATCACGACGCAGCTCGTGCCGGCGATTTCGGGGATCAACGTCCCTATCGAGTTTCGAGTCGACGGTCTCGGAATGACCTTCGCACTCGTTGCCTCCTCGCTTTGGATTCTGACATCTCTCTACGCGATCGGCTACATGCGTGGGCTGAAGGAGCATTCGCAAACGCGCTTTTTCGCGTTCTTTGCGCTATCGCTCTCCGCAACGCTAGGGGTGGCTTTTGCTGGAAATCTGCTGACCCTGTATCTTTTCTACGAGCTGCTCTCCCTCTCGACCTGGCCGCTCGTGACCCATCATCAGGATAAGGAGGCACGATCCGGGGGGCGCACCTACTTGAGTTACTTGCTCGGGACGTCGATCGCCTTTGCGATTCCGGCGATTCTCTTCACTTTCGTGAAGTCTGGTGGAGATCTGTCTTTCGCCGGTCCTGCAATTCTGGAAGGGGCAGATTTTACGTTTTTGTCAGGGGCCTGTCTCCTCATGGCATTTGCCTTTGGTTTTTCCAAAGCGGGCCTGATGCCCTTTCACTCCTGGCTGCCCGGAGCGATGGTCGCACCGACTCCGGTGTCGGCCCTGCTTCATGCGGTGGCTGTCGTGAAGGTCGGGGTTTTCTGTGTGATTCGCGTTGTTACCGGAGTGTTCGGAACTGATTTGCTCGATAGAATTGACTCCCATCTCGTGCTCTGCTGGGTTGCGGCTTTCACCGTGGTAACTTCGTCGTTGATCGCGATGAGTCAGGATAATCTGAAGCGCCGCCTTGCTTTCTCGACGATTGGTCAGCTTTCCTACATTGTCCTCGGGGTTGCTCTTCTCACTCCGCATGCGGTGCAGGGAAGCATGATGCATATTGCGATGCACGCCTTCGGCAAAATTACGCTATTCTTCTGTGCCGGAGCGATCTTTGTGGCCACCGGGAAAAAATACATCAGTCAACTCGATGGGCTCGGCAAGGTGATGCCCTGGACGATGGGGGCTTTTGCAATTGGCGCCATCAGTGTGACGGGGCTTCCCCCCACGGGTGGACTGCTCAGTAAAATCTATCTCGTCTGGGGCGCGGCCGATGCGCAGCAGTATGCTCTCCTCGCCGTTTATCTCATCAGTTCTGTTCTCAATGGCGTCTATTTCTTCCCCATCGTCTATCGCGCCTTTTTCCGCCCCCTTCCTGCCGGACAGAAACTGGAAGGAATTGCAGAAGCTCCGCCCGCCTGTGTCATTCCATTGACGCTCACTGCTTTTGGCTCCGTTCTGTTGTTTTTCTTCCCGGGGCTGCTGTTCGAACTCACCGCCCTGATGATTCCCGGAGAATAACCTTATTTGTTTTGTCGGACCTATGACCAGTCAATCTCACGATGATCGCCCCCTTCAGGAGCTCCGTCACGATGCCGTGCCGGGATTCCTCAAGGCTTTCACGATTGCCTTCCTGGTCATGGGAATCTACCTCGCCATCATCCTGATCTCGTCCCCCGGAAGCGCCAAGAAGAAGCACTACGGTCACGATGACTCGTCGGAGCATCACGCCACGGACGCCAAACACTGATGAAATCCTCTTCCCCCAAAAGCGACGACGCCCCGGGCTGGTTCGACCGAAAGGAAAACGTGCAGAAGTTGCTGCTCTGGCTCTACGTCGGCTGCGGACTCTTCGTCCTGATTGACATTCTCTTCCGCGTTTTCGGTTTCGACAAGCATCCCTATTTCCGATGGGAGGAGTGGCCGGGCTTTTACGCTGTCTACAGCTTTGTCGCCAGTGTCCTGCTCGTCCTCGGTGCGAAATATATTCTGCGTCCCCTCGTGAAGCGCAGCGAGGACTTCTACGAAAAGGAAGCCGCAGACAACGCTACAGAGAAGGGAGGGCCAAACGATGCCTGATGCAATTCACCCCGCCCTGCTCTACCTCTTCGGGGCACTGCTGGTTCTATTTCTTCCCGGACGCTTCCGTCAGGTCTTCGCTCTGGCGATTCCGCTGCTCGGACTGATCAACTACTCGCAGCTCGCCGAAGGAATCTACTGGTCCATCCCCCTGCTGGACTTCGAGCTCGTGCTCGGTCGGGTCGATCGCTGGAGTCTGATTTATCTCAGCATCTTCACGATTCTGTCCTTCATCGGGATACTCTACATCCTCAACGACAACCGGAAGCTCGACTTCTCTGCGGGCCTTCTCTACGCCGGCAGTGCTATGGGAGTCGTCCTCGCCGGAGACTTGCTGACGCTCTTTCTCTTTTGGGAAATGCTGACCCTCGCAGCGGTTCTCTGCATTCTCACCCGGGGAACTCCTGAGGCCGGAAAAGCCGCCTACCGCTATCTGCTTGTCCATGTCTTTGGCGGGGTGATTCTGCTTGCAGGAATCGTGCTCCATCTCGCGACAGGAGGTTCGATCGCATTCGACAAGATCGAGCTGAAAGGAGTTGGAGCCTGGCTCATGTTCCTCGGTTTTGGCATCAACTGCGCATGGCCGGTCGTCGGGGCCTGGCTGACCGACACTTACCCGCATGCCTCGCACGGCGGCCTCATTTTCATGGCGACCTACACCACGAAGACGGCCGTCTATGTTCTGGCCCGCTGTTTTCCCGGTGAGGAAGTACTGCTCTATATCGGCATCGTTCTCGCTGTCGTGCCTCTTCTCTACGCCGTCATTGAGAATGATCTGCGTCGCGTGCTTGCCTACGCTCTGATCAACCAGGTCGGCTTCATGGTTATCGCAATTGGACTCGGCACCCCGCTTTCGCTGAACGGCGCCGCCGCTCATTCCTATTGTCACATTCTTTACAAAGCCCTCCTCTTCATGGCGATGGGATCGGTTCTCTACCGCACCGGAAAGACGAAGGCGACGGAACTGGGTGGCCTTTATCGTTCGATGCCCCTGACCTGTCTCTTTGCCTGCCTCGGAGCGGCGAGCATGGCCTTTCCCTACTTTTGCGGATTCGTTAGCAAATCCATGATCATGAGTGCGGCTGCTTCGCAGCAGACGACTCTGACCACCTGCGTCTGGCTGGCTCTTCTCTTCGGTTCGATTGGCGCGTTCCAACAGGCGGGCATCAAGGTGCCGTTCTTTGCCTTCTTCTCCAAAGACTCCGGGCTGCGCTGCGAGGAGGCACCGGGCAATCAACTGCTCGCAATGGCGATTACGGCGATTCTTTGCATCTTCGTCGGCTCCTTTCCCAATGCCTACCTCTACCAGATGCTTCCCAATCCGGAAGCCTCCTATCAGCCCTACACGGTAGCCCACGTCACGGATCAGTTCGCCCTCCTGCTTTTCTGCGGACTTGCCTTTGTGCTCCTGATTCGGTCCGGTTTGTATCCCGCAGAAATCCGGGCCACTAATGTCGACTTCGACTGGCTGTATCGCCGGGGAGGTTCGCTCGTGTATCGGGCGTTCGACAAAAGTCTGAATGCCACCAACTCCGGCGTGAAGAAATTCGTCGTCGGGGGAGTCGTAAAACACGTCGTTAACTTTTTCGAGTCAGGAGCATCCCGATTCGCCGCCTGGATTCTGACGCCTGTCTGGATGTTGGCCGGCTACTCACCGGAGAAGATCGAGGACAGCCGCCAGTCACTTTTCAAACGATCCAAACGAGGAGCCTTTCCGATTGGAATCACCACCTTCTGTGCCGTGGTGCTGCTCGGTTTGCTTTCGCTGATCGTGTTGCTGGGCAAGTGAGGCTTCTGCGAGGCGCCAGGCCGGTGGAAAACCTGCCTCACGGCATTTTCGTGGCGAAAAGTTCCATGCCCCGGAGCATCTCCCCGATTGCGCGATTGATTGAGTTGGTCGATTCGGCTTGGCTGCAGGAATGAAGAATTTCTGCCGAGTTTTCCTTTTTGTTGCTCTCGCTTTTCCGCTCCTGCTGAACGCGGAAGAATATGTCGCAATCTACGACGAGGCGAAGATTCCGGCTTACGAGCTGCCGGACCCGCTTGTGTTTGAAAACGGTGAAAGGGTCGTCTCGGCCGCTGACTGGGCGAAGCGCCGGGCAGAGCTGATGGAGCTTTTTGAAACCCACGTCTACGGCAAAACGGTTCTGGGTCGACCTGACGAAATGCGGTTTGAGACAACGAAAGAACCGGTTCCGTTTCTCGATGGGAAAGCGACCCTTTCCGAAATCCGGATTCACTTTACGGATGGCGAAGGGCCCTTTCTCGATTTGCTCCTGATCAAGCCGAAGGAGATCCCTGAAGGTGGCGTCCCGACATTCGTTGCGCTCAATTTCCGGGGAAACCATTCCATTCATCCTTCCACTGAAATTTCGCTGAGCAAAAGCTGGGTCACCGAAAACAGCAAAGATCGAAAACTCGGCGTGGTTCTCGAGAACCGGGCCACGGAGAAAGCCCGGGGGTTTCGCGGTTCCCGCTGGCCGGTAGAAAAAATTATCGACGGAGGCGCGGCGCTGGCGACATTTTACTACGGGGATATCGATCCGGATTTTCACGATGAGTTTCAAAACGGAATTCATCAGCTCACCGGCGTTCCGTCTGCGGATGAATGGGGCTCAATCGGAACCTGGGCCTGGGCAGCGAGTCGGGTACGGGATTTTCTGGAAGAGGACGCAGACATTGATCAAAATCGAGTCGCTGTCTTTGGTCATTCCCGTCTCGGCAAAACAGCGCTCTGGGCCGGAGCGCAGGACGAGCGGTTCTCCCTGGTGATTTCGAACAACTCCGGATGTGGTGGCGCCGCACTGAGCCGGCGGCGCATCGGGGAGCGGGTGTCGCGGATCAATACGAGCTTTCCGCACTGGTTCTGCCGGAATTTCAGGGAATACAATGAGGAAGAAGCAGAGCTACCGGTTGATCAGCACATGCTTATCACTTTGATCGCTCCGCGGATGGTCTATGTCGCCAGTGCGGTAGGAGATACATGGGCCGACCCGAAAGGAGAGTTTCTTTCTGCCAAACATGCCGGACCTGTTTATGAATTGCTCGGAAAGTCTGGTGTCGGTGTGGAGTCGCAGCCGGATGTTCACGAGCCTGTCGGTGGCACAGTGAGGTATCACGTCAGAGCGGGTGAGCATGATGTAACCGACTACGACTGGGAACAGTATCTGAAGGCGATTCACGATATTCCAGTGAAGAAATAGGGGCTCGGGAGCGGGGCACAGCGGCCATCTTCTTCCCGGGTTGGGCGGGATAGGAAAGGTAGCCGCCTTCGCAGAAAGGTTGCCGGCATTGCGCCCTCATCACTTTCCCGAAAACGTTTCGTCGCATTGACGGACGGGATTTCTCTTGCGGTAGCCTTCGGTTTCGGTGAATCCTTGGGTGTGAAATATATCAGTGGATTCCTAGTTTTTGTCGTCGGCTTCCTCGTTTCGGGAGTTCTCATGCATCAGGCATTGTATGGGAAAGCCGGCATTTTTGTCTGGTCTGTGAACGAGGATGCTTCCGCAGGGGAGTCCGTTCTCGAGAGGACGACCCTGGAGCCGGCACCCTTTTCTGACGTGCCTGCCAGTGAACCTGAGGCAAAGCCTCTCGAGAATAAGGAGAAAAAGCCTGCGGCAGCTCATGCGGCAGCTCCGTCCGCGAAAAAGAATCCAGCCGGGGAGAAAAAAGAGGAGTCTGCTGAAATTTCACTCTTCAACGGAAAGGATCTTGGAGACTGGGAGAAAACTCAGTTTGGCGGGGAAGGGGATGTTTTCGTGACAGAGGACGGGGAGTTGGAGTTCGGATTCGGAGCGATCATGACCGGAGTGAACTGGGGCGGAAAGGTTCCGGCGACATCGAATTACGAAATCACCTTGGATGCGATGAAGCTCGACGGGACAGATTTTTTCTGCGCGCTAACTTTTCCGGTGGATGACAGTCACGCCACCTTTGTGATCGGTGGCTGGGGCGGAGGCATTGTAGGTATCTCTTCTGTAGATGACCTCGACGCCTCCGAGAACGAAACCATGAACATTTCCGGATTCGAAGAAGACCGTTGGTACAAGGTGAAGGTTCGAGTCACCGACAAGAAGATTGAAGCGTGGATTGACGATGAAATGATGGTCGATCTCGTTCGCACGGATCGGAAGATCGGCCTTCGTCCCGGAGACATTGAATTGTGTGTTCCGATTGGAATCGCCAGCTTTATCACTCGTGCGAAATACCGGAATATCGTTTGGAAAAATATCGAGGTTGGGGAATAGAAGAATTTCCGGCTGTGCGTCGATGCGGCATGGAAATTATAAAATTGTCAAAAATTAAAATTATGGACGCCTTAATTATCAACTTTTTGAACGAATCGCTTGACCTGGTGTCCACATGCTGTCTGGATATTTAAAAATTACGGCATAATTAACAAACGTTTGTCGAAATTTTTCCGACCATCCAACTCTTGTCTCTCACATCACATGAATCTTCGCGATCAGCTCAAAGAAATCCTCCCCGATATTCTCCCCAGGAACCCCGCCCAGGCGATCAAGGGCACTGAGCTGATCGAGATGGTGAAGCACCGCCTCAAGCAGGACTACTCCGATGCGACGCTTCGATATCATTTTTCGATTATGTCCTGCGATCCATCCTCACCGATCGCCAAAGTGGAGCAGGGTCAGGGCTATTACCTGCGCACTTCGACGATTCACACGGTGAACAGCGCGAGGAATCTTTTTAACTCCGGGGCCGAGGACGACGGTGCAGTGATGAGTTCGGCCGACATGGATATTTCCCTCTCCCGGGCAGCAAAATTCCGCGCCGTCGTTCAGCGTTATCTGGAGTCGGTCCAGCAGTTCCCTTTCTCTTTTGAGCGTTCTTTCTCCATCGACGCGGAGGCAAACCGTTGGAGAGTGCCTGATCTGGCCGTTGTCGACTGGCTTGCCGGAGAGGAAAGCGATGATCGCGTTTCGCTCAACAAAGAGAAGCTGGAGGTATCCCGTCGTCTCGGACAGTCTCCCTTGCGGGTTTCGAGCGTGAAGCTTCGTCTCGAGCTCAATCATGTTTCGCTCTTCGAGGATCTCTATCAGTGCCTCGCCACTTCCGAGTGGGCCAATGCAGCGGAACTCCTTATTGCTGCGCCGATCGAAGATCCCCGCATGATCGAAGAAGTGCGTCGTTTTGCTTCACGCTACGGAATCGGAGTGATCAGCTTCGGTCTCGATGCTGACATTCTCGACGATATGCCCGAGCCTGCTGCGATCGAAAATCTGCAGCCACGTGAATTTGAATCCATTCAAAGCCTTCTGCAGATCCGTCGCTACGCTGCTCCGGATGCCGGTCAGTCCTACGACTGGGCGCACGTTCTCGACGCCGCTGCCGAAAACCCTGATTTTGAGCGTTTCGAAAAATGGATCTCCCGTTGCCTCCTCGATGAGCGGGCCATGTCTTCACGCGAATTTGACGACCTCGAACGGACAACTGCTCCGGTCGAGGAGTATGTGGCGTAAGTAAAACTCCCCCCACTGATTCAACCCTGTTGGATCAAGCTCTCAACCCTGTCGGGTCAGTGACCGGACAGGGTTGAATCGTTTTCCGGGCAATCCTCCACGGCAGGTCTTTCAGGTCAGAGGGCGTCGCAGCAGGCGCGGGAAGGCGCAGGAGAAAGTCTTTAACGCGATGTGACTGCGAAACAGAGGGGTGTGTTCACTCCCTCATCCCGTTCCCCGAAAATTCGTATTTCCTGTGCGGCATTCCGGAATCACAATCCGGCCATTTTTGTGGCAAGAGCGAGGGTCTCCGGACCGATGCCGCCGAGCATGCGGGCGAGTTCCCGGGTTCGTTTCTTACCGGTAACCGCTTCGAGGGTGGAATTGGTCTGATCGTTCTCAACTTCTTTGGTGACGAGAAAGTGGCGATGCGCGAGCGATGCCACCTGCGGCATGTGAGTGATCGCGACGACTTGATGGCGCTCGCCGAGGAACGCCATCTTTTTGCCGACGGCACCGGCGATTTCCCCGCCGACATTGGCGTCGATTTCGTCGAAAACCATCAGGGGGATGGAATCCTGATCGGCAAGCGCGCTCTTCACCGCAAGCATGACCCGCGACATTTCCCCGCTCGACGCAATGATGCGGAGCGGTTTGAGCGGTTCGCCCGGATTCGGTCCGAAGACAAATTCAACAGCTTCGAATCCCTGCGGCCCTGGTTCGTCCTGTTCGGTAAATTCGATTTCGAAGATGGACTGGTTGAAACCGAGGTCGTCGAGATGGTTCGCGATTTCCCCGGCGAGATCCGGTGCTGCCGAACGACGCTTTTTGGAAAGTTTCTTCGCTGCTTTTTTCAGGGACTTGTTCGCATTGTCAACCGCGTCGCGAAGACGCTCCAGCTCCTCTTCGCGGCCGTCGACGGTATGAAGTCGCTTTCTCGCACGGGCTTCATATTCTAAAACCTCTTCGACCGTCTGGCCGTATTTTCGTTTCAGCGTTTCGATTTCGTCAATGCGCCGTTCCATTCTCGCAAATTCTGCGGGGTCGATTTCGAGATCGTCACGGTAGTCGCGGAGAACATTCTCCAGTTCTTCGATTTCGACACGGGCCGATTCGAATCCGGCTACGCGCTCGACGACGGTGGGATCAAATTTCTCCAGCTCGAGGATGCACCGTTTCGCATTGGTGAGGTTAGCGACGGCTGCGCTGATGAGATCGACGCCCTGGTTTGCGTTTTCCACGAGTCGACTGCTGTGGAGCGACTGTCGGTAGCGGGACTCCAGCTCGACCATTTCTTCGCGGTCGAGAGCGGCGGCGGAAATTTCTTCGACCTGAAAGCGCAGCAGATCAATTTCCTGATCGCTTACCTGCCGGGTGTTCTCGAATTCCCCCAGCGCATGGGTGGCTTTTCTCCACTCCCTCCACGCCGAGCGGTAGGCTTCCCGCTCTTTCCCGGCCTTTGCATAGGCGTCGAGCATGGCAATTTGCCGGTCGGGCGAAAGCAGGGACTGGTGCTCGTGCGGGCCGTGAAGATCAACCAGCAGCCCCCCGATCGATTTCAGCACTGACAGGGTGCATGGCGAGCAGTTGATGAATTGCTTGTTCCCGCTGCCGAAGATTCGCTTTACGACGAGCGTATTCCCTTCGCAGGGATCGAGACCGCATTCTTCCAGCAGGGTATTTACCTGATCGAGATTTTCGGAGAGTTCGAAGATAGCCTCGACGCTGCAGCTGCTTTCCCCTGTCCGGACGAGGTCGTGGTTGGCGCGTTCCCCGAGAATCAGTTTCAGTGCGCCGACAATCATGGATTTCCCTGCGCCGGTTGTACCGGTTACCCCGATGAGTCCGGCGCCGAGTTCCCATGTAAGATCGTCGACAAGTGCGAGATTTTTGATTTTTAAAACCGAGAGCATTGGCGGATGTTTGGGTTCGTTCTTTCAATTTATCCTTTAACTGTTCAAAAAGTCAATGTTCAAAAATGTAGAAATTGCGTTTTTGGGAACGGGCACATCGATCGGAGTGCCCGTGATCGGTTGTGACTGTGAGGTTTGTACTTCGGATGACCCGAAGAACAACCGTCTCCGGTCCTCTCTCTATGTGCGGACGGAGGAGGTCGAATTTGTGGTCGATACGGGTCCGGACTTTCGGCAGCAGATGCTGCGGGAAGGAATCCGGAATCTGGATGCGGCGCTTTTTACCCATGCCCACAGTGATCACGTGATGGGCTTTGACGATCTGCGGCGATTCACTGTCTGGGATGATGATGAGCTGGAGATCTACGCGACAGAGGAATGCATGGAGCGCCTGAAGGGAGCATTCTCCTACATCTTCGACGGGATGAATCGCTACCGTGGCTATTTAAAAATTGCTCCCTGCATCATCGATGGACCGTTTCAGGTGGGGGATCTCGAAGTCACTCCCTTACCGGTGAGTCACGGCAAAGTCGAAACGATCGGCTTTCTTTTTTCCCGCGAGGGGGAACGGCTTTTCGCCTACATTCCCGATGCGAAGGAGCTGTCGGAGAAAACGCGTGAGCTCATTCGCGGAATCGACCTGCTCGTTCTCGACGGGTTGCAGCCGGAGGAGCACTGGACGCATTTGTCGATAGGCGAATCCGTGGATATCGCGCGGGAGCTGGAGGTAAAGCAGACATGGCTGACGCATTTTTCCTGCCGGGTGGATTATGCGGCGCTGGAGCCGGGACTGCCGGACGGAGTGAGATTGGCCTGGGACGGGTTGCGGCTGCCGGTGGGTGGAACGGCGTGCCCTTCGTAGCTCGAAGAGCGAAGATCGGTGAATTTCCCTGCGGCGGCTCAGCGGTACGCTTCGCCCCACCTGGTCGCTCGTCATTCCGTTACCCCTTTCTCCACATCTCCATTCCCCGCAACAGTGTCGCGAGCAGGCACGGAAGAAAAGTCAGGGTGACCAGGGCCGAGAACGCGAGGCCGAACAAAACGATCGCGCCGAGGCCGCGGTAGAGTTCGGTTCCGGCGCCGGGGAGAAAGACGAGCGGCGCGAGTCCCATCAGGGTGGTGGCCGTGGTCATGAGGACCGGCCGGAGGCGAACGGCGACGGCGTCTTTGACAGATTCGATGGCTCCGAGTCCGGATTCGCGAAAGTTCTTCATTGTTCGATCGACGATGAGGATCGGGTTGTTTACCGCCGTTCCCAACAAGATTAAAAACCCTAACATGGTAATCATGTCGAAAGGCTGCTGGATCGGGTCGAGTCCGAATTTCGGAAGCATGCCGCCGAAGAAGTTGAGCAGCCAGAGTCCGACGATACCGCCTCCGATTCCGAGAGGCACGGTCACGAGAATAAGAAAAGGATAACCCCAGTGACGGTAGATGATCACGAGCTGCAGGTAACACAGGGCGACGGCGATCCACATGTTCTGCCCGAGTGATTTGCGTGTCGCATCGAGCTGGTCGCTCGCTCCTGTCAGATCGAGTGTGACTCCTTCAGGAAGGGAACCGTCGGCCCGCATCGGGCGCATGATTTTTTCCCGGACCTGTTGCACCGCAGACTCGAGAGCGATGGAGCGGGGCGGGATGATATAGAGCGTCACGGTTCGCCGTCCGTCGACCCGGCGAATGTCGGCCGCATCGACTGTTTCCGTAATGTCCGCAAGCGATCCGAGGGGAACGACCGTTCCCTGTGGCGTATAAATCGGAAGCGTTTCAATATTGTCGAGCGACTGCTCGTTTCCTGCTTCGCTGAAAAGGAAAATATCGATCTTGTCGTCTCCGGTGTAGAATTCGTCAACAAAGGCGCCGTCACTGAGTGCGGCTGCGCCGAAGCCGAAATCGCGGGCTTCGAAACCGAGTTCCTCGAGCCGCTCCCATTTGGGGCGAATTTCGAGAAGGGGCTGTCCGAGGACCAGTGAACCGGGATCGGAATCGATCTGGGCGTCATCGATCAGTTCTTCCGCTTTGGCGTAAATATCTCGTGCCGTGGCGTAAATCTCCGGCAACTCCGGTCCGCTGATGTCGAGCGCGACGGCACGGGTTCCGCCGTCGTTGCTCGAGATAATCGACCCGCGGGTGGAGAAAGCTCGCATCCCCGGATAGGAACGGTAGATTTCGTTGATCTTCTCCATGTATTCATCGATGTGGTCGAAATTTTTCGTCACAGCGATGGTGAAGACGGAACCGGAGCGGACAATGATGTCGACGCGGTTCAGTGCCGGGATCTCGGTTTCCCCGCGTTCGAATGCTTCCGGTTCTTCATCAAGAGCAGGGAGTAGCTGCGCTTCGATTTCCCCGGCGATGCGGTCCATTTCGTTCAGCGTGTAACCGGGGGGCGCCGTCATTGCCGAGAACGCTTTTGCTTCCTCGCCTTCAGGAAGATACTCGGCAGGCGGGACCAGCCAGATGAAGACAGATCCAATTGCAGCTACGGCAAGGGCGAGAAAGAGCGGGCGTCCGGGCCGGGAGTCAATGAGACCATTTACCGTCCGGAGAAGAAGGGAGGGCTTGCCGCTGTCTTCTGTGGAAAGTCGGGCCTTTTTGCCTTTTCCCTCGGGAAGATTTGCGGATGCGACGGGAACCACTGCAAAAGCAACGAGCATCGAGACGATGATCGATGCAGAAATCGCGATTCCGATATCCGAGAACAGCTGACCGGCTTCCTCGCGGATGAAGAGAATGGGAAGAAAAACGAGAACGGTTGTCATTGTTCCCGAGAGGACGGCGGACCAGACATTGCGAACTCCGTCGCGTGCCGCTTCGAAGCGGTTTTTCCCGGCCTGTCGTTCCTGCGCGATGCTTTCGAGAACGACGATGGTGTTGTCGATTGTCATTCCGATGGCGAAAGCAATTCCGGCGAGAGAGATGACATTCACGGTGCGACCGAGCAGGAGGAGGCCGATAAATCCGGCAACAATACAAATCGGCATGCCGAGCATTCCCACGAGCGTCGCAGAGCCGGAGCGGAGAAAGAGAAACATGACCAGGGCGGCCAGGCCGGCGCCGAGAATGATATTCTGGACGACGTTCGCGACGGAGTCCTCGACGTAGCTGACGTCCTCGCTGCTGAGCGACATCTCCAGACCGGCGGGACGGAGAACGTCTTCGTTGAGCTGATCAACGAGCGGGAGAACTTTGTCCCGGATTTCGATGACGTTGGAACCGGTTTGCCGGACGACGCTGACCCAGATGTTGGGTGCGCCGTTGGAGTAGTTTTTCCGGCTCAGCTCGGCGTGATCGAGGGTCACTGTCGCGAGATCACGAAGCCTCACGACCGCGTCGCCGCGACGAACGATGATGAGATTCCGCAAATCGTCGAGGTCTTCAAATCGACCCACCGTGCGGATGAGGTAGCGCCTTTTTCCACTGTCGAGATCCCCCGCCGAGAAGTCGGTGTTTCGCTGACGAATAGCGTCGCGCAACTCTGCGAGAGAAAGATCGCGCTCGGCGAGTCGGGCGGGATCGACTTCGATCCGAATCTGTCGCGGCGCGCCGCCGCTGAGGCGAACCCGTGAGACTCCTTCGACCCGTTCCATGACCGGCCGGATATCGTCGTCGATGAAGTCTCGCATCATTTCGAGATCGACGTTTTTCGGATTTCCTTCGAGGGGAACGGTTCGGAAATAGAGAAATGGGTTGTAGGAGAAGGAATCGGTTCGAATGACCGGCTCGTCGACGTTTTCCGGATAGGAGGGAACCTGGCTGAGGGCGTTGTTCACCTCGATGAGTGCCGACTGCGTGTCGATGCCGTAGGGAAACTCCAGCTCGACTTCGGCCCGACCGGTGGTGGCGACGGATGTCATGCGCTGCAGATTCGGCAGGGTGCGGAGAAAGATTTCCTGCTCGATGAGGATTTCCTTTTCGACATCCTGCGGCGTCGCATTGGGCCAGGCGGTTTCCACAGAAATAACCCGGGTCTCGAGGTCGGGGATCATCTGAACCGGGACCCGTGTCGCGGCGACGATGCCGAGAAGCAGCGTCATCACGACGACGACTGCGACCAGGGTGCCTCGTTTGAGAAGGGATTCGATCATGAAGCGCTAGAGGCCGGAGGGTGAAGAATTCGTTTTCCGCTCCCGGGCTTCGACTTTCTGTCCCTCGGACAAACCTTCGTTCCCCCGGACAACGACTCGTTCCCCCCCTTGGAGTCCCTTCTCAATCTCCACGGTTTCGCCAAGTCCGCCTGCCGTGATGACAGTGACAGACCGCGCAACCTGTCCGCCATCCTCTCCCCGGACGACCCAGACCTTGGCGCTGCCGTCGGGGTAGCGGGTCACTGCGTCCCGGGGAACCGAAATGTTCCCGGAGTTGGAAGATCTCACTTGAAGATGCGCCGTTCCCGACATGCCGGGTGAGGCTTGCCCTTCCGGATCGTCGAAAGTGAGGCGGGTCAGGAAGGTCCGCGAGATCGGGTCTTTCACGGGAACGACCACGTCGATTTCAGCGGTCAACTCCCTGTCAGGATAGGCGTCGAGCCTGACAACTGCACTCTCCACCGACTCAACGGCAGCGAGAAATTCCTGGGCGACCTGCAAATCGAACCAGAGCGAATCGGTCTCGACCAGCTCGAAGACAGTGGTTCCCGTTTCGACCCATTCTCCCTCTTCGGTCGTTTTTTTGGCAATTGATCCGGAGAAGGGCGCGACGAGTTGGTGCCTCTCGATTCTCTCCTTTTGCTGCTCTCCGCGAACTTCGAGCGCTTTCATCTCGGCAGCCCGGATCCGGGCGTTGGCTTCGCGGGAAGCAGCCTCCGACTTGGCGAAAGCACCGGAGCTGGTAAGCCTGCGCACCTCTTCCCGTTCGCGTTCGGCATCTTCCAGCTGGACCTGAGCGGTTTCGATTTCCGCATGAATCAGCTCGAGCTCGATTTCGGCGAGCCGGGTGTCGAGTGTAAGGAGGACATCCCCCTTTTCAACTTTGCTCCCGGCATCGACGAGAACCTTCTCGACGAGACCTTCCGCGCGACTGGAAAGCTTGGCGTGTCGTTTCGATACCACCGTCCCCGTGAGTTCCCAGGCAGTTGAGACAGAGTCTGACCGGACTGCGGTTACGGTTTCGACGATTACAGCGGCGTCTTCGGCAGCAGAGGCCGACAGCGAGACGACAGCCGGAAGGGCGAACAGAAAATAGAGAAATGCTTTCAACTGACGAAAAGAAAGGCCACAGCTCGGAACAATTCAAGGACTGGTGTAGGTATGTGAGGAAACGGGAGGATGAATCGTGGTTGAATCAGCTCCCCGATTCCGCTTTACTGGAGGAATGGAACTCAATCCCGGAGGCCGTCCCGGCGGCGAAGTAAAATTTCTGATCGGCGCGGCTCTTGCCGTCGTCGGCGTTTGGCTGTTTTTTGATTCCATCAAATTCACGACCGGCCACATGGGATGGATTTCCGGAGCGATGGCCCGCGGTCGTGACGGCGGCGGACAGGGAGGTCTCATGGAAACCACTTCAATGGGCATTGTGCTTGTCCCGCTTTTTATCGGCATCATCGCTCTCTTTTTCGATGTGAGAAAAATGTGGGGCTGGGTTCTCGTCGGACTCGGGCTGGTGATTCTCGGTATCGAAGTGGTCAGTCGCTTCCGTCCCGTTATGGCGATCAAGGGAACGCATTTGATCCTGCTGATTGTTCTGATCGCCGGCGGCGTCGGTCTGATGCTCCGGGGGTATGTAGAGGACCGGAGAAGAGGGAATGACGAAGCTCGAAAGACCCAAATACCCGGGGAATGACGAAATTCTGAAGCCCCCAAATATGGCAGGATTGAAAGGGTAAGCTCCTTTGGACGTCCTCTCTTCGTGATTCCTTCGTTATTTGGGCTCCGGGTATTTCGTCATTTTCTTTCCTATGCCTTCCTACTACACCATTCTTTCCGCCACCCTTCCCGTTTTCCTGATTATCGGGATCGGATTTTTCTTCCAGCGGCGCGGCTGGCTGGGAGAGGAAATGGAAGTCGGGGTGATGAAGCTCGGGCTGAACCTGCTCTTTCCCTGCTTCATTCTTTCTCTCGTTCCGGGAAATCCGGCGCTGGAAACGGCGTCCTCGGCGATCTGGGCGATTGTTCTCGGGTTCTCTCTGGTCGCGACGTCGATCGGAATCGCCTGGCTCATTGCGGCGATGGGGATTTTGCGAAAAGGGGAGGGGCGTCGCACTTTTGCCATCGCTGCCGGGATTCAAAACTACGGATTTGTTGCGCTGCCGATCGTTCTCGAATTGTTTCCTGACAACAGTGGTCCGGCCGGATTGGTTTTTGTCCACGGGATTGGTGTCGAGGTGGCGCTCTGGACGGTCGGCATGGCAGTGATGACCGGTCGTGTCGGCTTTCGCTCGATGATCAATGGCCCGTTCATCGCGGTGATCGTTGCGTTGTTTCTTAATTACACGGGGCTCTATGAGTTCATACCGAAGATCATCGCCACGACGATGGAGATGCTGGGGCGGTGCGCTATTCCAATGGCGATTTTCATGATTGGAGCGACGATCGGCGGGTTTTTCGACAGAGGAATTTTTCAGGATGCCTTTCGCGTTGCCTTTTCCAGTGTCCTCGTTCGCCTCGTCCTTGCTGCGGCGGTATTTCTCTGCGTGGCAAAGTTTTTCCCCATTCCCGATGATCTTCGCCGGTTGCTCGTTGTTCAGGCCGCTATGCCTGCAGCCGTTTTCCCGATTGTCGTCGCACGGCTTTTTGGTGGTCAGCCTCAGGTTGCGATTCAGGTGGTCATCGCGACATCAGTCGTCGGTATTGTTACGGCACCGCTCGTGATCGGATGGGGATTGCGGTGGATTGGATTGTAGGGGAATGTCTCCGGACGAAGCTATGAAACCCTCTTTCCCTGCCAGCAGAATCGCCGCTCTTTTCATTCTCTCCCTCAATTGGCAGATCTCGCGGGCGGAAGACTTCCTGATTTCGCTCCAGGCAGTGGAAACAAGGGACGAAAGCGTAGCTGCAGAATACAGAAAGGATTCGGGACTTTCCGTGAGCCTCGCCGCCGGTGCGAAGGGCATGCCGGGCGCGTCCGTTGTTCCGGAAGGGGAGGTGTTTCCTGACTTCTCCCGCTTTTCCAGGATCGAAGCTGTGGTCCGAAACACTGGACCGGAGCAGGTTCCGGTTTCGCTTCGCGTCGACAATCCCGGGCATTGGAAGGATGCTCCCTGGAATACCGAGTCCATCCGTCTCCAGCCCGGAGAAACGGGAACGCTTGCGGTTTTTTTCGGATACGCGAACGGCGGGCAGAAAAGCTTTCCGCTCGATCCGGCAAAGATTGTCCAATTGCTCTTCTTTGCTCCCGGTGCGGAGAAAGAACGTAGTTTTGTGGTTGAATCGGTAAAGGTTACCGGCACAGCGGGGGAAGATCCGGCGGCACTGAAGAACTCCGGTGCCCGGAAACCGGAAGGGGGCATTCTTTTCGGAAAAGGAAGGGAGGTGAAATCGACGAGGCAGCTCAGCGCAATGAATCATGCCAAGGCAAACCTGTAAGAGAGCGGAGAGAAAATCGTGATTCGATTTGATCGGAAAGATCAAAGCGTAACGCTCCGTCCCGAAGCGGGACGATGGGATTTGCGGGATGCCGGACAAATGGAAGTTCACCTGACCAACAACGGGGCGGGAAGCCTGGTGCCCCGGATTCAACTGCACAGCAACAGTGGAGCAACCACGATTCGCGAGACTGCCCCGGTTCCGGCGGGAGCATCCCGCACCTTGGTGATCGAATTTGCTCCGCCCGTTCCCTGGAATGCGGCGGATTACCCACCGGGAGAGGAGCGCAGAGATCCACTCCCATCAGGAACCAAATGGTCGAGCAAAGCGGTGAGTGGCATCTCATTCCATTCGGAAGCTTCCGGTAACCAATCCGCTTTTACCGTATCCGGAATCAAAGCCGTTCCCGCGATAACACCCGGCAAAGTGACCGTGGTGGAAAAACCGCCATTCGAAGGGGAGTGGGTCATGACACTCGACGAGACATTCGACGGAGCAGGACCTGACGAAACCGTCTGGAATGTCCACACGGCGAACCATTGGGATAAAAAAACGGCATTCAGTCGCGACAATGTGATGCTGAAAAACGGGGCCGCTCATCTCCGCTTCGAACATCGGGAGTCCCGTCACAACGACGAAGCGGACGGGGAGCTGAAATCCTACACGAGCGGGTTTCTCGATACCTTCGGCAAATGGACGCAACGCTACGGCTATTTTGAAGCCCGGATGAAACTTCCCCGTTCCCCCGGGCTCTGGCCTGCCTTCTGGACGATGCCGGACCGTGGTCCGCAGGCGGCACCGCGATGGAAGCGCGAGCAAACGACCAACGGGGGAATGGAGTTTGATATCATGGAATACCTTTCCTCCTGGGGGCCTTATCGCTACAACGTCGCGTTCCACTGGGACGGTTACGGGAAAAATCACAAGAGTTCCGGAACGTCCGGAATCTACATGAAGCCGGATGAAGAGGGGTTCATCACCGCCGGATTGCTCTGGCTTCCCGGAAAGGCGGCCTATTTCTGCAACGGCGAGTTGGTTGGAAAGTGGGAGTCGGATCGCATTTGCTCCGTTCCCTCCATTCTCATGTTTACGCACGTCAGCGGCGGCTGGGACAACGAGCCGCTCGACAACGCTCAGTTGCCGGACGATTTCGTGATCGATCACGTTCGTTGCTGGCAGCGTAGCGATTTGGTTGAAAAGCCGTAAATCCGGCTCCAATAAACTGCTTTTCGCGATACAGACATTGCCCTTGACTTTTCGCCGGAAAAAAGTTTCTTACGGGCCGCACGCTTCCGGGCATGCGCACCGATTTGGCAGGATAGCTCAGGGGTAGAGCAGAGGACTCATAAGCCTAAGGTCGGGGGTTCAAATCCCCCTCCTGCTATCGGTCGGTTGCGGGAAGGAAGCAAAGTCGCTTCACCGGTTTTCGACTCCAGGCCGGACAGGGGTGAGTCAATAACCTAAGAGGGTTGGCTCATCGACCTAACCCTGTTAGGTTTCCGGCATGTCGGACTCAAATGATACCCCTGATGACAGTATTGCCCTGCTGATTGATGCAGATAACTCACCTGTTTCGAAACTCGATTTTATCATTTCCGAACTGGCGAGCTACGGAGTTGTCAACATTCGCCGGGCATACGGGAACTGGGTAAAGCGCGGTTTGTCCGGTTGGACAAAACGACTTCACGACCACGCGATCGAACCCGTGCAGATGTTTGACATGGTCAAAGGAAAAAACGGCACGGACATGAGACTTCTCATCGACGCGATGGATATGCTCTACACCAAGCAGGTCGACACCTACGCGCTGGTATCATCAGACTGTGATTTCACTCCTCTTTGCACCCGGCTCCGCGCCGACGGGAAGCAGGTCATCGGGTTTGGTGGACAGAATACGCCCGATCCGTTCATCAATGCCTGCACCCGCTTTCTCTATCTCGACGATCCAGCCGAATCGGAGGAGCAGAAGAAAATCCGCCGCAGTTCCGGGAATCAGCTCAAAGGAAATACAAAACTGGTGAACATTCTTCGCAATGCGGTCGATGCCGCCGCCGACGACGAGGGCTGGGCTTCGCTCGGGCCGGTCGGACAGCACATCTCAAATCAGGGACCGTTCGATCACCGAACCTACGGTTTCTCCAAATTGAGTGACCTGTTTCAGGCGATCGATCTTTTCGAAGTGAAAAAAGTGAAGAACGGAAACCAGAGTATATTCCGGGTTCGGAAGAAGTAGAGGTTTGCTCTGCTATTTCGGTTTTGTTGTCATCGGAAAGTCGTCCGTGCGAAAGGGCGTCATCGGCAGGCCGTCTTTGGAGAACACATTACAGACCGGGTTGTCGGCCCAGGCGTAGCGGACCGCGACCGGCGCAGCAACTTCATCGCTCCAGACTTCAATGGAATCTTTGCCGGTGATCTTCGCATCGGCCCAGACCCATTTCTGATCCTCCCCGCAAATCGCAAAACCGCGGACTTCATTCACGTCAACGGTGCGCAAGCCACTGCTGACGTGGTCGAAAGTGAGCGTTGCCTTGTTTCCGTCGATGGTCATTTCGCGGAAAGTGGGGCTTTGCGCAACGATATTGGGAATCCCGTAGTCTTTCTCGAGAGCCCAGCGCACAAGCCTCGCGGCGACGTCGTATTTGTTTTTCGGATGAATGTCGTTTCCTTCACCGATATCAATGATGACAGCCTGACCGGTGTTCGGGAGAGACAGGGTTTTTGTCTGCGATTCGCGAAGCTCCGCCCACTGGCTGTCCCCGGGAACATCGGACTCGGAACGGTAGTCGGCCAGTTGCACCCAGTAGAAGGGGAAGTCGCCCTGTCCCCATTCTTTGCGCCACTGTTCAATCATGAAGGGAAACAGATGGCTGTATTCGTAGGCACGGCTCGCATTGCTTTCCCCCTGATACCAGATCACGCCTTTCATCCCGTAGCCTTTGGTCGGGTGAACCATGCCGGCGTAGATGTTCCCGGGCCGCGAATTGCCACCGAGGAGCTGCTCCGGTGAGGAGGGGCGACGCGGGAGCGGTTTTCCTGCTTCTTTTGCCTCTTCGTACTTCTTCCTCCACGCGTCGAGCGCCTTTTCGTGCTGGACCTTTGCCTCCTCTGTCTGGAGTTGCGCTTCGCGGCGCTCCCAGTTCTCGACGAGGCTGCGGAAACGTTCGTCGCTCTCGATGGAATCTCTTTTGACCCAGGCTTCCGCAGCGGAACCGCCCCAGGCGTTATTGATCAGGCCGACCGGGACGCCGAGAATTTCGTGGAGATAGCGCCCGTAGAAGAACCCAACGGCACTGAAGCTCTTTACCGTTTCCGGCGTGGCGGCTTCCCATTTGCCATTGAAATCATTTTGCAACTCCTGCGTGCCGACACGGGGAACCGTGATGAGCCGCAGGTTCGGGTGATTCGATGCGAGGGATTCAACCTGCCATTTCCAGTCGCCGGCAACGGTCCAGCCCATGTTTGACTGACCGGAGCACATCCATACTTCGCCGACGAGCACGTCTTTGATGACGCGGGAGGATGAGCCGTCGACTTTCAAGGTCGCCGGGTCGGCGCTGGCATCGACCGGATCGAGCTTGACGGTCCATTTTCCATCATCGCCCGCTTTCGCCTTTTTCACCTGATCGCCGAAAGTCACGGTGACTTCCGTTCCCGGCGTATCCCAACCCCAGATCGGATTCTCCTGCTTTTGCTGCAGCACCATGTGGTCGGCAATGATGGCGGGCAGCTTCAGCTCAGCACGGAGCAGATTCGGAATGAGAAAGGACAGAGTCAGAAAGATGGGAAGGTATCGCTTCATTGGGGGAACTATTGGTACGAAGTGGCTCTCTGGAAATATCGAAATTTCCCGCAATAGCGTCTCACCCGCCCGTGTCAGGCAATGAAGAAAAAACGCCATGATTTCTCTGTTTTCATCCCCGGCATCCCCCGATAGGCTGCTGTCCAGACTATGAGATCCGTATTGCCCTGCCTGCTTGTCACGATTTTCTGCCTTTCCCCTGCTGCGGCAGCGGAAAAACCTAACATACTTCTCATCATGGCCGACGATCTGGGTTACTCGGATCTCGGTTGCTACGGAGGTGAAATTCAGACACCCCATCTCGATTCAATTGCGGAGAATGGTTTGCGTTACACGCAGATGTACAACACCGCTCGCTGCTGGCCCACCCGTGGCTCCCTGCTCACCGGTTTCTATGCCCAGCAAATCCGTCGTGACAGCGTGCCGGGCGTACCTTCAGGCGGAGGAAACCGCGGACAAAGACCGGAGTGGGCAGAGCTTCTACCGAAACGGCTCGCTCCTCACGGCTATCGATCCTATCACACCGGAAAATGGCACATCGACGGCATGCCGGTCGAGCAGGGATTCGATCGTTCCTACTACCTGAAAGACCAGGGGCGATTTTTCAATCCGAAGAAGCACTGGAAAGACGACAAGGAGCTTCCCCCGGTAGAGAAGGGGACGGATTTCTATGCAACCACGGCACTCGCAGACCACGCCATCGAGGTGCTGACGGAGCATCAACTGCAGCACGCGGAGAAACCCTTCTTTCATTACCTTGCGTTTGCCGCTCCCCACTTCCCTCTGCACGCCCTGCCCGAAGACATCGCAATATATGATGCGGTCTACAAGGAAGGCTGGGATTCGATTCGAAGGAAGAGATGGGTAAATATGAACCGCACAGGGTTGCTCGATAAGGATTCGACGCCACAACTGTCACAACCGGAAAGAAATCTCGGGCCACCCTACCATTTCCCCGATGCCTTTGAGATTCTCGGGGCCGGGGAAATCAACAAGCCCGTGCCTTGGGCGCAGCTCACAGAAGAACAGAAATCCTTTCAGGCGAAAAAAATGGCGATCCACGCGGCGATGATTCATCGCATGGATATCGAAATCGGGCGGGTGTTTGAACAGATCAAAAAGATGGGTGAGTGGGACAATACCCTCGTCATTTTTCTCTCCGACAACGGTGCCAGCGCGGAGATCATGGTTCGCGATGACGGGCACGACCCCTCCCTCTCCCCCGGGGCTGCAGGGACCTATCTCTGTCTCGGGCCCGGGTGGTCAACCGTTTCCAACACCCCCTTCCGTCGTCACAAAACCTGGACGCACGAAGGTGGAATCGCGACGCCTTTTGTGGTTTCCTGGCCGGACGGGATCCCGGCGAAAGGGGAGATCCGGAGATCTCCCGGTCACGTCGTCGACGTCGTTCCCACTCTGCTGGAGCTGGCGGGTGGAGAATTGCATCCTGACGCCCCTGCTTCGCCCAGTCGCAGTCTGGCACCCACCTTTGCAAAAGATGCCGGGGACCGTCACGAAGCGATCTGGTGGTTTCATGACGGACACAAGGCCATTCGCATGGGTGACTGGAAAGCAGTCGCCTCCATCCGGGAGCCGTGGGAGTTGTATGACCTCTCGAAAGACCGGGATGAATCAACCGACCTCGCCATCGTTCACCCGGAAAAACTGAAGGAACTCACCGGCGAATGGCAGCGCCGGATGGACGAATATCGGGAAACCGCTGCGGAGGGAATTCCGGAGGAAAAGCTGAAAAATGTGGATCCTTCGCAACCGGAGAGAATGAGTGTCGCTCAGGAGGCGGCGCGACCGAAACGAAGACAGGTTCTGTTAGGCGGGGAGAGTTTCTTTCTGCAGGGGCGTCATGCTTTTCTCATGAAGCCGGAAAAACCGGCCGAAGGGAAGCCGTGGATTTTCTACGGCCCTACCCTGCCGAACACTCCTGACAAAGCGGAAAGCTGGATGCACCGGCAGTTTCTCGATGCGGGAATTGCCGTTGCCGGAATTGACGTGGGGGAAGGCTATGGCAGCCCGAAAGCCTTTCCCTTTTTTGAGGCGCTCTATCAGAAAATGGTGGCTGACGGCTATTCGAAGAAACCGGCACTACTCGGCCGCAGCCGTGGCGGGTTGTGGGTCAGCAGCTGGGCGATTGAGCATCCGGATCGCGTTGCGGGAATCGGCGGCATTTATCCGGTGTACGATTTCACGACCTATCCAAAAGTGGAGCGCGCCGCCCCGGTTTATGGACTGACGCCGGAGGAATTGCTGTCCCGTCAGGATGAATACAATCCGATCCGGAAAGCAGGCATTCTTGCGGAGAAAAAGATCCCCGTTTTCATCATTCACGGTACTGATGACCAGGTTGTTCCGCTGGCGGAAAATTCAGCAGCCCTCGAAACAATTTACCGCGAAGCAGGAGCTGCGGAGCATTTCGAGCTGATCCGCGCCGAAGGGCAGAAGCACAGCTACTGGGAAGGCTTTTTCACCTGCCAGCCGCTGGTCGATTTTTTGATCGAGCAGGCAATGGAAGAGTAAGGGGATTTATTTTCTCGGGAGTTTCCGGATTGCCGCTGAGGACATGTTCTTCATTACATCAGCAACGGAGGGGGGAGAAGGAAAAGGAGGAGGGGGAGGATAGTGGCAATCGGAACTTCGCGAACGGGAGTGAAGCTCTCTATGATTGCTGGAGACGGCCCATACATTCTTTCCCGAGGCAAGTTCATACAATGAATAGCGCGCCGTAATTTTGCGGTGAGCTTCGGAGGATGTCGTGTAGGTGGTCGTCGTTATGCAGTGGATCACATTGCCCTCTTTATCTCTGATCTCCTCTGTGTCTGTATCGCAGCTTTCGTCCACGTCGCACCAGGTTTTGTTTTCACAAACTTCAATGAGAAGCGCGTAGGTGGATCCCGCTTCTTTCAGGCGGGCAATCTGGCGGGACGAAAGCGCTCTTTGCAACAAGTTGGAGCCGGATCCGGTTTGGAGTTTCGGGTTTCCGATTTGGCTTCGAACCCGTTCCGGGCCTATCACGCCGACTTTTTTGCGCTTCTTTCCGATCGCACGTTCGAAGTCGGCGGCAACAATCTTTCGCTCTGAGGTGGACAGTTGAGGGATGCCGCTCCTTTGAAGGACGCCAACGATGGCAATCTGTCCCGTTTTGAATCCGGTAGCCGCGTGTCTGGCATCCGCATATTCAAGCCGTGCACTGGCGCATCCCGAGAGCCAGAGAGATGCGATCACCGATCCCGCAGCGAGGTGAAAAAGAGTGGATGTCGTGCGTGGCATGAATGGGAAGCAGGAGTGGGATCGTTGAACCGGGAGGTGTGCAGAATAGACGAACGGGATTTTGTTTTTACGTAGCAAAAAATATCCGTTCTATAATCGCGCCAATTTCCATTGCTCCGGATTCCGGTATCTCTTCTCATGTTTCGTTTGTTTTTCACGATTTGCGGAATCGCCGCCCTGCCTGCAGTTGCCGAAGAACCTGTTGCAATCACCGTTCCTCCTCCGGAGTTCAAGGAGGGCAGTCTCAAGTATCGCTCTCCTCTTCTGTTCGACGATGGCCGCGAGGTTGCTTCCGCGGACGACTGGGATCAGCGTCGCGAAGAAATTCTCTCGACATGGACGGAGCTTCTAGGCGAATGGCCCGAGGTAATTGAAGAGCCTGCCGTTGAGGTTCTGTCGACTGAGAGTCAGGAGGGTTTTTCCCGGCACACAGTGCGTTTCCTCTGGACTCCGGAGGAGAAAACGACGGGATATCTGCTTGTTCCGGATAACGAATCGGGTAACCCCATGCCCGGAGTTGTAACCGTCTTTTACGAGCCGGAAACTGCTGTCGGGCTGGGGAAAGAGAACCGGGACTTCGCGTTGCAGTTGGCCCGTCGCGGGTTTGTGGCGATCTCCATTGGAACAACGGATGCTACTGCTGCCGGCACATATTCGTTGTATTGGCCCTCTATTGATAACGCAAAAGTCCAGCCGCTTTCCATGCTCGGATATGCAGCTGCGAATGCCTTTCATGTTCTTGCCAGTCGTCCGGAGGTGGATCCTGATCGAATCGGCATCGTGGGCCATTCTTTTGGTGGAAAGTGGGCGATGTTCGCGTCGTGTCTTTACGAAAGATTCGCATGTGCAGCGTGGTCCGATCCCGGGATTGTTTTTGATGAGCGCCCCAGCGTAAATTACTGGGAGCCCTGGTATTTGGGCTGGCACCCGAAACCGTGGAGGAAACGGGGGCTGCCGACGAAGGAAAATCCGGCGCGGGGCCTCTATGCAAAGCTTCTTGCTGAGGGGCGAAATTTGCATGAACTGCATGCATTGATGGCTCCACGCCCGCTTTTGGTCTCAGCGGGAAGCGAGGACCCGATCCATCGGTGGGAGGCGCTCTGGCACAGTGTCGAGGTAAACCGGGTGCTGGGGAAAAACGATCGCGTTGCGATGCACAACCGTCCGGACCATTCCCCCAACCCGGGGTCGAACGAGGTCATCTACCGTTTTTTCGAGAAATGGTTGGGAGATTGAACCGGGATGACCGGGACGCGATTGAAATTATCTCTCCACTCTATTCATCTACTTTGATCTCGCGCATAATTTGGGGGCGTTGTTCCGGAGTCAGATCACGCGCGTGATATTCGATCATGGTGGATTCCAGGTGGGTAAACAATTGGCCGATAGTTTCTTTGTCTCCCACCCGGTATTCCACCATGTGTGTGTGCGTCGTTGTGGGATACTGCTTAAACGGGTACGACCATTCCTGCTTGGTTGTTCCCTGAGCAATTTGGCGGAGACGTTCGGCTTTTTCAGCGAGACGCTCGTTCGTAGTGCCAAGAGGCTGGATATAGTAGATACGAACGAGACTTTGGGAGTCGGTACAGATCGTGAGCTCCCGGACGCGTGTCTGAGAGTCGGTATCATAGATTTGCACACCGTAGTATTCGATAGAGCGAAGCGGAACCGATACCACCGCCTCTCCAATGGTGACCCGCCAGATGAGCGGGACGATGTTGGCCTTCACATTGGAAACCGGAGCCGGCTCAACAACGGCTTCGACCCCTTTTTGATTCGGGTTCTCGTGTTCTTCCTGGGAAAATACAGAAGAGAGGAAAACGAAAGAAAAAAGGAAAAGGGCAGTGATGAATCGATGCTGTATTTTCATGCCGGAGACTAGGAGAAATCAAACCTCCGGGTCAAGACCAGTTGAGGAAACGACCGTCACGGCGTCATCCCATCGACTCAGGGAAGCGACCGTGTCTCCACGTCGGATATCTTTTCCGAAACCGGAAGAGCCGCAGACTTTTCCAGGGTTCCGTCGCTCCCGATGCGGTAGACAATGATTTCCCCTCCACCAAAAGATGTGACGACGAGATGATCTCCATCCGGAGAGACCGCAAGTCCCCACGGGATTTTACTCGTCGGCGTCATTCCGACGGGTTCCAGAGATCCGTCCTTTTGGATGGAATAGCCGGCGATAAAATCGAAATCGTGTTTGTGTCCGCGAATTCCCGTGTAAAGGAAGGTCGCGTTTGGTGTGGCAACAATGTCGGATGCGCTCACTCCTTCCGAAGGAGCGTCATCTGCTGCCGCCCGGGAGCGGCTCGAAAACGTGAGCCGGCCCGTCTCCACATCACGTTCGTATACCGATACTCCGAGCCCCTGCTCTTCGCTGAAGTAGAGAAGGGGCAGTTCGGGATGGTAGGCGAGATGCCTTGGGCCGGTGCCCTCCGGCGGGCTCGCGTTTTTCGGGTCGAGAGCTTCAATCTTTCCCGATTTGGCATCGAAGGAATATTGCAACAGAGCATTGTGTTCTTTCACATAGGGGATGTAGATATGACGGTTGTCGGGAGACGGGAGCACGCAATGCGCCGCCTTTCTTCCCTCCTGGATCGATGTCACAGGTTTGGCTTCCGGAATGCCGTCTTCATTCAGACGGTATAGATCGATAATACCATCCTTGTAGTTGCACCCGAGTAGATACCGATTTGATCTGTCGACGCTGAGGTAGGAATAGTCGCGCGCAAAGTGGCCCTGGATTCCCCGGGAGATCCGGTTTGTTTCCCCGTTGAGAAATTGAATCGCGAGGTTGCGTTCACCGGGGGAGCCTCCCGAAATATAGAGGATGGGTTCTGTCGGGTGCTGAGCGATGGTTCGCGCAGAGAAACCGAGGTCTCTCGTTTCGAGAAGGCGAAGTTCAGCCCGGTCGGAGTTTGCTTCCGATTCCGGTGTGAATTGCAGAGTGAGAACCGCCCCGTCAACCCGGCTTGGGGCATAGATCAGGAATGGCTCCGACTCAGATGCCCGGATGGAGAAGCAGAGAGCCGGAATCGCGATCGAGAGAATTATGCGCACGAAAAGCATGGCGGGATTTGTAACGATTCCGCTGATACGATTCAATGCAATAGACGCCCGGAAACGAAAAAAGCCGGAGCTCCCGCCCCGGCTTTTTTGTAGATTGGTTTTCTGAACCGATCGATCAATGGTAGGCAGCCTGCGAACCCTTGATGTCGCGCTTCTTGAGCCACGGCATGAGGTTGCGGAGACGCTTTCCAACTTTCTCGATCTGGTGCTGTGATCCTTCCTTGCGGAGGGCTTTGAAATTCGGGCATCCTTCGTCGGACTCTTTGATCCACTCCTTGGCGAACTTGCCGGACTGGATGTTTTTGAGTGCGCGTTCCATTTTCTTCTTCACGGAACCGTCGATGATGGTCGGGCCGGTTTTCACGTCACCCCACTCCGCAGTGTCGGAGATAGAGAAACGCATTCCGGAAATTCCGGACTCGTTGATGAGGTCAACCGTGAGCTTGAGCTCGTGAAGGCACTCGAAGTAAGCCATCTCAGGCTGGTATCCAGCTTCGACAAGAACTTCGAATCCGGCCGTGATGAGCTGGCTGACGCCACCGCAAAGAACGGTCTGCTCTCCGAACAGGTCGGTTTCGGTTTCCTCTTTGAAAGTGGTCTGGAATACACCGGCGCGTGTTCCGCCGATTCCCTTCGCCCAGGCGAGAGCGATTTTCTTGGCCTGGCGGTCGGCGTTCTGTTCGATTGCGATGAGAGAAGGAACACCTTTTCCTTCCACGAACTGACGGCGAACGATGTGTCCGGGTCCTTTCGGAGCAACCATGATGACATTCACGAAATCGGGAAGCTCGATTGTTTTGAAGTGAACTGCGAAACCGTGTGAGAAAAGAAGCGTCTTTCCTTTCTCGAGGTTGGGAGCGATGTCTTTGTTGAAGATACCGGCGATCTTCGTGTCGGGAGTCGCGATGAAGATGACGTCAGCGGCTTTGACTGCGTCGGCAGTGTCCATGACCTTGAAGCCGTATTCTTCCGCGACGGCGCGGGATTTGCTCTTTGCATAGAGTCCAATGATGACCTTTACGCCGCTGTCCTTGAGGTTCAGTGCGTGTGCGTGTCCCTGGGAACCGAAGCCGATTACGGCACAGGTTTTCCCTTTGAGCACGCTGAGGTCTGCGTCTTTGTCAGTATAGATTTTTGCTGCCATCTCTTTTCTCGTTTTGAGGCGCGTAGGTTCCGCGCAAAGCGGTCAATGGTCAAACGCCAATTTTGACGACGAAATGAAAGCCCGTTTCCCCGTTCAGCTCTTCCTGCTACCTGAAGAAATCACACGGCTGCCGGAGGGCAGCACGATGCGCAGCTTTCCGACGGCCTTTTCCACGATCCCGACTGCTTCGTCGATTTCCTTTTCAGTGGTGTGACGGGAAAGAGAGAAACGCACACTGCTCCGAGCACGGGAGGAGGAGTGTCCCATCGCCCTGATGATACGGCTAGGCTTCACCGATCCGGTGCTGCACGCGGATCCGGGTGAACAGCACACACCCGCCTCGTCGAGCAGAATGAGAAGGCCTTCGCCGTCGACGCCGGAAAAGTAGAGATTGCTCGTGTTGGGAAGTCGTTCGGCATCGGCACCATTGACTTCGACGCCGTCGACCACCTCGATGACGCCCTGTTCGAACCGGTCGCGAAGAGCCGCGATGTTTTCCGAATCGGTGAGACGCCCGGCAGCGAGTTCCGCCGCGACTCCCAGGCCGACGATGCCGGGGACGTTCTCGGTTCCGGAACGGCGATTGTCTTCCTGCCCGCCTCCGAGGATCTGCGGGTGAAAGCGCGAGCGCCGGTTCAGATACAGCGCCCCGACGCCCTTTGGCCCATGAAGCTTGTGCCCGGAAAGGGAAAGGGCATGAATCGGATAGTCCGCCACATTCACCGGAATTTTCCCCACCGCCTGAACGGCGTCGGTGTGGAAGTAGATATTTTTCTCTGCTGCGATCTCTGCAGCTTCCGCAACCGGACTGATGACGCCTGTTTCGTTGTTTGCCCAGATCATCGATGCGACGCCGTATCGTTCCGAAGCGAGAGATTTCTCCCACTCGACCAAACAGGGTATGCCCGATGATCCAACAGGGTTGAGTGCCGGAGACAACCCTGTTGAGTCATCACCGAGCGACTCGGCGATTTCAAAAACGGCGCTGTGCTCGACGGTTGTGGTGAGCAGTGATCTTTCCGGGGTGTAGGAAAGTGCTGATCGAATTGCCGCATTGTTGGACTCGGTCCCGCCGCTGGTGAAAACGATTTCCTCCGGGTGGGCTCCGATCAGCGCCGCGACTTTTTCCCGGGCTTCCGCGAGTGCTTTGCGGGTTTCTTTCCCGAAGCGATAGCCGGCCGATGGATTGCCGTAGTGCTCATCGAGCCACGGGAGCATGGCTTCGCGAACGGCGGGGTCGACACGTGTCGTAGCGTTGTTGTCGAGATAGATCACGGGATGAGAGTGGAGATGTAACGTAGTCGAGGAGTAGGAAATGTTCTACTGGAGGCTGACTTCGAAATTCTGTTCCTGGAGTATGCCGAGGGCTTCGCCGACGAGGAAGAGGGAGCCGGCAATCAGAACGGGAGCCTTCCTGTCCTCCAGTGCCTCTGCGAGCGTGTCGGCGCCGGAAGTCGGGATTTCCTCCCCCCCGGCTTCAACGAGCGCTTTTTTCATTTCCTCCGCAGAAAGGCGCCTTTCGGATTTGATGGGTACAAAGGTGACGGATGCGAGGATAGGAAGCAGCTCGCGGAAAATGCCGACGACGTCTTTGGACTCGGCCGCCCCGAAAATGAGGTGGGCTTTCTCTCCGGAGAATTTTTCCTGCCAGGTCGCGCACAACACCTCAGCCGCTTCCGGATTGTGAGCCCCGTCGAGAACGACTCTTTCATCGACGACCTGAAACCGCCCCGGCCAGGTGGTGTTTCCGAGCGAGTCCCGTATCCCGTCGCGAGTCAGTCTTTCCCCTTCGACGCGGCAGACGGCTTCGACGGCAAGGGCTGCGTTCCCGCGCTGATGAGGTCCGGGCAGTCCCAGCTGCCAATCTTCGGGCAAAGGATGCGCTTCAATATACGGAATGCCGAGAGTGAGCGCCTTCCGCCCGATCACGTCGCGAGCGTCCGGATGCAGATCCCCGGCAATCACCGGTGTTTCCGGCTTGAGAATCCCCGCTTTCTCCGCAGCTATTTCGCGAATCGTATCGCCGAGCCATTGCTGATGATCGAGCCCGACGGGAGTGATCACGCTGACGTTGGCGGGTACTGCGTTCGTGGCATCGAGTCGCCCGCCCATTCCGGTTTCCAGGATCACGACTTCGCATTTCCTTTCGTGAAAATGCCGCATCGCCATCACGAGACTGATTTCGAAGAAAGTCGGGTGCGCTTCCCAATCCACGACGAGTTCGCGAATTTCGGTGAGAAACCGGGCGACGTCCTCTTCCGGGATCATCTCTCCCCCAACCTGAATGCGCTCGCGGTAGGTGATGAGGTGCGGGGAGGTGAAAAGTCCCGTTTTCACTCCCGCATCCCGCAGAATCCGTTCGGAGAAAGCGCAGACGGAGCCTTTCCCGTTTGTCCCGGCAACGTGAATGACTTTCAATCCGCTCCGAAGCGGCAACAGGTCAAAATGACGGAGAAGGCGCTCCGTGTTCTCCAGCCCCAGCTTGATGCCGAAGTTCTGCGTGCTGTAGAGCCAGTCGATGGATTCGTCGTAGTTCACAGCGAAAAGTAACGGGCACGAAAAAAGCCCTGTCCACGGTCAATTCCGTGAACAGGGCCTGGAAGCTATATTAGAGGTTGTGTGTTGAGGGGGGGGACCCCTTTAGAATGATACACGCAGACCAACCTGTACGGCGTGGCTGGAAGTGTCTTCATCGGTTATGTGGGTGAAATCACCGTGCACAGTGGTGAAAGTCATTTCCGAGAGGACAAGATAGCGATACTGCATGAAGAGGGCGAGGCGCTCCGTTACGGGGATGTCGACACCGGCGATGAGCTGCCAGGCAAAGCCCGAATCGCTGTCGGAATAGAGAGTGTGGGAGATATCACCTTCCATTTTGGTAGTATGATAACCAACACCACCTCCGAAGTAACCGGCTGCGCCGCGTTTTCCGAAAGGCACTTCCTTCAGCATGTTAAACATGACATTCGCTGTTTTGATCTCGAAGTCTGCAGGAAGGTCAAAAAAGGCGTATTTCAGATCTCCCACCTCATTGCTGGTGTAGGAACCTTCAATTTCGAAACGACTTCCACCAAGAAGGTTGGAGTAGGCACCGACACCACCACCGGCAGTCCAGCCATTGTTCATATCCCAGTCGATGGGAAATCCCTCTGCGCCGTAGCCGAAAGGATTGAAATAGGGGTCTTCGAATGAGGCATTAGTGTCCCAGTCTGCACCGGAGTCCCAACCGCCGTATCCGAAGACATAGCCTTTGAATTGCTTCGGCTGAACCGGAGCTTTGGAGCTCATGCGGTAAGGACCGGCAAAAGCGGTGGAGGCGAATGCGACCGTAGCAGCCGCAACAATTACTTGAAGAAATCTAATATTTAGCTTTTCCATAATTGAAAATAATATCAAAATTATGGTTATTCAACAAATAATCGTAAAATTTTAAAATTTCTTTACAATATGGTAAAATTTACGGCTTCTTATATTGGCTTCGCGCTCCGGAACCAAAGTTCTGGCCGGGGAATCGAAAATCTGATCGGATGGGGAAAGACTGCGATGCTCTAGTCCTGATCCTGAATCTTGAGGGACTGGAGATCGGGAGCCTGATCCGCCTTTTCGATCCGGTAGATGTTGCTCCGGTTCTCGGCAGGTGGTTTCGATGCCTGAATCGCTCCGCCTTCTACAATGGCCAGGGCATACACGTTTCCATTCTTTGCCACTTCAGCGCGGATCGGAAAATCCCTTTCGCCAGTGGCGCTATCCAGCGCGCTCCGATCTTCTGACAGATCGAGAGAGGAAAGAGTGACCGGTTCGGGCAAATCAATCTTTGCACCCTTGCCCACAACGACTCCGTTGGGAGCAATGACATGCACCTTGCCATTCGCAGTGAGTTTTCCCGAAAGGCGGACGGGGTCGTCAGAAATTACACGAATCAAAATCTTTGAATTCTCATCGGGAGCGAGAAGCTTCACTCCGTCACCTTCCAACCAGCTCTCCCAGTCTTCACCGGTTACATTGATAATCGCCCGGTGGGAATTCACGTGAATCACATGTGGCTTCGGATTTGCAATTTGAAACAGCAGAAACCCGCCGAAGGCAAGATACGCAGCCAGGAGAAAGGGAGCGACGAGGCGTTTCATGGTCCCGACCCTGACAGAAAAAGAGGCACCGGTCGAGCACGAGGGTGGGGCATCTATCAATACCGGGCCTTCTTCCGCTTTACTTTCAACGGTGCTTCCCCGCTTTCCTTCTTCAGCTTGTTGATCTGATCGCGAATCAGGGCGGCGCGCTCGAATTCCAGCTTTTGGGCGGCTTCCTGCATTTCCTCTTCCAGTTCGCGAATGACCGCGAGGGTGTCGACATCTTCGCCGGTCTCGGCTACGAGAGACTGCTCCACCTCTTTTCCCCGCTGGTAGATCCGGAGCGTTTCCTGATCGCCGCGTTTTACGGTGTGAGGAACGATCCCGTGTTTCTCATTGTGCTCCTGCTGCACGCGACGCCGGTATTCAGTGATGGAAATGAGGCTCTGAATCGAGTCGGTGACCTGGTCGGCAAACAGCACGGCCTCGCCGTTCACGTGGCGGGCGGCGCGCCCGACGGTCTGGATCAGGCTCGTTTCGCTTCGGAGAAATCCCTCTTTATCGGCGTCGAGAATGCAGACCAGGCTGACCTCGGGAAGATCGAGCCCCTCCCGAAGCAGGTTGATTCCGACGAGAATGTCGAATTCTGCAGCGCGCAGGCTGCGCAATATTTCGACCCGTTCGATTGCGTCGACATCTGCGTGAATATAGCGGACCCGCAGACCAACGTTGCGAAGATAGTCGGTCAGATCCTCTGCAGTTCGTTTTGTCAGAGTTGTGACGAGAACTCTCTCGCCTTTTTCGATCCGCTGCTGACAGAGCTCGATCGTTTCGTCGATCTGGCCTTTGAGCGGGCGGAGTGTCAGGATGGGGTCAAGCAGCCCGGTCGGGCGAATGATTTGCTCAACGATGAGGTCGGCTCCCTTTTTGGTGGGATCGAATTTTTCGATGGGCTGCTTGCTTCCGGAAATGCGGGGCAGTCGTTCAGGAACAAGCTCCTCCTCGCCGATTCGTTTCCGCTTGTGCGGGAGGTAACCTTTTCTGCCGGCGGTGGAGTTCTGAATCTCGAACTTCGCCGGAGTCGCGCTGACGTAGAGTCGCTGGCCGGTTGCGGCCATGTATTCGTCAAATTTGAGCGGTCGGTTGTCGAGCGCGCTGGGCAGTCGGAAACCGAAATCGACCAGAGTCTGCTTGCGCGAACGGTCGCCCTCATACATGCCGCCAATCTGGGGAATGCTGACGTGGGACTCGTCAATGACGGTAAGGAAATCATCGGGGAAAAAATCGATGAGGGTGCCCGGTTTCGCTCCCGGGGGGCGTCCGGTGAGGTGGCGGGAA
>JAKSBG010000221.1 GCA_022361255.1 Verrucomicrobiales bacterium
ACCGATTCCACCGATTCCACCGATTCCACCGATTCCACCGATTCCACCGATTCCACCGGCACCGTCGAATCTTCAGAGACTGCCTCGAACGGAGAGTTCTCCGCAGGTCTTGGAGGAGGGCGCTTTTCACGTCGTTTCTTTTTGGAGAAAGCGCCAACCAGTTCGTCAAATTCGTCTTTATCAATCCACGAGTCGCTCATATTCCTCCCGTTGAATGGATGATGGATCTGGATCGTCGTAAAGATGGACTTTCCCTTCGAACTCCGCAGCCAGTTGGTCGAATACCAATGAAGATGGTGAGGGGCGGTCGCGGAGCATTGCGACGGGAACCGCAATTCTGCTCGCTTCCCGGAAATCGCGATGCTCCGGGATGACAGTTTCGAAAACCAGGTCCGCCGGAAGCAGATCACGAAACTCACGTTGATCTTCCAGATTGGACGGATCGTCGGGATCAGCGAGAGCGAGAAGGAATCCCGCCATGCGAGGCCCCTCTTCGCCCGTCCGTCCTTTTACGGATGCAAGCATTCTGAGGATTTGCGGCAGGCTGCGAAGGCAGAGTGGCTCGGGGCGTTGCGGCACGACGATATGGTCGACTGCTTCACAAATTCCCATGGTGGTTGATGTGAGCCCGGTCGGGGTATCGTATAGAATCAGGTCATATCCTATTCCGGACAGAAGTCTATTTAAGGCAGCGAGTTTTTCTGCAGGTGCGTTTTGATCCCCGATTCTTTCCAGCATTTCGTCGAGTGCCTCTTTGCTGCCGCGGGTAATCAGTCCAAGCTCGGGCAGATTGGTTCGAATCAACGACTCCTGAACGGACTCTTCGTTGCAGATAGAGGGATTCGAAAGGAAGTCATAAAATCCGGTCGCATTTTTAGATTTCTCGGTGAGAGAAAATCCGATTCCACCCTGCAAGTCCGCATCAACGAGAAGCACCCTCCAGCCACGTTTGGCAAGGGAGTAACTCAGATTCACGGCAATGGTGGTTTTTCCTACACCGCCTTTTTGGCTGATCAAGGCAACAGTTGTCACAAGGGGATTCGTAAAAATTTTAGAAATCTAACGCAAAAATTTAGCTTATTCGAATCATTTTCTCGAGTCCGGTAGGTTTGTCCTGCAAATTCTTGTATTGTCTTGATCATTTCGGTATGATACCCAACCCTCCTTCCTGAAAGATCGAAGACTAAATCTATCAATGAAATTTACGAAATCCTACCTCCTTCTTACGCTTACGTTAACGGCATTAACCGGATTTTTTCCCGCTCTGGCTGACCAGATTAAGATGAAAGACGGGACTGCATATGAGGGGAAAATCACGCTTGAAACGGATGACCTGGTAAAGATCGAAATCTCTGCTTCTTCGTCGATCAAAGAAACGAAGATGCTTTCGCGAAGCGATATCGAGTCAATTACCAAGGACAAGCCTGAAGATCTCGAGTTTAACAAGCTGCAAGAGCTTGTCCCATCACGGTCGATGATGGGTGCCGATCAGTACAAAAGCATGATCGAAACCGGCCCCAATACTTTTCTCCAAAAGTATCCGGCGAGCCAGCACGTTGAAGCGGTTAAAAAGATCAAGGCAACTCTCGAGGAGGAACTGGATAAAGTTGAACGGGGTTTTATCAAGCTGGAGGAAGACTGGATCAGTCCGCAGGAAAGGGCAAAGTTTCCGGAGCTGGTGAATTCGAGAATTCGTTTCTTAAATATGCAGCAGGTATCCCGTGGATTGAGTCACAATGCGATCATTGGGGCAATGCGCGAGTTCGAGGATATCGAGGATAACTACATTGGCACTCCAGCATTTCCGCGTGCTGTGGAACTGGCGCAGAATCTTTTACCGACGCTTGCCGGGCAGTTGCAGCGTATGGCGCGCGATGTCGATTACAGGAACGCCGAATATGAGAGAACCAAGTCACAGATGGATGACATTGCACGCCAGCAGGTCGAGGCTGCCCGTGCCCGCGAAGAGGCACAATACAAAGCGGGTCTGGAGGCAGATAAGAAGGCGGGAATCCGTTGGGTACGGCTGAATGCGAGATCGAAGGATTCGATCGAAAGCTACGGCAAGATGGTTGCTGAGGAGATAAAGAATTTGAAGACTTACAATCTTGAGGGATTGAAAAAGCAGGGGGAAATTCTGGCAGATGTTGATGACCTGATCGTGAAGAATAATTTTCGTCTCGCTGAATCGAAACTTGAGGAAGCCGCCAAGATTTCGACTCGAACGGCAACCGAGGGAAATGCTGCATCTTCGAAAAAGGGAGGCGGAGGAACCTACCTCGCTGCGTTGAGAGCAAAACTGAGCAAGACAAAAGCAGAGGAGGAGGAATTGGCGAAAGCCCGCGAAGAGGCTGCAAAGTCTCAAGCGCTCACCCAGAACATGAAGTCCAACCCGAAGAGTAAGGAATCCGACGAGCAGGAAGAGACACTTACTGTTGATGAGGAGAAGCAAAAGGCTGCTGAAGCCGCGCTTGCCGCCCTGGCTGCTTCAAATTCGAAAGCTTCATCCGGGAAAGAGGAAAAGCCTGCCAAGTCCAAATCTTCGAAATCCAAATCCTCTAAGAAGTCTTCCAAGCGCGACGATGACGATGATGACGAGAGAGAGGAGCGCCGCGAGCGTACCAGTTCAGGTGGCGGGGGAGGCGGAATCTCCATCACCCGGATTATCCAGATTGGTACCGTCCTTCTGCTGATTGCAGTTGTCGCTTTTAAATATCTCGGGGTCGGCGGCAAGAAGGAGTAAAGAAGACAACGAATTATCTTTCGAAACGGGAAAGGCTCGACCGGGAATGCCGGGCGAGCCTTTTTCTTTGAGAGGACCGCTTCGCCTAGGCAAGCTCAAACGACTTGTCCATCTGCGAAGAAATCAATTTCAGGCGCTCCAAATCACCGCCACGAACTTCGGCGGCGCACCAGCCGTGGTATTTGATCTCCCGGAGGGCATCGCAAACGTCCGGAAAATCGAGGTCGCCCTCTCCAATATCAGTGAACTTGTCTTCAGCGCGGGAAAATCCTTTCACGTCGAGTTTGATGATCCGCTTTCCAAGATCGCGAATCCAGTCGCCGGTGTTGCCGTATTTCCAGTGATTGCCGATGTCGAACTGCATTCCAACCCAGGGCGAATCGAACTCGTCGATGAAACGGACAAACTTTTCTGCGGACTGATCAGGACCGCCTTCGTGGTCGTAGCAAAAGTGATTCCAGACATTCTCTACGGCAATGGCAACTCCGAGCTCAGAGGCGAGGGGAATCGCTTTGCGCATATTGGTAACGATCCGTTCCCAAATCTCCTCCTCCGTTCCGTCTTTTCCGTGGCCGACCACGAGAAGAACGGTGTGCCCGCCGACGGCTTTCGTGTCCCGCAGCGCGCCGAGAAGATTTTTCAACGCTTCCGCCCGAACGGATTCATCCGGATCAGAATGACGCACACCCCAGTGTGCCGCGCAGACTGATCCGTCCACCGGGAGCCCGGTCTGCTCAATTGCTGCATTGACTTCATCAATATCGAAACCGGGCGCACTCAACTCGATTCCGTGAAATCCAGCTTCCTTCGCGGCGGCAAATTTCTCCGCAGTCGTTTTCCCCTCTTTGACCATTCCGATTTTCAAGGTCTTGTAGAAACGACCAGCCAGAGTCGGTTCATCGGCTTGAAGAAAACGGACACTTCCCGCCGCGGCGTATGATCCGAATGCTGTCAGTGCTGTGGTGGAAAGAAAATTTCGACGGGATGCAATTGTCATGTCCCTATCACGCGCAATACGGTCGGGTTGGTCAAGACGATTTGGGGCGCGAATCCCCGTAGTCCAACAGGGTACGGTCGGGCCCTTAACCCTGTTCGGTGCGCGGTCTAACAGGGTTGGATTTCGGCGAGGCGTTCCGCGATGACTTCAGGATAGGCGACGTGCTCTTTCGATTGGATCCGGGCCTGGAGTTCATCGGGAGAGTCTCCCCGTAGAATCGGCACTTTTTCCTGGCGAAGAATTTCACCCGTGTCGACGCCGGCGTCGACCAGGTGAATGGTGCATCCTGACTCGGTATCTCCTGCGTCGATTGCTTTTTTGCAGGCGTGAAGTCCGGGATGTTTCGGAAGAAGCGAGGGGTGCAGATTCAGCATTCTTCCCGCGTAGGCGGAAAGAAGCGGCTCCCGGACGATTCGCATAAAACCGGCCAGTGCCACCAGGTCAATCGATGCCGCCTGCAGACGGTCATGGATTTCTTTCAGTGCGGCGTCGGTGAGGTGCCCTCCCTTTTTCGATCCCGGATCTATCGCGATGGCGGGGACTTCAAACTCGCTGGCAATTTTCAAAATACCCGCGTCAGCAACGTCGGACAGTACCAAGGCCACTTCGCCGCCGAGTTTTCCGTCGGCAGCCGCCTGCAGGATCGCACGTGCGTTCGAGCCCGTTCCGGACCCGAGAATGGCAACTCGTTTCGGGCGCCCGTCTCCCTCTGACATTTTTGCAAGAGTTGAGCTGGTTGATTTCCCGGGGACCAGCGAAAGAATCCGGATTTCGATTCCCAGCCGGTCGAGCAGTTGTTTCTCTTCATCGATCAGAGAGTCCGGCGTATAGTCGCCACCTTTGGTGTAAATGTGAGGGTGGATTGCTTCGATCACTCCGCTGGCGCGGCGGTCTTCAAAAACGACCACCCGGTCGACGCACCGGAGTGCGCGAAGCATTTCAGCGCGCTCCTCCGCAGAATTGATCGGCCGTCCCGGGCCCTTCAGCTCGCGAACCGATTCGTCACCGTTGATCGCGACCACCAGTGAATCACCGAGAGCGGCCGCCTCGGTCAGATAGCGGACATGCCCTACGTGGAGGAGGTCGAAGGCCCCGTTTGTAAGAACGAGCTTTTTTCCGTCTTTGTCCAACCTTTTGCGAAGCTCGACCACTTCCTCGAGTGAGCTGATGTATCCATTCGGCATCTTTCGAATGTATGTCTCAATTTCCGCTTTTCACAATCCGGTTTTCCACGGAGACTACGCGCATGCACGATCCCCGCCTCGACCAACTCGCCCGACAGCTCGTCCGTTACTCCACCGCGACAAAGCGCGGGGAAAATGTTCTCATCGAACTGTTCGACGTCCCGGAGGAAATGGGAATCGCTCTGATCCGCGAAGTTCGTGCGGTGAAGGCGACTCCCTTCATCAACATTCACAACGCGAAAATCAGTCGTGAAATGGGCCGGGGAGCGACTGAGGAACAATATGCTGTGATCGCAAAAAACGCGATGCACCAGATGAAGAATATGGATTGCTACATTGCGATTCGCGGCAGTCACAATGTGAATGAGCTTTCCGATGTCCCGGCGAAGAAGATGCAGATGCTCTCAACGAAGATGCGCCCGGTTCTGAACGAGCGCGTCAACAAAACCCGCTGGTGTGTGCTCCGCTGGCCGAATCCGTCCATGGCGCAGAGCGCCGGTATGTCGACCGAGGCATTTGAAGACTTTTATTTCCGTGTCTGCCTGCTCGAATACAAAAAACTCAGTCGCGGCATGAACGCGCTTTCGAAACTGATGACGGAAGCGAACGATGTCCACATCATGGGACCGGGAACAGATCTGCGCTTCAGCATCAAGGGACTTCCCGGGATTGCCTGCGGCGGAACCCATAACATTCCGGATGGTGAGTGTTTTACGGCGCCGGTGAAAAATTCAGTGGAAGGTGTGATCAGCTACAATGCGCCTTCGATCTATCAGGGAATCGCATTCGACAACGTGAAGCTGGAATTCGAAAAGGGAAAAATTGTCAAAGCTACCGCGAACAACACGAAAGCGCTCAACAAGATTTTCGATACCGATCCCGGCGCACGTTACGTGGGCGAGTTCGCAATCGGCTTCAATCCGGAAATTAAGGAACCGATGCGTGACATTCTTTTCGACGAGAAAATTGCCGGCAGTTTTCACTTCACTCCCGGCCAGGCCTACGAGGTCGCGGACAATGGAAACCGGAGTTCGGTTCACTGGGACCTCGTCAACATTCAACGCCCCGATTACGGCGGCGGGGAGATCTATTTTGACGGCAAGCTGATTCGGAAAAACGGGCAGTTTGTGCCGAAGTCACTCCACTCGCTTAATTACTGATCCGGAGCCCATGCTCAAATCGATCCTGTGTCTTTGCGCCGGAGCGTCTTTCGGGGCGCTTTCGCGCTGGGGACTTCATTTCTGGATCGACGCGAAATGGGGGGCAAACTCTCCTTTCCCCTGGGGAATTTTGGTGGTGAATGTCGCCGGGTGTTTCCTCTTCGGCTGGCTCTTCGCGTTTTTCGAGCAAAAGGAGTGGTTCTCGAACGCAGTTCAACTTGCGGTGTTCACCGGATTCCTGGGAAGCTTTACCACTTTTTCGACCTTCGGCTGGAATACGCTCGAGCTTCTGCGGATTGGTCAGCCGGTCATGGCCTTTGCCAACGTCGCCGCGAGCGTGATTCTGGGCCTAGTCGCCGTCTGGGCCGGGTTTTCACTGGGAAGGTGAAGTCATCCCTTCCAGCTCGGCAATCTCCTTCCGGAATCCGCTGCTCAAAATGGGAAAGCGGCACCAGGTTTTCGGATCGAGGTTTTTGTCATCGACGTGAAAACCGGGAGCGTAGCGTTCCCGCTTCCACTGGTTTCGACTCCAGAGGCGGAAGAATTTGATGACCCATGTTTTCAGCTGGTCAGCCTTGTAGGAGTCGTGGGTCTCACACATTCTGCCCCAGACTTCGGCGGGGAGTTTTTTGTCTCGAATCGCGAGCTTTTCGATGGCTTCGAGAACCGGGTAGGGCATCAGGTCACCTTCGTCGGTCTGGTTTTCTTCGCTGGGGCGGAGTTCCGCGGTCGGAGCCTGGGCGTTGATAACGCTTAGTTCAGGAATAGTGGAAATGTCAGGATTGCACCCCTCGGTTTCGAGCCAGCGAAGCCAGTGACGGAGAAAGGCTTTGTCGATTCCGGAGATGGGGCACAGGCCCCCACTGGTATCACCGTCCATTGTTGCATAGCCAACTGCGGCCTCTGATCGATTGCTGGTGGAAAGGAGCAGGGCATTGCGGATATTCGTCAGCATCCAGACCCCTGGAGAGCGCACCCGCGCCTGGATGTTCTGCATTGCGATGTCGTCGGTTTCCCAGGACAGTTTGCGCCCGATGCCTCCTTCCAGCATGGCGTGGTATTGCTGAACGATTTCGTCGATATCCCACTCCTGAAATTCCGCCCCGATTGCATTTGCCATCGTTTCCGCAGCGTGTCGCGTTGTTTCGCCACTGTTTCTTGTGGCCTGGTAAACGCAGGTGAGCAGCTTTTCCCTAATCGATTTTTCTCCGAAATCGATGTGCCCGAGTTTTTGTCGGAAACGTTCTTCGCCCAGCTCGAGGATGGCAAGGTCGGCCATCAGTTTGACGAGCACAGCGCAGGCAGCGGAGTCCGCTCCGCCGCTGAGGGATACGATGAAACCGCCTGAGTAGCTTTTGCGAAGATAGTCAAACAGTCCGAGCGCGATAACCCGGGAGAACTCCTCTTCTTTGGTTTCCTCACCGATTGCTGATGCGGCGCCTTCGGTAACCACCACGCCTTTCCACTTCGGGGAAAAATTGACAGAGACGGTGAGATCATCTGCCTCCCCTACAACGGGACGGTGGCTTACCTGCCGGGCCTGATGCATGCGTGTCAGGTTCAGGTCGATGGTTGCAGCAGTGAGCACATGGTCACGAAAGGAAAAGCGTTTTCCTTCGGCCAGGTAGTCACCTCCACAGGCGATGACGGTGCCGCCGTCATAGATGATCCGGCCTGCCTCGTTCCCGAGCAGATTCGCGTAGACGTAGCCGCAGGCAAACGCGCGGGAGCCTTCGAGGACGAAGCGTTCCCGCACCTGCTGTTTTCCGAAAGCAAAGTGGCTCGCGCTGGGATTGAAAATCAGGTCGACTCCGCGACGGGCGAGGCGGGTCCCGGGGCGGTCAGCGACCCAGGCATCCTCACAAATTTCGAATCCGAGCCGGATGCCGCCGATGTCGAAAACGAGATCGCCGAGCGGAACGTTCTTTTTCCCCAGCTCTATCGACTCAACCTCTCCGACCGGCCAGGGCTTGAACCAGCGTGGTTCGTAGTGCAGGCCATCGCCGGCGAGGTTTTGCTTCGCGACAAAACCGACGATCTCCCTGTCTGCGATCAGCGCAACGGCGTTGTAAACCGAGCTTTCAAACCAGAGCGGGAGCCCGACCGCGACGACAATGTCGTCGCACGCTTTTGCCAGTTCCTGCAACGATTCGAGCGAACGTTCGCCGACTTCGGGGGCGAGAAACATGTCTTCGCAGCCGTATCCCGTCAGTGCCAGCTCGGGAAGGCAGAGAAAACTAATACCTGTCTCGCGGGCTTCTGCGACGGCATCGATGGCACGCTCGACGTTGCCTTCCCAGTCGAGAGGGATTTGATTGAGAGAGGCGGCTCCGGTGACGATGCGGTTCATAGATTCTTGCTGATAATGTCCTTCAAATTCGGTTTTCGGGCAATGGGTTGTTTTATACGCAAAATCAAGGGAAGTGGTTGCCGGGAACGGGCTCCCAGACTACCCGTTCCCATGCCAGATTTGTATCCGTTCGCCCGCCGGATTCTTTTTTCCTTCAACGCGGAGACTGCACACCACCTCACCCTTTCCGGAATGAAAGCCGCCCGCTCGATCGGGGTGCTTTCCGGTCTGACCGGAGGAGGGGAATCGCCTGCGCAACCGGTCGAAGTAATGGGGCTCCGCTTTCCCAACCGCGTCGGGCTCGCCGCCGGACTCGATAAAAAAGGCGAGGCGGTTGGAGCTTTTGGTGAACTCGGATTCGGCCACGTCGAAATCGGGACCGTAACGCCGCGTCCCCAGCCCGGAAATGAGAAGCCGCGCCTGTTCCGGCTGAAAGAGCACGAAGCGATTATCAACCGGATGGGATTTAACAACCCGGGTGTTGAAGGGCTTTTGGAAAATGTCAGTCACTCGAGAAAGGGATTCAGCGGAGTGCTCGGTATCAATGTGGGAAAGAATTTCGACACCCCCAACGAGGATTTTCTTTCCGACTATCTTGATTGCTTCGAAGCTGTTTACGGTGCTGCTGATTATGTAACCGCCAATTTGTCCTCGCCAAACACGAAGGGGCTTCGCGACTTGCAGAGCGCGGATACCTGTCGAGACCTGATTCGGAAAATGCAGGAGAAGCGGGATGAACTGCGCCCCAAATACGATGGTAAGACGGTTCCCATTGTCATCAAAATCGCCCCGGATCTTTCAGACGATGCCATCAAAGGTCTCGCGGAAGTTTTCAGTGAAACGCAAGTTGACGGAGTCATCACGACCAACACGACAATCGAACGGGCTGCCGTCGCAGGGCATCCGCTGGAAAACGAAGCAGGCGGTCTCAGTGGCGCTCCTCTGACAGAGCACTCCACCGAAGTTCTCGCTCTGCTGCGCAGCGAAATGGATCAGCAAATTCCGGTGATTGGATCCGGTGGTGTAATGACAGCCGCCGATGCGAAGGCAAAATTTGATGCCGGAGCCGCTTTGGTGCAGGTCTACACCGGACTGGTCTATCGTGGTCCGGAATTGGTTCGCGAGATTGCGGAGCTTCCGGAGTAGGGCGGGGCGCGAAAAACACTTACGCCGTTTTCGCCTCGGGCAGCATATACTCGAGGAGAGCGCCGAGTCGTTCCCGCATATCAGAACGGGGAACGATCATATCGATCAGTCCGTGTTCGAGGAGGAATTCGGCTGTCTGGAAACCCGGAGGCAAATTCTGATGGGTGGTCTCTTTGATCACGCGAGGTCCGGCAAAGCCGATCATGCAACCGGGCTCGGCCATATTGATGTCTCCGAGCGTGGCAAAACTCGCGGTCACTCCTCCCGTAGTAGGATGAGTCAGAATGGAAATAAACGGCAGCCCCGCTTCGTGATGACGGGCCAGTGCGCCGCTTGTCTTCGCCATTTGCATGAGGCTGAAGATACCTTCGTGCATACGGGCTCCACCGGAAGCACTCACAACAATGGCGCCACGCTTTTCCTCTGTCGCCACTTCGATGGAGCGGGTCAATTTTTCACCGACTACCGAGCCCATGCTCGCGCCGAGAAATCGGAAATCCATGACACCGAGAGTCACCGGCTTGTTCTGGATCAGTCCGCGCCCGGTAAGGACGGCGTCCTTGAGACCGGTTTTCTTCTGATAAGACTTCACCTTGTCGGTGTAGCCTTTGAAACCAAGCGCGTCGATGGACTCGAGACCCGGGTCCAACTCCTCGAAAGAGTCCGGATCGAGTAGCATTTCGACACGTTCCTGCGAAGTCAGGGTAAAGTGGTGGTCGCACTTCGTGCAAACGCGGTGGCGCTGCTTCAGCGTGATTTCGTCAATGATCGCTCCACAGGAAGGACATTTGTTCCACAGGCCTTCCGGCATGTCGGACTTCTTTTTCCCGAGCGATTTGATCGAGCGCTTTTTGAAAATACCCATGACGAGGATTTTTGGTGGTTTGCGGTGTTTTGTGTGTCGTTTTGCCCGGTCCGAAAACCGTGCAGTAGCGCAATTATGGCGAAAAACGGGCCGATCTCAACCGAAAACGGGAATTTGACACCGCATCCGGTTTTATCCGCGCAGGACGGATATCCCGGCAATGGTGGAAATTTCCGCCTGAGATCGCATCGTGGCTGCGCATTCGGAAATCGTTGTTGCTGTGGTAATTACATCGTCGACGATGAGCACCCCGAAGTCGTTCTTTTCGGGGAACCTGAGGGACCTTTTACACGCGTAGGCATTTGCGAGATTCGTGAGACGTTCTTTTCTGTCCAGCTGAGCCTGCCGAACGGAGTGCGTGACCCGCTTTAGAGCGGGAAAAAGCTGTAATTCAATTTTTCCGCCTACGATTGTTCGGCTTCGCCGGATAAACTCCTGCGCAATTTCGTGGGACTGATTGAATCCGCGTTCGCGAATCCGCCGGGAATGGAGCGGCACCGGAACGACCAGCCAGAGTGACCTTTCGTGGAGTCGCTCATCCTGCCAGACTTTCGTCATGAGATTTCCCATGAGTCGCGAAAGAGGAATTCGCTTTCCGTATTTAAAGGCATGCATCAGCTCGCGAGCCATCCCACTGCTGCGGTAGGCGCTGATGGAAAAGTCGAAGACCAACTCGCGACCGCCGCAATTCACACATCCGAACCGGCTTGGCGTCCGGCCCTCGTAGCTTTGGCCGCAGATCCGGCAGTAGTTGTCGCCGATGGGCTCTAATCTGTCTTCACAATCACGACACAGAAACGGGCTGGAGAGCTGGCGATCTGTCGTCAGCGGGACATCGCAACCTGCGCAGAGCGGGGGATAGACCCACGACTTTACCGATTGCGAGATCCGGGCAAGACGACTCATGACTCCGAAAAAGGATCGGTCGGGGAACGGCGCAGCCAGAGCCAGATTCCCAAACCGGTAATTGACACAACGAGACAGGATATGAGACCGACCCGGAGCGAATCACCCAGCCACGGCATCATTTCCGCTCTTTCAAAAGCCCGCGTCGTGAGAGGGCTCAAGGTTTTGACTCCGAAGACCCATCCGGCATGCAGGCCGATGCCGAGCCAGAGCGAGCCGGTTTTCATTCGCGTGTAACCAAGCACGAGTCCGATCGCGAAAAGCACCGCGAACTCTGCAGCGAGAAAATAGGGATCGGCGAACTGGGAAAAGAAATGCTCGAAGATTCGGCCGACAAACCAGAAGCCTGTTCCGAACGAAACTTCGCCGATTTCGAGTTTGCGGGGGGCATTGAAAAAGTGGATCACCGCGAAGAAAACGGCGATCGTGAAAAACAGCGTTCGCGGTTTCATTACTTTGGCGAGGACTGCATGGAGAGCGCCGCGGAAAACAAATTCTTCGAGAAAGCCGACTGCGAGTCCAGTTCCCAGCGCGGACATAAGTACTTCGATTATGGCTTTGTCGGTGTCGCGGGATTCGTACCAGCCCTGTCCCACGTAAATCCAGCCGAGCAGTAGGAGGGAACCTCCCGCAGCGAGAAATCCAATCAGAAAATGTCGCCAGGGATGAGGATTGCGCTCCAGTCCGAGAAATTCCCGCATCGTCGGGCGTTTTGATGGGTCGCGGTTCATCCATTTCAGCGTCGGTCCGATCAGGAGGAGTGAAGCTACGAGAACGGCGCGGTTGAAATAGCGGGAGAATTTCGCGCGGTCGAGTGAACCGTGGAGCCCCTCCAGAAAGGTGCCTTCGAGCCAGCCCTGTGCCACGACATGCTTGCCTCCCCAGTAAAGGAAAGGCGACAGCAGAGCCGAAAGAATGACCGTTCCCAGAAGGAATACGATGATCTTCCAAAGGCCCGATTGGAAAAACGAAGAGCGTTCCATTGCCTGCGTGATACGCGAAATCGCTGGGGAATGCAACGCTGAGTCGGGGAAAAGGGGGCGCTTACCCCGCCTGCATTTCCCCAAGGGTTTTCAGTTTGGCTCGTTGTTGGAGTATGCCATTTTCCGGAAAAATTTCTCGTTTCTCCCACAGTTCGGGTAGATGTTTCAGAGTGACTGATTCCGCCCCCTCATCCGAATCTGCTGTCGAAGCTCGTGACATTGTCCGGACCTTTCAGGTCGGGGACAACAAAATCGAAGTTCTCAAAAAAGTGTCGCTCGATGTGAAGCGCGGCGAAAAGTTGTTTCTCGTCGGGCCGTCCGGTGCGGGGAAGACTTCGCTGCTTTATACCCTCGCCGGCCTCGAGCGTCCGAATGACGGGGATGTTCTCATCGATGGACGATCTCTTTACCGGCTGAACCGGCGGGAACAGGCGCGGGTCCGAAATACGAGCATGGGATATGTTTTCCAAAGCTTCTTCCTGATGCCCGAACTCACTGCGATCGAGAATGTGCTGGTTCCGGCAATGATCAAGCGGACCGCAGCAAAGGCGCGCGCGGAAGAGTTGCTCGACCGCGTCGGGCTTTCCCACCGCCTTCATCATCTTCCGAATGAACTGTCCGGCGGCGAGCAACAGCGGGTCGCGATTGCCCGGTCGCTGATCAATGATCCCAAAATTCTCTTCGCGGATGAGCCGACCGGGAATCTCGATTCAAAAACCGGTGTCGCGGTGATGGACCTTCTTCTTGAATTGATCAACGAGAACGCCCGGACTCTGCTCGTGGTGACGCATGACAAATCGATGGCAGATCTCGGCGATCGAAAAGTGACCCTCGTGGATGGAAGGATCGTCGATTAACGTAAATCAAACAGGGTTAGGTCGATGACCCAACAGGGTATGGTGCGTGGCATAACAGGGTTGGGTCCGGTTCTCTTTCTCGGTGCTTTTTTCCTGCTTGTTTCAGAGCAGGCTGCGGCGCACCCGGCTCATGCGAAGCCGGTAAACTATCCCTACGTGGTTGGTTTTGAGCGTTTTCACAGCAGTCTCGATGATGATGACTATCTTGCAGGCGGCGGTTTGATTCTGCTGAATGAGCTGAACTGTGTTTCCTGCCATGAACCA
>JAKSBG010000143.1 GCA_022361255.1 Verrucomicrobiales bacterium
GAATTCGAACTTTTCAATAACTCTGGCCAGAAATATATTAGACTTAAAAACCAATAATACACAATAGGAAAGTCGCTCTTGCGGGCGGGGTGATTTCTGCCTTCTCCTGGTTTCAATACAGCGCTGATAAGAGTCGTGCGAAAGCAGGAGAATGGAGAATTTCAGAATCGCGAATGCTGATCTGGGATTTGCTGGGAGGATGGCCCGGCGGATTCCTCGCGCAGAAGCATTTGCGGCACAAAACGGTAAAGCGCTCCTACCAGGCTTGCTTCTGGGGCATCGTAGCCTTGTATCAATTGGGGGCGCTGGACTATCTGAACGAGTGGGTGTTGATCAAGCGGGCAGTCGCTCTGGTTGCGGCACAGTGATATCGCGGTCCGGGTGGGATTGTCCGCGTCGTCAGTCGCAGTGCTCCTTCCTTTGGCCGACCTCTGCGAGTCGAACCAAGGTTCAAATCCATCCGACAAATTCAAAAGCCCCAGCCCTCCGCTTCGCTGGAGAACTGGGGCTTTTGAAACGGTCCGGGTGGGATTGACTTCGGCTTCGCCTCCGTCTGTCTCCGTTCGCTGGCGCTCTCTTCGGCTCGAACTGAAGTTCGAACCCCACCCGCAGGGCCAGTATATGTGAAAAGACCCGAGCCTCGCTTCGCTGAGACTCGGGTCTTTTCAAAAAACGGTCCGGGTGGGATTCGAACCCACGGAACCCGCAAGGGCTCACTTCTTTAGCAAAGAAGCGCTTTCGACCACTCAGCCACCGAACCTGATTTTGGATTTGTTTCGCGAAAGTTGCCGATGGGAATCAGGCGGTTTTCGCGAGGGCGGAATTTGCCAGCGGTGATGGATTTCGTCAAGTGGAGGTTTCGTTTTCTCCATCGCTTTTCCATGGTTCGCCCTGCCGGTTGCGTTCGACACAGACTTCGACTTTCCCGTCGATTTCGCGGACCTGGTAGCTGCGAATGTCACGGGCGGCAGGTCCGCTGAGAACTTCCCCGGTTTCGAGCCGGAATTCGGCAAAATGCCAGGGACAGGCGATGCAACCGTTTTCGACGGGGCCGAATGCCATCGATGCGTCGGCGTGCGGGCAGAGGTCATCAATCGCGTAGATCTCGCCGTCATGCCTGACGAGGGCGATGCGGTGTCCGTCCAGTTCGAAGGGTTGGCCTTTGCCTTCTTCGAGGTCGCTCGAATTTGCCAGAACGCTGAATTTCATTGGGTCAATTGTGAACGTTCAACATCCAACTTTCAACGTTGAACGTTCGCGCTAATTTTGCGGAACGCCTTCACTGAACACCGAGAATTTCGGACTTCAAACTCTCCACTGATATTCCGCTTTCCCGCAGGCTTTTCAGCGTGATTGATTGATTCCGTTTTGCCAAACGATTGCCGTCGTCGTCGGTCAGGAGTTGGTGGTGATGATAGGTTGGCGTGGGGAGGCCGAGGAGTTTCTGGAGAACGACGTGGAGGTGGGTGGATTCGAAAAGGTCTTCACCGCGGACGATATCGGTGATTCCCTGAAGGCCGTCGTCGTGAACGACGGCGAGGTGGTAGCTGGTTCCGATGTCTTTCCGGACGATGATGGCGTCGCCGAGGAGCTCAGGCTGGCATCTCTGTTCTCCATGAATGCCGTCGTGCCAGGTGATCTCATGGCCAATGTGGTCGAGGGCTTTGGCGAGATCGAGTCGGAGGGCGTAGGCTTCGCCGGCGGCGATGCGGGCTTCTCGTTCGTCGGCTGACAGGTTTCGGCAGGTGCCGGGATAGATGGGACCTTCGCTGCCGTGAGGAGCCTGTCCGGCTCGCTCGATTTCGCGCTGGATGTCTTTGCGGGTGCAGAAGCAGGGATAGAGAAAACCTTGTTGCTCGAGTTTCGATGCTGCGGCCCGGTATTCGTCGAGGTGTTGGCTCTGGATACGGACGGGTTCTTCCCATTCGATTCCGAGCCAGGCAAGGTCTTCGAGGATTTGGTCGGAGTTCTCTGGTTTGCAACGCGTGTGGTCGATGTCTTCGATGCGGAGGAGAAAGCGGCCGTTGTTTCCCTGCGCAAATTTCCAGGCGCAGAGCGCTGCGTAGGCGTGTCCTTTGTGGAGGTGGCCGGTAGGGCTGGGGGCAAATCGGGTTACGACGGGTGCCGTCATTACGGAATGTTTGAACGAAAGGTGTGTGCTCGCAATCTACGATCTGTGCGTATTGTATTGCGATGAATTTTTTGAAGCGAGCGAAAGCTAACACCCGGCGACCTGGAGATCGCCGCTACGTAACCCTGTCAGGTGGAAGACCTAACCCTTTCAGGTCACTGACTCTACCCTGTTTGCTCCTCGCTTCGTTACTTCCGGTTTTCGGGGAGGAGAAAAATGAGGAGATTCTGCTGGAGGGAACGCGGCAGCTGACTTTCGAGGGGCTTCGCGCAGGGGAAGGGTATTTTTCCGCTGACGGGACGAAGATGGTGTTCCAGAGCGAGCGGGAGGAGGGGAATCCGTTTTACCAGATCTACCTGATGGATCTGGAGTTGGGTGACGTAGAGCGGATTTCGCCGGGAATGGGAAAGACGACCTGTGCGTGGATTCATCCGGACGGGAAGCGTGTTCTTTTCGCTTCGACGCATTCGGATCCGGATTCGGAAAAGTTGCAGAAAGCGGAATATGAAGAGAGGGAGTCCGGCACGGCCCGGAAATATTCGTGGGACTATGATGCGGAGTTCGAAATTTATGAATACGAGATCGAGTCAGGCGAATATCGCAATCTGACGAATGCAGAGGGCTACGATGCGGAGGGTGCCTATTCTCCGGACGGAAAGCAGATTGTTTTCGCCTCGAACCGTCAGGCATACGACGGGTCGATGAGCGAGGCGGATCAGAAGGCGTTCAAGCTGGATAAGAAGTTCCCGATGGAGATCTACATCGCCGATGCGGACGGCTCGAATGCAAAAAGGCTCACCCATGTGGATGGCTATGACGGAGGGCCGTTTTTCAGTGCCGATGGAAAGAAGATTTGCTGGCGTCGTTTTGATCGAAAGGGACTGACGGCGGAAATCTTCACGATGAATGCAGATGGTTCGGAGCAGAAGCAGATGACACATATCGGCGCGATGTCGTGGGCTCCGTATTTTCATCCGAGCGGGAAATACCTGATTTTTACCACAAACAAACACGGTTTCGACAATTTCGAGCTCTACCTGGTTGATGCGGCCGGGGAGAAGGAACCGGTGCGGGTGACGAATACGGCGGGCTTTGACGGTCTCCCGGTGTTTTCTCCTGACGGGACGAAACTGGCGTGGACTACGAACCGGACTCCGGAGAAGCAGTCACAGATTTTTCTCGCGAACTGGGATCACGGGAAAGCTCTCGCCCTGCTGGAGGAAAGCGGGGCACCGGTAAAAAATTCAAAACTGGAACCGGCTCCGGTTTCTCCCGGGAAAGAGGAGGTTTCGGGGCGTTTTGAAACGGTTCCGGAAATTTCGGAGGAGGACATGCGAAAGCACATCGCCTACCTCGCTTCGGAGGAGCTGGGTGGCCGACTCACGGGAACGGAAGGCGAGATTCTAGCGACGGAGCATGCCGCAAATGAGTTCAAGCGCTGGGGACTGGAGCCGGGCGGGGACGATGGATCCTAC
>JAKSBG010000426.1 GCA_022361255.1 Verrucomicrobiales bacterium
ATTTGTGCGCGTCATGCGACGCGCTACTCTGCCTACATGAGAAATCTTTTGACGAAGAAGGAAGTGGCAGACGCTCTCCGAGTCAGCACTCGCACCGTCTGCCGATACGTAAAATTGGGATGGCTCGTTCCCATCCGCCTTTCGGAACAGGTCGTACGTTTCGACCAGGATGAAGTCGAACGCTTCATCTCAGAGGGACCGGGTGCGCGACCAGAAGCCTGATACGGACTACGCGAAGTTCACACCCACCGGAACAGCACTCAGCCCAAAAAAAAGCGGCCGGCCTCCAGCGCCAACCAGTTGCCGACCGCCCGAATGAATCGGTTAGATGGAAAACTACACTTCCTATGAAAATGTTCCACCCGGGATGTCCCGTGTCGAAAGACTTCAGGGAATCTTCGGCTCCAGTGTTACGTTGATTCCGGTCGCATGGGGTGACAAGCACCCGATCCTGAAAGAGTTTCAGAAACTGAACGTGGAGGTCATGTCCGACCAAAGGCATCTCAGCAAGCTGGAGAAATCGAACATCGGAATCCTCGTTGGCCCGCCTTCCGGCAACCTCATATCGATCGACTTTGATGATGAGGAAGCAGAGAGGGAATTCTGCGAAGCAAATCCCGAGCTTGTGAAAACTGTCACCTCCAAGGGTGGCCGAGGGGCAAACTATTGGTTCAACATATCCGGTGACTACGTGGACAAGATCGTCAGGCTAAGGAGGGATGGTGCTGAGATCGGAGAATGGCGAGGCGGTGGTGGCCAGACGGTCGTTGACGGACTTCATCGCTCTGGAGTTCCCTACCGCATCTCTTCAGTTCATCCCGTCAAGGAAATTGAATTCTCCGACATTTGTTGGCCCGAAAATTGGGATATCAGAACCCTCGCTGACGATGATAGCGAATTTGATGCGCTTGTTCAGGAACATGGCCCTCCAATCGGCCACGGCAAGAATGGCGCGATCGTCCTCAACGAAGGGTTCGTAGTCGGATGGATCCTGAAGGAAAACGATCTTCTCTACGATTTGGACTTGGAATCCTTCTTCACATACGCCGCCGAGGAAGGCATTTGGAGGAAGATGGCTGCGAAAGAAATGGAGAAGCTGATCGCAGCCTATTTGAACCGCCTTGCGCGGGAATGTGAAGAGGCTGTCCGATTCAAGAAAAATCAGCGTCTCATCGGTTCGGTCCGGCAGCAACTGGAAGCGGCTGCAGCCAATCGCTTTCGTGAGCTTCGAGGTCGGATCCAGTGGAGGTTCTACGCAGCTTCAAACGGCATCGTACCCGTCATTCCACCTTCTCCTCCTCAAGGTCTGATTAGTCACCACCGCAGCTTATATCTGACAACGAAGTCGACCGTCTCGTACGACCCTGCGCAGTCCTGCCCTCGGTTTCTCAATGAATTGCTTCATCCCGTTCTGCCCCCGGACGATATCTCTCTCCTTCAAAGGGTATGCGGGTTGGTCCTGATCGGCCCGAATGATCTCCAGAAGATCATTCTTCTCGAAGGGAGCGGGCTCACCGGAAAAAGCGTCTACCAGCTGATCCTGGACGCCCTGGTGGGGGAGGACGCCGTCACGCAACTGCGAACGGAGAACCTGACTTCCCGCTTTGAACATTCGCGCTACGTGGGAAAGCGCCTGGTCGCCGGCCGGGATGTTCCGTCTGATTTCCTGAGGCAAAAAGGAGCCTCCCTCTTGAAGTCACTGACGGGCGGAGACAGGCACAACACGGAGAGGAAAAACTCCAACGACGATATCCCTCTCAAGGGCGATCTTCATGCGATTTTAACGAGCAACGCCGCGCTCAGGGTTAAGGTCGATTCCGACAGCTCGGCTTGGGAACGCCGACTCGTGATCTTCCCTTTCAAGAGGACGGGCGACCCACCGAAGCGGCTATTGAGATTTGATGAAACCCTGTTGAACGAAGAGGGGCCCGGGATTCTCAACTGGCACCTTCAGGGGGCCGCTCAGGCGCTTCAGGAAATTGAGAACCACGGCGACCTGGTGCTAACCGGAGCGCAGAAGCAACGGATCGCGCAGCGTGTGAGAGAGTCAGACTCGGTCGGTCTGTTCGTGGAGGAATGCATCGAGAGGGGTGGTCCGGGCCTGTCCACCGAACAACTCGGAGCAAGCTACCGCGAATTCTGCGCATCTCGCGGTCTTCCCGCAGAGAGCGAGATGAGCTTTTCCAAGAAGCTGAGAAGCGAACTCGAACATCGATTTCAGGCTCAGCCCACAGAAAACTTTGTCACAGATGCCGAGAGCCGCAGGCGCGGGTACTACAATGTCACATTCAAGGAGAATGCAGGTCAGGGCTGAGCACACGGCACACACGGTTCCCGGCCGACATCCTTCGCTGCAATGTGGACGGGCGCGGTCGCCTGTCTGTTTCTCAGCATAGAATAAAAACCACGAACCAGCCGTGTTAGCCGTGTGGTCAGCCTGTCATGTCACTTGATCCCTCAAAACTTGAGAAGCTGACCGAACTGCCGGACGGCAGGCATCTAGCCCGCTGCCCCGCGTGTGCTGCGCAAGGGAAGGACCGCAAAGGAGAGCATCTCATCATCTATTCGGATGGCCGCTTTGGGTGTGCTGCTCACCAGCAAGATAAGGAACACCGGGCTCTCATTTTCAAGTTGGCGGGGATCAAGAAGTCAACTCGTGACAGGGTCCGCCCGTTTCCTATCGAACCCAAAGGCGACGCCCGGCGCTGGCTTCAATCCAACGGCCAAGCGCGGTCGCCCCAGGCGAAATCCGACTGAATTCAACTCCACCCGAAATCCATGAAAACCCCAAAAGAACAAGCACATGATCCAATGCCGCAGCCTCGTGTTGATCACCACGATCCTGACGGCCCTCCCCTGCTGGCGGCAATCGAGTTCGAGCCACCCCCCGCGCTGACCGATGAAGAACGCGAGCTGGGTGTATTCCTCGCCCCCTTTGCCGTCGACAAGGGACGCATCCTCTACTCTCTTGAGGAGATCTTCGTGATCTTCCAGGACTTCCTTCCTCCGAGGGACGAACTTTTCGCACAACTCCTGACTGATCGAGTTCTCGTGGATGTGGGACGAGACATTCACGTCCCCCCACTCGCCCATATCGTCGCGGGCCTGCTGCGCTATCTGCACCCCGAGGAAGCGGGGGACAACCTCGACTTCGAAGTGCGACAGCCCTATTTCACTTTGAAGGGAGTCCTCTGGTTTCTGGAGCGATACGCAAACGTACCCGAACCGCACCGCCGCATGGAAGTTCCCAGCGAGCTGATTTACGCCTATCTGCACGACCCTGAAATCGATCTGGAAGGGGTATGAATCACGCCCTGCGTCCGTGTGATCGCGTTGTCTCCTCAACTCGCAGGCTGTCGGCTGAATGCATCGACTTAAGTGCAACGTTCCGCCGTGTCTCGACTTAAGTCGTCGACACGAATCTTTCCGCTGGCGTGTCGAGGACTGTCGGGAATCCTGTTGAGGATCCCATGACTGCCGAACACGATGTCCCCAATTCCATTACGGCCCTCTCCACCCTATCTGGTGTTCCAGAGGAGGAGGTTGCCATACAGGTCGCCTGTGTCTTCACGGCAATCGCTGGTCCACACGCGGCCCTCAATACCTACGCAGACGAATTCCAGCCGGTCGGCTTCCACTTACTGCACCTCGGCGGAGACTCTCCGCGACAACACCGACTGGCCGACCTCCTGTTTCAGCCCCTCCGGTTCATTCAAGACGATCTTCTAGAATTCAGCCGCCTTGCCTCCCCGGAACACCTCGATTGGATGTCCGAAGCATTGTTCGAGGGAGTAAGAGACAGCGAAGTCCTGTGGTCTGATCCGAATGAGGAAAAGCAGGAGAAGATTGCTCGCAGGGACACGTATCATCTGGCCGACCTGAGCAGCCAGGGATTCTCCCGCACCGACCCTTGGAGACGCAGACAGGATGTCGGTCTCTACATTGGTGAATATGGACATGAACCCCATCTCCGGGTCGATGGCATTCACCACTATTCCCCGACCCGTCCGAAACTGTCCGAGAGCTACATTGGTCGCCATGAGGAGCGATGTCTCCGGGAACCCGTTCTGTTTCTCGACAATCCCGGCCCCAAGGTCCTCGAACACTCGTGGGACAATGTGGATCGCCGGTCTCCCCTGATCTTGGATGAAACCGGTCGGCTTTGGGACGACTCCCTTTCAAGTGCTTCGGACAGAAAAATCGTAAAGAAGGCTCTCAGTGACAGAACTTCTTTCCATCCGGCAGCCCACACGAAGGATCAAATTCGTAATCGATGCCCCCATTTCTTCTCCATTGTGACACAATGCCTCGGCGAAGGCGTGATTTCAGATCCGAAGCTGGAGAATCTACTGGCTCGATGTGTCTTGACGAAAGCGTCACCTCCGCGTGGTGGGAAAAGAAACGCCGCCTGCCCGGAAAGAATCGGATCGGGTTATTTCGGCTACCGTGGCCACCTTCAAAACCTCGTTTCTTATCGACGTCAGGATTCCCAGGACCTCTGGTCAACTCTGATGCCCGACAAGGTGGCGCTCGAGTTCCTTGAGCGACAACGAGCCTTCACAGAACAATTGGAGTCGGTCGATTCCAGCCACCCTGCATTCCTGGCCGCGTTCTCCAGATTGCCGGCAAGTCTATTGTGGACGATCATGAGGCTGGGTTCGAAAAAAGAAGTCACTTCGGAACAAGTCGCCACCGCGCTGTATTTCGCCGAATCCGCAGTGCGGAATCACCTCAACGTACTCCACGAGCTACGGTCGAAATCTGAATCCGAAAGGATACAGCGAAAGGCGGCAGAGATGCTGCGCAAGCTTCTCGAAGCAGAGCCCTGCAGCCTGAGAGATCTCCTGCGAAAATACACCGTGCAACGGCGTGATGTGCACGAACCAGTCCTCGCCCATCTCATCGAGACGGGAAAGGTCCTGAAGCTGGAGAGCAATCAGTATCGCCTCACCGAAGAGGCGCGCGCGGAGCTGACGATGCCCGTCACGGGAGCGAGAAATTGCGCCTGAATTCAGCGTCAGTAGGTGAATCGTACGCCCCTGACGATCACTGACGTTTCCCCAATCATGCGGCGGGGTTTCTCCCTGCGCGCCCATTAAGCGCTCGGTGGCCTTTGCCAAAAGGCCGAATGTGGAAAACGAAACAGCCGATCGAACCGAGCAACTCCTGCGAAGTCGACTTCTTCGAGAGATGGATGCAGCAAACTGCAGTGAAATGTAGCCCAATGGTGCAGCACACCCTCGACTGAAATCGGGCATCTCCTACTCTACAAAAATCGCTCGACTAAGATTTTTCCGCTGCTGACACACTGACCGACTGACGGTAGCTAAGTCCGACTAAGGGGCTCGACACACCTTTTTCGGTGGCGTGTCGAGGATGCCGGGGAAGACTTTTCCATAGCATGAGCGATCCGACGCACACTCCTAAATGCCTGCGCCCCGACCCCGACTACGGGCACCCTCGCGTGTTCAAGCTGACCAAGATCTGGAAGACTCTTGATGACTTTGCCAAGGCATATGCCATCGAATTGGAAGCAGCGATACTCGCAACGCTCGCCGGTCTCGCCCACGCCATGGGTGGCCTGGTTCGGACCTCGACGACGTTCGGATCTTTCGAGCCTCCGTTCTCGTTGCTGCTGGTGACCCCGGAAGCAGATCCCGTCTGGGCCGAAGTTCCCGTGCGGTTTCTTACCCATGAATTCGATGCGTCAATGCGGCAGAACCTTGAGATGTATCTGAACCAGAAGCGGATGGAAGGCTGCAAAAAGGACGAGGAGCCTTCTGACACGAGTCTCAAGGAAGCAGCGGAACTCGCGAATCGCCTCTATATGGATGGATTAGTAGAACGAATCACGACCTCATCTCTCCTCTTCCCCTTTCCTCGTGCGCCGATCGACAATCACGTGCTGGTCACCACTCCCCCTACGGGAATTACCCGTGCGCTTCGACAGCTCGGACCACTTCAGAAGTTTCAGCTTGAGAACGCTCTCAGCACTGGCGCTCGACTGGTTGCACCGAATGGCGTCCGGAGCAGTGGTTCTCCAAGTTTCTACTGGCAAGTCTGCAAGAGAGGCCTCGGCGAACTGATCAGTGAGAATCCGTGGATGATCGGTGTTCCGTTCGCTCTACTCAAGACCCGTAAAGTCGGCAAAGCAAAGATGAATCCACTTTCCTACCCCGCCCTCGATCTGCTCCACCGTGGCCGGGAACTTGCGGCGAAGCGACTCGCCACCATGGGGAACAGCCGCCAGCTCCGAACCAACGGGAAAGTTTTCCAGCCGTATCAGGAATTCCTGGAACAGACCCAAAAGGATCAGCACCTTGGCCGATGCGAAACGATTCTCCCACCCCGGAGGATCGCTGAACTGGGACTGAAGTTCACTTCCATCCTCACCGTGCTGGAAGGAAAGCGCCAACCCGATTTACTCGAAGTCATGCTCGGCCTCGAACTCGCGAAACGCACTGCGCTCAAGCGCCACCGAGTCTTGCAGGAAGCACTTGCTCATTCAGCGGATAGAGATGCTCAACCTCACCTTGTGGGCCTGTCCTCTCGGGAGCGCGCCGTGTTTCTCCGGGTGCTGGAGCGAAACGGTCTCACCAAAACCGAGTTGGCCCGTTCATTCAACCGAATGCGAAAGGATGAGCGGGATGAGATCCTCGCGAACTTGTGTTCCCGAAGATTGTTGAAGCTCAAGGACGGGAATGTGATTGCGGCGGTTGCGTAGTTCGGCCACCGGCGGGATTGTTCACCCTCCCGAAATAATTTCTTTGAACTGCAGCGCGAAAGCACGAAAGCGTTTCGGACTGAAGCCATCCAACGCACCACAAAGCACTTCAGGGCACCCAGAGAGGTGACTCGAATCAGTGCCTGTCAGCTTTCGGCTTATGTGTCACAACCTAAATACTCCGGGAAAAGGGCGTGAGCAATTTGAGCCGCCGCATCGTCCGCCTCTTTCACACCGCTCTGTGAACTTCCAAAATCCAGATATACACTGTAGTCAGGACCTGTTTGGGGAAGCGCTTTGACGGTAACTGTGCAGTTGATTACTCCGATCTGCTCTCCAAAACGAACCGCCTTACCATTATTACCCTGCAAGATCTTTCCATCGTCTGTGCTACTACAGTGTCTGACATCAGTCTGTGGGGGAAAGTGCATGAGAGATCTATGACTGCGATAAATTACAGAGAATCTCTGGCGAATTCCAACGGTTTTTCGCTACGTTTCCCTGTCAGAATAGAACCGGAAATCGACTACGCGCTGCCGATGCTGGGTGGCTGAGCTAGGGGAGCAAGTCACTGCTAGCAATCGGAGGTGTTTTTTTTCCGTTTAATTGCGAATGGAAGCACTTTGCCATTGCGCAATAACAAGCAAATCAGCGGCATATACACCTGATGAAGACACGCTGCTATCAGCCTGTCATCTCCCGGCCGCTGATCGCGGTGCTCTACCATGAAGCGCGTCAAAGGCAAATGCCGATGACTCAGCTCATCGATAGCCTCCTCAAAGAGTCTCTCACTGACTCTTTGGGCTGGCAAATAGCATCACGTGACTGGCCTGAGCTGACAGCTCAGCATCAAAAGAAAGGGTCAGCTATCCGCTGATCATCACACCCATCGCAGCCTGAGAACCTGAGCCCGCCCTCCCTGAGGTCGGGCTTTTTCGTTTCTCAGCTGTTCACCCAAAACCAATCAGAAAGGAAACTGCCCATGGCAATCAAACTCATTGGCAACTACGCCAAACGACTCGGCCTTCCCGGCTATTCTAGTCATCAATTTAGCGTCTCCGACGAGACCGAGTTGACTGACTCAGGAGATATCCAGGGCGAGGCCACCCGGATCTATCATCTGCTGCAGGATGCGGTGGATCGTCAGATCCAGGAGACCGGCTTCGTCCCTGACGACGGATACGGCTTCTCCGACAACAGTTCCTCCCGGGCTGAAACCAACGGGAACCACAATGGTCAACACCGTCTCAATGGCGGGAATGGTCACAATGGAAACGGCAGCAACGGCCAATCCGACAGCTGGTCTTGCAGCGAAAAGCAGAAGAAGTTCATCGAGAAGCTCATCGCGGAGAACAACCTTGATCAGGATACCGTCGAAGAGATAGCCCGCGATCGTTTTGGGCTCTGGATTTGGCAACTGAACAAACTCCAGGCAAGTGGCTTGATCTCAGAGCTGTTGGAATCGGTCAGTAAGAACGGCAAGAGCCGGAATGGAGAAGGAGGTCATCGATGAGCACAGCTGCCCTGTTCGCGCCGGACCAGGCACATGACCCGAGATCAGGTCCGCTGGACTACATCAGCGCCTCCCGGCTGAAAACATTCCAAGCCTGCCGCCTGCAGTTTTTCTTCAAGTATGTCGAAAAGCTGCCCACGGCTACCAGCCCCGCCCTCTTCGTCGGACAGATCGTCCACCTGGTACTCCAGCAATGGAACCTTAGGCGTTGGAGAGGCGAGTCGGCTGATGTCGAAACCTTGTGGCCCGTGTTTTCCGAGCATTGGCTGCAGGATCAGCCCAAGCAAGGCATCGACTGGAACGGCAAGGAGGACGATCAGAAGGAGAAGGCGTGGAACATGCTTGAGCATTACCTCGAGCAGACGCCCATCCCGCTGGCCGAAAAACCGGAAGCCGTCGAGGTCGTGG
>JAKSBG010000106.1 GCA_022361255.1 Verrucomicrobiales bacterium
CAGAGAACCTGGCGAACCAGCAGCCGGAAGCGGTCGAGCGGATGCAGAAGCAACTGCGCGACTGGCAGGCGTCCGTGTTGCACAGCCTCATGGAGAAAGACTACACCAAATAGATTAGCGGAGTTTCGCAGCCAGTCCGGCCGGATCGAACTCTTGCGCCGGAACCTCGTGGATCAACACGGAGTAGCGCAGCCGAAAGCGCTCGCCCTTTTTCACCGGGGTGGTCACATAGGGATCGCGGCGTTCCTTCGGTTGCTTGGGAAAGGGATTGGAAACGAGCGCACCGTAGTCGCGGCTGTGGGACCAACAGGTTCGCGGATTGTCAGGGTGCGGAAGGATTGACAATCCGACCCGTTTGCCGTCAACCACCCCGGAATAGTTGATCCACTCGAATTCCCTGCCCCAGGTTCCGTCTCCGTTTTTCTCGCCGCGATCATTGACGATTTCGCCGTTGCCCCCCTGGACCCGCAGCGGGCTGGCGATGCGGATCGCGAGTCCGCTCTCTTCCTGGTCGCCGAAAACGAAATCGCGTTCGTCGTTGTAGAATTGCGCGTCCCACTCGAGAACGATCCCTTCGTCGATGAGGCGAAAGCGGTAGGCCGTCTCCTGAATACAGATCGTCGTGTTGCCGTCCTCACTGAGATAGCGGTCGCGACTTTGGAAACCCGCTTCGCCTTTCTTTCCGACCGGGTCTTCCAGGAAACCTTCGTGTTTCACTTTCGCTCTCAGCCGCCAGTAGTCGTTGCCGTCGATCCAGCCGAAACTCATCCAGAGTCCGGCGTGCATGACCGGGTGGATGATGCCGTCTTCGGCTCCGTAGCCGGGATCGATGTCCTCGGGCTTGCGAGGCGGAAAGTTGCGCGTCACCTGGATTCCCGACGGGGTCCTGACATTGACAAAAGCCCGGCGGCTCAGGTCGTCGTGTTCGAGCAGGTAGGTGGCCACCCGGGTCTGGCCAAGGTAGAGTTGCAGCTCGCCGTCGATTTGGCGGAACTCGAACTCGCCTGCAGACGCGGTGATGGGTTCAGGTTTCCTAAAGGTCTGCAGGTACCCGACGAGATCGGCGAGCTGCTGATTCGTCATCATCGAGCCGAAGCCGGCGGGCATCGCGGAGACGGGCAATCCCTCGCGATGATCGATCTCGTTGCGGGGAATTTTCACCGTCGCGCCGCCCATCAGTGCCATGGTGACGTGACGTCCGGTTTCCTGCAGGATGATTCCCGAGTAGGCGTCACCACCCTTGGTCGACACGGCGTGGGCGGCAAAGCCTTCGACGATGCTGGCACTTGGCTCGAGGATGGATTCGATCAGGGTGGCCGCGTCCGCACGCGAGGCGATCTCCGTCAGGTCCGGGGCGTGATTGTTGCCGATTCCGTCGACCTGGTGACAGGACGCGCAGTTGGCTCCGGCCGAACTGAAGAAGAGATCGCGGCCCCGGTCGACGTCGGCTTGATCGAGCAAAGGCAGAATCGTTTCCGCCGTCGCGACCGTGCCATCCGGCGCGAGCATCGTGGGGCGGACCGCGACGAGGTAGTTCCCCTTGCCGGCCTGAATTCCGTCGCGACTGGTTCCCAGCGTGAGCGGTCCGGCCGGAAAGCGTGCCTCGTAGACGTTCATCGTCTTCGGATCGGTTCCTTCGATCGTCATGCCGGTGGGCTTCCAGGTATCGCGGGCCCAGGTCGGCAGGGATTCGGCCCGGGCGTCGTCGATCAGGTAGACCGTGGACGGGTATTTCAGATTCAAGGAGACCGTGATTCCGCTGCTCGCGTCGGCGTCCCCGCAAGCGGTCTGGAGAAAGGTCAGGCCATCCAGAGCCGCCGGCACCCTGGTGACGCGGTAGTCGCGGTCCGTGTAATACGGAACACCGGGCTTCAGCACCGCAGCGCGATAGGGACGACCGGAGGAGGCATTCACATCGGTGAAGGGAACGACCACCGGCGGGTCGATCTTCTTCGAGATCGCCTCGGTCGCAGTGAGCGGGCGGCCGCGATGCTCGAACTCATGTTTTCCGCCGAGGCGTTTTTCTGCCAGTTCGTGAATCGGCCCGGTCGAATTCTCGAGAATGCGGCTGAGTTCTTCGTCACTCAGGGCGTCCTCCTCCAGCAAACTGAGAAACAACGCCAGCCGGACCCGGTCGCGCTTGTCGGAATCGAGCAGCGCCCGTCGTTCGTCGATGGAAACGAGATCCATCAGCGCTCCCCACGCGGCGTAGTAGACAATGCGGTCGGTCTCCGTCGCCGCGAGATCGAGCAGCTCGTTGACGGCATCGGTCGCTCCGATCTCCCGCAGCGCGAGAACCGCTTCCAGGCGAATTCGGGGCTCGGGATCGGTCAATGCTTCGCGAACTTCCGGGCGCATCGTACGGTGAAAGGCCGCCAAGCGGAGCGATTGGACAGTCTGATTCCGGTTCGCGTCGAACCAGGCTGCCGGATCAATCCGACCAATCGTCCAGACGAGCCAGGTTTCGTGCGCCGTGCTGAGCTCGTCGGATTGCAACGCCGCTTTCAGCCGGGGCAAGGCGGCATCTCCCTGAGAAATCAATTCCTCCTGGGCGTTCGTTCGCCAGGCGGGAACGTGACTCGCGAGATCGGCGATCCAATTGCGCTCGGTTTTCTCAAAGGAAAATTCTTTCGGAAACAACCGATACACCCGCCCTTCGTTCGCCAGCTCGTCGTTCTCATAGTGCGCGCCGTATTGCCTCCCCCAACTGGTGACCCAGAGGGCTCCGTCCGGACCCATCTCCAGATCGACCGGATCGAAAGCACGCCCCTCGCTCAGCGGCATGGAACGCCCGCCGCCGGCATGAGCGATGAGTGCCAACTCCTCCCTGTTCGGCTTTCGCCAGGCGCCATCCCACTTCGTCTGGTAGATCAGGACTTCCCGGTTGAGCCAGTCACTGATGAAAAAAGCGTCCCGGTATTTTTCCGGCCAGCTTTCCAATCCGCAGAAGATCACCCCGGCACCCGATCCCTCGAACAAGGGACCGCTCGACGGCGCAGTCGGCAGATGATCGTCGCCTTTCCAGTCGTAGCTCCACGAGTGGCCCCATCCGAAATGGGATCCGTAGAAAGGAGCGAAAATCTTGTCGCCCATGGTCTGGTCGTTGTCCGTGCCGAGCCAGTTGAACTCGTCGTCGAAGGCGATGTCCCACGGGTTGCGGAATCCGCGGGACACGATTTCCAGGTTTCCGCCGTCGTCATCACAACGCAGGATGCCGCCGGTGACGCCCCAGTCGTCGCGGGGGTCCTGATAGTTTTTCTCATAGTGGGCCGGGGTGAACGGTTTCGGCTCCGGCTCGGGTGTCCCCTCCGGCACCTCGATGCCCCAGAGTTCGCGGAACGGAGCGGGCGCGATCCGGTCGGGCACCACGGTGAGGCCCTTGGAATTTCCCTTCGACATGTAGAGCCGACCGTCGGGTCCGAAATTGAGACCGTGCAGCGCGTGTTCCAGATTACCGAGGTCGGTGTAGACGCGGATGTATTCGTCGGCCACGTCATCACCGTTAGTGTCGCGGACGCGAGTCAGCTCGGGCGCATTGGCGATCCAGAGCCAGTCTCCTTTCCAGGCAAGTCCCTGGATGGCATTGAACCCGGTCGCGAATTCCTTGCGTGTCTCCGCGGTCCCGTCGCCGTCTTCGTCGGTCACGATCCAGACCGAATCCGGCGGGGTGTCCGGCTTCGGAGCGCGGTATTGCGGCCCCATCCCGACACAGAGCCGCCCTCTCTCATCGAAGGCAATCACGCAGGGATTGCGCACCAACGGATCACGGGCAAAAAGCGAAACCTCGATGTCGTCGGGAACGATGGGGTAGTCGTCCTGCGCATTTACTAAATGGATAGAAAAGGCGGCCAGACAGGGTAAGATCAGCGACTTACCCCTATCCAGCGGGCGCGAAACGTTGAGGGCTTTCGAATTCATCTAGGGTTTCAGTTCTTTCACCGACACCAGCCCGAAGAGATTCCACCCGATCCTGGGATCGTTGCCGGTCGGTTCGAGACGCAGGTCCCAGACAACCTCGGCTGGCTCGGTTCGAGTGTATTCGACGCAGCGAGTGACCTGATCGAACTGGGCCCGGTTCTGCCAGGTGATCTCATCGATCCGGTCGGGATCGAGAATGGCTCCGTAGCCGGCGAGTACATCCCCGGTCTCAGGCATCTCGGTGGCGCTCCCCATCGCGATGGTCACGACTCGTTCCGAGGCGTCGTGCGCGGTCTCGCTGGTCCAGACCTGGCGGGCGGTCTTGTTCTCGACATCGATCTCGTATTCGACCGCGCGGCTCCAGGTCTCGGCGACCGGCGTTACCTTTTCGAAGGGACGGGCCCGGTAGTTGCCATTGTCGAAAAGCAACAAGGTCCCGCGCGAGGTGAACAGCGGGGCGTGCTGATGCCAGGGCCAGCGGGCCTCGCCCTCGAGTTGGATCAACTTGTCCTGCAGCGATTCCGGCCAACCGCTCGGCTCGCCGAAGATCCACCGCACCTCGCCGGATTCGGGATCGAAATTCACCACGGCGCTGAGATAGCGGAAATTCACCATGACCGATCCGTCCTCGAGCTTGGTAACGGAGTTGGCGTGCGACCAGTCGATCGTGTCGGGGAAACCGCGGCGTTTCCAGTAGCTGGAGAAGGTCTCGTGGCCGATCCGCTCGGAAGGGAGATGGTCGAATGCCCTCCAGTCCCAGAGAATCTCGCCCCCGGGTGTCACCTCGACGACCCGGTCTCCCATGACCCACTGTGTCTCGCGCGGCGCATTCTTGTCCCACTCACTGGTGTAGTAATTCTCGATCTGTTTCTTCTCGGTGGAGAGGGCGAGAAGGTTGCCGTTATCGAGCAGCCCGGCATCGTGGTGGAATGTCAGGGCCTCGACAGGGGTCGCGTCGGTCACGGCATCCTGGGGCCGATTCGCGGCCACCCACGAGCGAGTCACGTTGCCGAGCAGGTCGATCTCGACGACACGGAAATCGGCAGTGACGTAGAGGATGCGCCCGCGCTCTTCGTCGTATTCGAATCCGGCGATGCGGCTGTCGGTCCGGTAGTACCAGACTGGCTCGCCCTCCCCGTCGACGATCAGCAGCATGCCGAAGGACTCGCCGAATCGACGCTCCTCGTCGTTGCCTGCCTGAGTCTGGCGAGGGACGCGCCGACGGGGATTGAAAAGGCGGAAGCCCGGCTCGGCGCGCTCGGTGTCGGCGGTGACGAGATTGATTTTCGGAAACTCCTCCGGAGCCGTCGGGAGCGGCGGCGCTTTGAAGGTGAGCGTGTCGGATTTGGCGGTGTTGCCGTCGGCGTCCGTCAGGGTAACGTCCACCTCATGGGTCTGCCCGGGCCGGAATCCGATTACGGGCAGGCCTTGGGCCGGATCGCGGTCGCTCGCGTAGTCATGGCTCCATTCCTGCTCGCCGATGGAAACGGAAATCGTGGTTTTCTTCACCTCGTCTCCCGTTGCGAACCGAACCAGGGCCGCGAGCGGCGCCTCCGGGTTCGGGTTGGGCTCGATCTTCGGTGACTTCGAGAACGCGGGGCCGTCGGCCGCACTGCCGAACGAAACCGAGACAAGGGTGAGGATGAGAATCTGGAAAGGACGTTTCATGGGGTGGATGGAAGTTCAAGTTTCGATACCAGCCGATCCTCCGACCGGCTCTCGACTTTAGTTACGGTCACCCCGTCGTTCGTTGAAAAAGAAATTCGGTCGACGCTGCCGTCCTTCCGGACAATCTCGAACGCATCCTCGTTCTCGCGCCACGATTCGACCTGCCACTCGGCGGGGAGGTTCGTCGCTCCGAGAATCCAGATTCGCCGGGTCGGCCCGGTGGCCCGCCAGGAGAACTCCGCCGTGTGCATGGGAGCCTTGTCGGTGCCGACGACGTGCCAGCCCTGGATGTAGGGTTCGGTCTGGCCCTTCGCATCGCGGACTTCGAGCCCGGCGGTGTTTCCGGGCAGAATGCGAAACCCGGCCCCGTGGTCGACACAGGTGAAGGCCTTCGTCTCCGGATCGATCGCGGCCTGGTCGCGCCGCGAATGAAAGAGAGCCTTGTATTCGTGTTCCTCGCCGTCGGCTGGCTCGACCGAGTCCACCACGACCCAGTAGGAAGACGCCGGAGGATTCACCCCTTTGACGAATACGACCTGCCTCGTCTGCACACCCTGGACGTTCTTCTCCGCCCCGTGCCAGCCACTGCGGTAGGTGCCTTCCATAAATTCGAAGTGCTCGCTGGTGAACCAACGCCGCTCCTCCGGGACATGGCCGGTGTGGGTGTGTTTCAAATGCACCCGCTGTTGCGGCAGGTCGTCGACCAGGAGCGTGTTGTAGGCATAGGTCGAACCGGTGTAGGCACTGTAGGGATTCGCGTCGTAGCTCCCCCGCCCTCCGCTGGAGATCAACTGGTGCGATCCGATCGCGAGATAGAGATTGAGCTTGTCGTTCTTCCCATGGCTCGCGCCCATCGGACCGGCATCGAGAAAGAGATACTTGTGGTCCTCACCCCAACCGGTGCGCTGGATCAGGTGCCCGGCGTTTGGGTATTGAATCGAGTTGAATGCGGGCGGGCTTCCCGCCTCGCCTTTCGTCGCCATCCATTGAAACACCGGATGGTCGGGAAAGAACTTCTCCACCGCGACGGCGTAGTGATTGTCCGTCATGCCCCAGCCACCGTCGTTCATATCGATCTGTCCCTGATCGGGACGCGAGATCCCGATGGGGTGCTGCAGGGACAGTTCGAGCGTTTCCCGAAAGCGATCCGGAATCTCGCTGCCGGTCCGCTTCATCAGCTCGAGAAAGTTCTGGATCGCATAGATCGAGGCCCAGTTGTAGCCGGTGCTGCCGCTGACGTGGCTCCCGTCGGGATAGAACTGCACCTTGAGCACCTCGTCCCAGCGGCGCAGCGCCTCTTCCCGCCATACCGCGCTCTCGCGGAATTCCGGCAGCATCAGCGCGTTCTGGAGCAAGGCCATCGAGCCGTGTGCGCCGCCGTCATCGTGCGCGGCGAAGCTGCTCGGATTCATCAGCAGGCGCGACTGGCGGAGAAATCCCAGCAGCATGGCGAAATGGGCTTCATCGGTGAAGTCGGACGATTGGCGGAAGACTTCGTAGGCCGGCCACCACGTCAGTTCGCAACGGCGACCGATGTTGCTGGTGTTCATGTAACCGTTCCGGAAGACCGTTCCATCCATCAGCCAGACGCCGCCGACCTGCGGGCAGTTTTTCCAGAAAAACGGCTCGCGGGTGACCCAGTCGTGCACCTCGAAGGAAAAATGTTCCGCGTATTTGGCCTGTCCCGTTTCCTCGTAGCTCTTGGCGAGGGCAACCCAGTGAAAGTGCCGGTTGAGGTGACCGTTTTCACGAGCCCAGTTGATCCTGCCGTCCGGAAGCACCCGCGGATGAACCTCGCGGTTGGCATCCGTCCACTGCGAATCGAACTGAGAGAACCAGCCCAGGTTGCCGTAGCGTCCCTCGAGATTCTCCTTTGCGATGGTCCGGTAATCGGGATGCAGGACGGTGTTCGACACCTCTTCCCACCGGGGTCCGTTCGGCTGGTTTCGGGTCCGCATGTGACGGAGAAAGAGCCGTCCCGCCGATTCCAGATCGCCCTTCCGGACAGCTGCCGCGATCGGGGCAAACTCCGGACGGGAATAGTCGAGCGCTCTCAGAACCACCTCCGTCGGGTTCGGGTCCGTGGCCGCTTCCTCCTCCGTTACGCTCCGCAGGGCGAGCGAAAAGCGGGACTGGTTCCCCACCGTGTCCTCGTTGCCCGCCGGGACCAGGGCATGCACCGCCGTTCCCGAAAAACTCCGCTCCACGCGCTGTTCGTAGAGCGGGCGGTCGAAATGCTCAAAGTAGAATCGAAACAGCGTCGCATTGCCCTGCGGAATTCCCGCAATCTTGATGCGATAGGCACCGTCGCGCTGGCGGAAGCGATTGAAGCGCTGGTATTCCGGGTGCAAGCCCCATCCCGCCGGTTTGGGCACCGGTTCGCGCTCGGATTCATTGACGCCGTCGACCCAGACCGTCCAGGAACCGAGACCATTCCCCTCCCGCAGCTCGAGGGTCACGTTCGGGGTTTCCGAGTTTCGGACGGTGGGGATTCCTGCCTCCTTCCAACCGAAACTGATCGCCGCCAGCGCTTGCAGATTGCCGCCGGGTGAAAGAGAGGGATCCATCTCCCCCTCGAGGATAAAAGCTCCTTCCGGCAAAACACCGACAACTTCATGACGCGGCTCCGCCGGGGTAAGCACGAATTCATCGGCTCCATTCAGCCGGTCGGAGAAAACGAGGAACGACAGCGATGTCGTCACGACAACGAGGGAAAAGGATTTCATGGGATCAGAGAGTGTGAACGGATTCACCGATTTCCAGAGTCGGAGAGATCTGCACGTCCTGCGGCGGGAGGTCCGAGCCGGGTTGTAACGACCGATCCAGCAAAGCAACAGCCTCCCTGCCGACTTGCCTGGCGTGAACGTCTACAGTCGTGAGAGAGGGGTAGAGCCCGGCGATCAGGGTTTCCTCCCGATTGGCCGAGATCACTGACAGATCTTCAGGGATGCGGAGCCCTCTTTCAGCGAGCGCCCGGTAAAGCAGCACTGCGATGCTGTCTGCCGGCACGAAAATCGCGCTGGTTTTTTTCTTCGTTGATAGAATTTTTTCCAGCAGCGATGACACGGCAGCAAGGCTTTTCGGGCGTTCCAGCGGGAAGGTCCACGCTTGAAGATTGCGCGAATGAACCTCGCATTTCATCCCCAGCTTCTCACAGTGGGCTACGAAGCCGTGCTCCCGGTGCTTGAGCAGCGCATGATTGTTTTTCGGGGAAAGAAACGCGACCTCACGATGTCCTTTCTCATGCAGATGCTTCGCGGCGATTGCCCCTACCTCCCAATCATTGGTGCCAACTCCAAAACCGGGCGCGCCACCGGGCCTGCCGTGAAACCACACGCAGGGGTTGCGTTGCATCTGTTGCAATAGATCCGGATGCGTGGCGGCGATCAGGTCGCCCTGCATTGCCCCTTTGATAAGCCAGGCATCGCACTGAATGCCTTTGATCCACATCGGCCTTGTCGCAGGATCAGGAGCATCACAAATCCGGAGGTTAGCGCCGAGTTCGTGGCAAGCCTGCCGGATGCCGTCAATTGCGGCGGTGATCACCGGCAGGTGGGACAGTGACGGGTCCATTCCGATTGTCAGCAAGCCAACCGTTTTTCCGGCAAGACCGGTTTCCTTCCTGGCGTCAGCCTTTCGCTTCCTGAGTGGCTTGTATCCCAGTTGCTGAACAGAATTCTGAACGCGCTCACACATCTCAGGACTGACCGAAGGATCCTGATTGAGAACTCGACTGACCGTTCCGATCGAGACTCCTGCTCTGTCCGCAACTGATTGAATCGTAACTTTCACAATGACGATCCTACCCCGTTTTAATTTCCATGAAATAATTTTATTTCCGTGAAACCGTGATCTTTCTTTTGGTGCTGCTCTATTCGTCAGCCCCCACAATGCCGGTCATCCAAATTTCAGACGGCCGAAATCGGGAATAGTCAGAAATTCCCGAGTCTTGTCGTTCGGACGAAACGCTGGCGTCTGGCCGAAGGATTCTTGATCCCGGAGAATTCGCTACCAGCCGAAGATGACCGCTTTCTCAACAGCTTCAGGACAGTCGACGTAATTAAGCGGCCGGGCGAGTCACCCTGTGCCGTTTCCCCCGGGGTGTTCCCGAAGCAATCAGTTCGAACCTCCCCTTTCCCGGAATTCGTTTACCGCGCTAAGTAAAAAGAGCTCGACGGGATTTCTCTGTTTTTCCGATGCCGGGATTAAAAGTATTCGTCGGATCCAACTCGTCGTAAAAATTTCTCAGAGTGTCCCCCGCTTTATACATATGTCCCACATTATGTTCAGCGGGATACTCCGCACCTTTCCGGTCAAGGCGTTCCAGCATCTTCTTTTTGATTGCGGCAACGTCGGTCCCTTTCTTGAAGATGTAATCCTGGTGAAAAACGTGACACATGAAGTGACCGTAGTAGAGGGCCAGCTCGAGATGCTCCGTAATTTCGGACGGTAGTTCTTCGACCCAGTCAGGGTCATTGCCCTGGAGAGCAATATCCAGCGCGAGAACTTCCTCCGTGGTCCTCTGGTGCAAATTCTGATACCGAATCGCGGCACCGGCGGCAGCGAACCGGTGGAGAAGAGCTGCTTCCTGTTCGCTCTCAGTGCATTCGAAGAAATCAACACCGTCCCTCTGACTCCACTTGTCAGTGAGGTAGCGTCTCGTTTCGTCGATGCAATCATCGGCTGTCACAAGAATGAGATAATATTCGAACTTGTCTCGGTACTGAAGCATTCGTTCCGGCAAATGCTTCGGAAAGAGTTGGCTCACATAGTAGAGAAACAAATCAGGAAGGAACTTCGGAAGGAACGGGATCTTGTTAAGGTGATATTCTGCGCTCGACTTCAATGCATAAGCTTTCGGAAGACGTTTGGTGCCGAGATGCTTGATCGAAAGAAATACATCTTTTCCGTATTTGCAGGCGACATCGAAAATCCCACGGTTCATGTATTCGCACATTTCGGGAAGTTCTTCGAATTTGCCAAGAACATCGCGCCGTAAGACATCGAAATCCTCCGGGTTGTTTGTGCCGAGGAAAAACACCTGCTTCATCTTCGGCGCGGGATAAGTATCCACCCGCACGGCAAAGGCCGCCACTTTCCCTGCGCTTCCGCTCACTTCGTAGAGGCGCCGCGGATCTGCGTTAAATCGATTTGGAGTCCCGGACTCAAGATCGCGGATTCGAGACCCGTATTCACGATCTGATGCCGGTTTCTCATAATCACCGACATCAGAGTCGGAGAAGGTCTCATTCTCGAGAGAGGAAAAGATCTCTTCAGGCGTTTCCCCGAGGTTTTGGATCCCTAAATGGTCCACCAGTTCGAGACTTCCGTCACGCTTCACTCTGGCGAACATCGCTAACTCCGTGTACGAGGACCCCCGTTTACACAACGCTCCTCCCGCGTTGTTTGCGATACCACCGACAACCGTTGCCCCGATCGTGGTGGACCCAATCACAGAATGCGGAACCCTCCCCACTTTCGCCAGCTCCTGCTCAAGTTCATGGAGAGTTGTGCCGGGAAAAACGAGTGCTTGTTTTCCCCCATTCAACAATGTGATTTTCTTGATGCGGGTAATGTTCACCACCACCACCTGCCTGTCATAGTCGAACCCGCTGGGACACGAACCCTCCGTCAATCCGGTTTTCGCTGCTTGCATTATGACGGCGCAGTTCGCGTTTACGCATTCCTCCAGAACCTTCCACTGTTCCAGCAGTGTCCCGGGAAACACGACGGCGGCGGCAGAGCCGATCCCGGAACGAAATCCGGATCGGTAGTAGGCAGTACGCCCCTCGCCCGTAAGGACATGCTTGCTACCGACAATACTTTCGAGATTCGGGATGAGATTTTCGCTGGGCATGGGATTTTCGGAGAACGTGTGCGTGTGATTCGAGCAAAAGGCAAATCGGGACGAAGTGAAAGTCCGAAATTCAACGGGAAGCAGTAAGACGGCCCGCGTTCGGGCAGCAACCGCACGCAATACTTGAGGAAGCCGGAAGAGTCCGGTGTACGTATCACCTGCCCATTCGGACACGCTTTCCGGGCGTGAGGACAGTTTGAGGAGCGGAAAATGACGCAAAAGTGGCAAAAAACCTCACCACTGCAGCAAGATAGAGAATCAGACTGGAAGAAATTGCCTGTAGACGCATCCCGGGAACGATGGGAAACGGTACTCAGACTGCTCGAATCTTTGCGCGCTCCGACGGCATGGCTGGAGCGGGGTTCAAGCGACCGGGAATTGTCGCCACGCCATTCTCAATCCGTCCCAAAATCTCCAGAGTCGGGTCGGCCTGATCGAGAGTGTAAAAATGAATCCCGGCGATGTTGTTTCGGTACAGGTCCGCACACTGCTCGCTCGCGTGATCAATTCCGATCTTATAGACGGACTCATTGTCTTTTGCCTCGAATAGACGGCGCAACAGTTTCCCGGGAACCCGCGCACCGGCGGCAAGCTCGGACATCCGCTTCAGGCTGGCGATACTGGTGATCGGAAGAATTCCGGCGAGGATGGGAATGCGAATACCGGCAACGTCGCAGCGCTCGACAAAATCGTAAAAGTCGCGGTTGTCAAAAAAGAGCTGGGTGCAGATGTAGTCTGCTCCGGCATCGACTTTGGCTTTGAGGTAGTCGATCTCGAGAAGTCGGTTCGGCGTGGCGGGATGACCTTCCGGAAAACCGGCCACTCCGATCCCGAAACCGCGGTGATCGGGATGCACACCAGTGGCATTGAATTGTCGGATGTAGCGAACGAGGTCGGTCGCGTGTCGACAAAAGTCGGTGCCATGGTCGTGATCAGGACGATCTCGTGGTGCATCTCCACGTAGAGCCAGCACATTGCCGATCCCCATTCCCGCGTAATCTCGAAGAGTCGCGTCGATTTCGTCCCGGGAGTGGTTCACGCAGGTGAAATGCGGCACGGGTGTGAGTGCGGTGTTACCCTTCACATGCCGGACCAACTCCTGGGTCGCCTCCCGAGTCGATCCCCCGGCTCCGTAGGTGATGCTGACGAAGGCGGGATTGGCTGCAGAAAGCGTCTCGATTGTCTCACGCAGCTTCGCCCGCGAAGCTGCGGTCTTTGCCGGGAAGAATTCGAAGGAGATCGTGGGCCCCTCCGAATCGTCGAGGATGTCTTTGATGTGCATGATATGTTTGGTGGGTTACTGGGTGACTAGAGAAACGCCGACAATGCCTCGACATCCAGATGAGGATATACCGGAAACCGATCGAGCAGCCCATCGATGCGCTTGCGAGCTTCCCTTTCCGCGACTGGATCAACGACGAATTTAGCCTTACTCGGCTTGTCTGCTTGCCCGGCCTTTCGGATTGTTTCGGGCTTCGTGTTCGAAAGGACCAGATTCATCACAGCAGCGATCTCCTTCATCTCTTCAGGCCCCATACCGAGTGTGGTGATCGCCGGAGTTCCGATGCGAAGGCCGCTGGTGTACCACGGGCCGTTCGGATCGAAAGGGAGTGAGTTGCGGTTCAGTGTGAAACCGGCGCGCCGAAGAGCACCCTCGGCCTGGCGACCGTTCAATCCGTATCCGCGCACATCGACGAGAAGCAGGTGGTTGTCGGTGCCATTCGTCGGCACCGTCATGCCTTCAGCGATGCAGGCTTCGGCGAGGGCGACCGCGTTGCTCGCGATGTTCCGGGCGTAGGATTGAAACTCCGGTGTGTTCGCTTCGGTGAAGGCCACCGCTTTCGCGGCCATGACGTGCGGAAGCGGCCCACCGAGCACCATGGGACACCCCTTGTCGACATACTCCGCGAATTCTTCGGTGCAGAAAACGGCACCACCACGGGGACCGCGCAGGGTCTTGTGAGTCGTCGTAGTAACGACATGGGCGTGAGCACAGGGATCGTAGTCTCCGGTGAAGACCTTCCCCGCCACGAGCCCGGCGAAGTGCGCCATGTCGACCATCAAAACGGAACCGGCCTTGTCGGCGATCTCCCGCATCCGGCGGAAGTCGATCTTGCGCGGGTAGGCGCTGTAGCCGGCGAGTAGTATCAGCGGCTTCAAGTGGAGCGCCTGCTTTTCGATGGCGTCGTAGTCGAGCAGACCCGTGGACTTGTCCACCGCGTAGGAATGCGCCTCGAACATCTGTGCCGAGAGATTGTGGCGGTAACCGTGGGTGAGGTGCCCCCCGGAGTAGTAATCGAGTCCGAGAAGGCGTTGCCCCCCTGTGATTTCGCGGACTTCGTTCCAGTCCTCGACGCTGAGATTAGCGGGATTGCTTTCGTCGCGTTCCTCGAGGGCAGGCGCCACAACCCTTGCATTGAGGATAGCCCAGTAGGCGACCATGTTGGCATCGGCGCCACTGTGAGGCTGCACGTAGGCATGATCGACTCCGAAGAGCTTTTTCGCCTGTTCGCACGCCTCGGCTTCGATCGCATCGACATTGTCGCAGCCGGCATAAAAGCGAGAGTAGAGGTAGCCCTCGGCGTATTTGTCGGTGAGCAGGTTACCCATCGTGAGCTGCGTCGAAAGCGAACAATAATTCTCGCTGGCGATCAGCTTGAGGTGACGGCGCTGGTCGACGAGTTCCTGGACGATAGACTTCGCGATGGTGGGAGAAACCTTCGCCGTCTCGGCGAGGTTGGCAAGGTAAGCTACCGTCGTGTTGTCGACTTGGTCGGGAGTGGTCTTCACAGGGTAGGCTTGCAAGGGAGTAGTCATGGAAATGGGAAAGCAGGCGAGCGGAGCGGGCTCGAGGAAACCCGCTCCGCCGAACAGGGGTGAGTCAGTGACTAAACAGGGTTGAATGGGGTTTTGTCAGACAGCCGAGGGCTGCTTGGCCCGGAGTTCCCGGGCGGCGGCGACCATATGGGCGAGGCTTGGTTTCACCTCTTCCCACGCCCGGGTCTTGAGCCCGCAGTCGGGATTCACCCAGAGATTGCGCCGCGGAAGCACTGCCCCGGCCTTGTTCATCAGGTGAACCATTTCCTCCTCTGCCGGCACGCGGGGTGAGTGGATGTCGTAGACACCCGGACCGATCTCGTTCGGGTATTGAAAGTCCACAAAGGCGTCGAGCAGCTCCATATTCGAGCGGCTCGTCTCGATC